>CADDZA010000049.1 GCA_902812435.1 Clostridia bacterium
TGAGTAACTTCCAATATCTCGTTCTTACGTAGTTTTACGCACCCAAAGATATTGGAGGTGAAACCAAATGATGTGGCTAGAAATATGCTTTAGCCGCAAGCAAGTGGAGTTTCCGAGAAACTACCCAGTAATTATTGGAGGTGGATGGACTGAAATCGCTTTCTGTGAAACTTACGGCAGTCGGACTGATCCTGGTTCTATTGGTGGCCGGTTTAGGTGGCCTTTTTGTTTGGGCAAACAAAAACAACCTGGACAACCTGGTGAGAACTTATGTCTTAATCAAAACCAAATCCCTCAACCGGGTGAGCACCGCGACCCTGATTGAAGGCGCCATCAGGGGGATGGTGGATGCCCTGGGGGATCCCTATTCGGTCTACCTGGACAAGACCGCCTTCCAGGAGTTGAACCTGCAAATTGAAGGTGCCTTTGGCGGGATCGGGGTTGAGATCGACCTCAACAAGGACAAGCAGATTGTAGTGGTGGCTCCTCTTCCCGGGACGCCTGCCGACCGGGCCGGTATTAAGAGCGGCGACATCATTGCCGAAATCAATGGGAAGGATACCGCCCAGATGTCCCTGATCGAAGCAGCCAGTCTTTTACGGGGGACTCCCGGCAGCAGCGTTTCCCTGAAGATCTGGCGGCCCCAGGGAAACCGTTACTTCAAGGTCAGCCTGCGGAGGCAGCAGATCCAGGTTCCTTCGGTTACGGGGAGGATGCTGCCTGAGCACCCGGGAATCGGCTATCTTCAAGTAATGCACTTTAACCAGATGAGCACCATACCCCAACTGAAACAGGAACTTGCCCGAATAGAGAAGGCCGGGTACCGTGGTCTTATTCTGGACCTGAGGGGTAACCCCGGGGGAGATCTGCAAACAGCCGTAGAACTTGCCAGTTATTTTGTCAAGCGGGGCCCGGTTGTCCGCATTGTACACCGCGGCGGGGCGGAGGATGCCCTGCAACCTGTTTACAGCCGCCGGGTCAGGGTCCCCCTTGTGGTCCTAGTTAATGAAGGAAGCGCCAGTGCATCTGAAATCGTGGCCGGAGCGATCAAGGATACCAAAAGCGGCACCCTGGTAGGAACGCGCACCTTTGGCAAGGGTCTTGTCCAGACCGTTTTCAACCTCGACAGAAACGTGGGAGTTAAGCTGACTACCGATAAGTACCTGACCCCGAACGGTCACGACATAAATAAGAGGGGCATAGAGCCCGATGTGGTTGTAAAGCAGCCGGGCGGGACCGAAAGGGACGTGCAGCTTGAAAAGGGAGTTCAGATCCTGGAGGAACAGCTAGGGATGGCTGCGGGAAAGGCAGCGTAGGAGGACCGGTCGATGGATTTTCCCTGGACCCAGATTCTGCCGCTGATCGGTCAAGTTTTTCTGCGGGTGCTCACAGAACCATTTTTCTGGATGGTTATACTGCTGGTCTGGTACCTCTACCAGCGGATGCAGAGAACCAAGGAGTCCCTTTATGGACCGGACGGGTCTGCTCTGAGAGTGGCGGCGGTTTCCGTCGTCTACGGGCTGATCGGGGGGCTGGTGGGGAGCTTTGTTATGATTTTTTTCGGGATTTCCATAAACGACGTGGGAATCGGTTACCTCTGGCTGCTGGCCCTGGTTCTCATGCTGTTCAGCCCCCGATTCCTGTGCTTTTCCTACGCCGGAGGCCTGCTCGCCGTTGTTTCACTTCTGGTGGGACACCCCCGGGTAAATATCCCGGCTTTAATGGGCCTGATTGCCGTGCTGCACCTGGTGGAGAGCGTGTTGATTCTGACCAGCGGGCATATCGATCCCCTGCCGGTCTATGTCCGCAATGAAACAGATCGGGTCGTCGGGGCCTTTAACCTCCAGAAGTTCTGGCCAATTCCCCTTGCAGTTCTCATGGTGGTAGGGGTTCCCCACCAGATCACAGGTGAGATCATAAAAACGCCTGACTGGTGGCCGTTGATTCATCCACCGGGTGCCGGGAAAGCCGGGGATCTGGTTTACGGCATCTTTCCTGTTGTGGCCGCTCTGGGCTACGGGGAGCTTGCCATCACCCGCCTGCCCCGGGAAAAGGTCAGGCGTTCGGCCTTCCATCTTGCCCTTTTCAGCCTTGTCCTCCTGGGTCTCTCCGTATACGCTTCCCGGGTCCCTCAGGCTGCGGTCATTCCGGCCCTGTTTTCTCCCCTTGGGCACGAACTGGTGATTTACATCGGACGCAGAGAGGAGCTTCAGGGGAAGCCGCGGTTTGTACCGCCGCGCCGGGGGATGATGGTTCTGGACGTGATCAAGGGGACTCCCGCAGCGACGGCCGGGCTTCGTTCCGGGGACATCATCTACAGTGTGGGAGACTTTCCCGTAAACTCCCGCGACGAATTCATCCAGGCTCTTGATTTTGCGGGCACGTCCTTCTTCCTCCTTTTTGCCAGCGGCACGGGTCCTCTCAGGAGAATTCGTGTGACCCAGGAAACCGCCGCTCCTTTTGGGGTGATTCCTGTTCCGGAACCGGGGGATCTCCCCAATGTAAACTATGTGATGGGAAGTCCCCTCCGTAATTTAGCGCGCCGTATTTTTAAGAGGTAATTCACATTCCCACCCTCTGTTTAATAATATGTAAAAGCTAATGAGACGGGGGGGGGTGGATGCCCGCCGGCGGAAAGGGACGGGCTTCAGTATGGGAAACGGGAATAAACACCTATTTGCAAGCGCCCTGACAGGAAAAGGATTTCATTCTTTCTGGGGGGAGGTTCTGGCAGATTTACAACACCTTTACCTGCTGCGAGGACCTTCGCCGGGCGACAAGAGTGTATTTCTACGCCTGCTTGGCCATGCTCTTACGGAACGCGGTTATCGTATAAATTACTGCCACAGGCCGGGGAGCCACCTGGCTCTCGAAGGGTTGGTGGTCATGCCTTTGAGAGCGGCAATTCTAGACCGGTCCTGTACAGGATTGTACGGAATCTCTGCTCCTCCATACCTCCGGGTGGTTGAGATCGACCTCCCCCGGCAGGGATACCGGCAAAAGCCTGACTACGGCGAGGATGAACTGCAGGGCAGGTTGGAGGCCATGAGGCTTTTGGAGGAAGCTGCCAGAATATGGGAAGATACCTGTGCATTCTTTCGCCTGCCCGGTGCGGAGCGTGCCTCCCATTGGCTGGGTTCCGGTTGGATAAATGAGCTTCTCGAAAAACCATCTCGTCTCAAACATTTCTTTGCGGGGACTGTGACTGCTGAGGGGCCTGTTGACTTTATCGATCACCTTACATCTGGCTGCAGGAAACGGTATTTTATCAGGGGCGCCCCCGGCACTGGCGGTCCGATGGTGCAGGACGCCCTGTTCCAGGGCCTGAGCCGGCACTGGGATGTTGAAGCCTATCACTCTTATATCGATCCTGAATACATGGTAGCATTGATCTTTCCCGAGATCGGCCTGGCGATTGTTGATGGGACGTGCGGTTTTGCACTTTCACCTTTGCCGGGGGATATCGTCTGCGATCTTCCAGGATATCAGGGTGAGGGAAGAGCTTTTGCGCACGCGGCCAGGACAACCGGAAAACAGGCGGAACTGGACGACCTTTTAAAGGCTGCCGGGCGCGCCTTGAGCCGTTTTCAGAAATCCGCGGTGCCCACCGGGGTTTCCGGCCAGGATGTTGCCGCCTTTGTCTCCAGGTTCTTAAAAGAAATTGCCAATCCCTAAAAAATGTTACGTGTCAAATCGAGCTGCAAACAGCAGCCTCTTGTTACGGCATTACATATAACTATATATTATTTGACAAATAACACCTGTTTATTTATATAATTTATGTGGGGAGAAAGGGGATGGTCCCCCCACGGGCTGCAAACCCGTTGGCCCAACCTGTAGAGCAGGAGGGTGTCGGTTCGATTCCGACTTCTCCCCTCCAAAATGGAACTGGTTGGCATTAGCAATTTTTCTGCTGCTGCAAGGGCTTGTTTTTGCAGCCCTTTTTCTGTAGGTTGTAGCAACAATCATCCTGATATAAAAAAGCCATAGACAAAGGCCTCCGAGTGGCGGGTCCAGGTCTTTTATGGTATAATCCGGGGTGAATAGGCCCCGAGAGGTGTTGCAAGAGATAGCTTGCGGGGGGTTAACCTCCCGGAGAAATAATGTTCCATCAACAGTGCAACGGGGTGAAAGCCCCATTTTTAATTGGATAGAGATTGGATGACCCGGCTCTTTCCTGAGAAGGTGTTTTTTTATGGCCAGATTCCAACTGAAATCGGCCTTTGCCCCGACCGGCGACCAGCCCCAGGCGATTGCAAAGCTGAGCAAGGGGATCGCGGAAGGGGCCAAATTCCAGACGCTGCTGGGGGTTACCGGCTCCGGCAAGACCTTTACCATCGCCGGGGTGATCCAGGAGATTCAGAAACCCACCCTGGTGATCGCTCCCAACAAGACGCTGGCGGCCCAGCTGTGCGGGGAGTTCCGGGAGTTTTTCCCCGATAACGCGGTGGAGTACTTCGTCAGCTACTATGATTACTACCAGCCGGAGGCATACGTCCCCCAGACTGACACTTACATAGAAAAGGACTCTTCCCTGAACGAGGAGATCGACAAGCTCCGGCACTCAGCAACCGCGGCCATCTTTGAGCGGGAAGACGTGATCATCGTTGCCAGCGTGTCCTGCATCTACGGCCTGGGTTCCCCGGCAGACTACCGGGACATGATGGTCTCCCTGCGCCAGGGGATGCGGGTTGACCGGGACGAGGTCCTTGCCAGGCTGATCGACATTCAGTACACGCGCAACGATTACGAATTCGAGCGCGGGCGCTTCCGGGTGCATGGTGACGTGGTGGAGATCTTCCCGTCATCCTTCAGCGAGAAGGCCCTGCGGGTGGAGTTCTTCGGAGATGAAATCGAGCGCATTCTAGAGATCGACACCCTCACCGGCGAGGTCCTGGCCCGCCGCCTGCACGCAGCGGTTTTCCCGGCGTCCCATTACGTCACTCCACGGGACAGGCTGGAGAAGGCCTTTGCGTCCATCGAGGCCGAACTGGCCGAAAGACTGGAAGAGCTTCGCTCCGAAGGGAAGCTGCTGGAGGCCCAACGCCTGGAGCAGCGTACCCGCTACGACCTGGAGATGATGCGGGAGGTTGGGACCTGCAAGGGGATCGAGAACTATTCACGGCACCTGACCGGGCGCAAACCGGGGGACCCTCCTTACTGCCTGCTTGACTTTTTCCCGCAGGACTTTCTGGTGGTGATCGACGAATCCCACATCACGGTGCCTCAGATTCACGGGATGTACGCCGGGGACTACAGCAGGAAGAAGACCCTGGTGGACTTCGGTTTCCGGCTCCCTTCAGCCATGGACAACCGCCCCCTGCGTTTCGAGGAGTTTATTGAGAAAGCGCCGCAAGTGATCTTCGTTTCCGCCACTCCCGGGCCCTATGAACTGGAAAACAGCAGCCAGGTGGTGGAGCAGATTGTGCGGCCGACCGGCCTGGTGGACCCGGAGGTGGAAGTTCGCCCTGCCCGGGGCCAGGTGGACGACCTCGTGGAGGAGATAAGGTTGCGGGTGGCAAAGCAGCAGCGGGTCCTGGTCACCACCCTGACCAAGAAGATGGCGGAGGACCTGACCGAATACCTCCGGGAACTGGACATCAAGGTGCGCTACCTGCACTCGGACATCAATGCCCTGGAGCGGATGGAGATCCTGCGGGACCTGCGGCTTGGGGTCTTTGACGTGCTGGTGGGCATCAACCTCCTGCGGGAGGGCCTCGACCTGCCCGAGGTTTCCCTGGTGGCCATCCTGGATGCCGACAAGGAGGGGTTCCTGCGCTCGGAACGCTCCCTCATTCAGACCATCGGGCGGGCGGCGCGCAACGCCGAGGGGAAGGTGATCATGTACGCCGATGCGGTCACCGATTCCATGCAGCGCTCCATTGACGAAACGAACAGGAGGCGCTCCATCCAGATGGAATACAACCGGAAGCACGGCATCACCCCCCGCACCATCCAAAAGGCAGTGCGGGGGATCCTGGAGATCACCTTGCCGGTAGAGGTGGCCGAGGAGAAGGGCCTTTACCGGACGGGCAAGCCCTTGAAAGACATGACCAGGCAGGAAATAGAACAGATGATTTCCAGGCTGGAGCAGGAGATGCGCAAGGCGGCCCGGGAACTGGCCTTCGAGAGGGCTGCCGAGGTCCGCGACCTGATCATAGAACTGCGCAAGGAAATGATGGGCCGCCCCCGGGGCGGCAGGAAGAAGGATACGAAAGAGGATACGGCTATCAAAGGGAGGCGTAAAAGGACGGCATGGACAAGATCGTCATCAGGGGGGCGCGCGTCCACAACCTGAAAAACATCAATGTCGAGATACCCCGCGGGAAACTGGTGGTGATCACGGGTCTTTCCGGATCCGGCAAGTCCTCCCTCGCCTTTGACACCATTTACGCCGAGGGACAGCGGCGCTACGTGGAGTCACTTTCCGCCTACGCCCGCCAGTTTCTCGGCGTTGCCGACAAGCCCGACGTGGATTACATCGAGGGGCTTTCTCCGGCCATCTCCATTGACCAGAAATCCGGGAGCCGGAACCCGCGTTCAACGGTCGGGACGGTAACGGAGATCTACGATTACCTCAGGCTGCTTTTCGCCCGGATCGGCAAGCCCCACTGCCCCCGCTGCGGGCGGCCGGTTGCCCGGCAGACCGTATCCCAGATGGTGGACCAGCTAATGGCCTACCCGGAGGGGACCAGGCTTCAAATCCTGGCCCCGCTGGTGCGCGGCAAAAAGGGGGAGCACCAGAAGGTGTTTTCCGACGTTCAGAAAAGGGGTTTTGTCAGGGTGCGGGTGAACGGTGAGGTCAGGGAGCTGGACGAGGAAATCGCCCTTGACAGGAACAAGAAGCACAACATCGAAGTGGTGGTGGACCGGCTCGTGGTACGCCCCGGCCTGGAACGCCGCCTGGCCGACTCCCTGGAGACCGCCCTGGAGCTGGGGGAGGGAACGGTCATCGCCGACGTGCAGGGGGGCGATGACCTGGTGTTCAGCCAGAACTTTGCCTGCCCCGAGTGTGGGATCGGGCTGGCAGAGATTACCCCGCGCCTGTTTTCCTTCAACAGCCCTTATGGCGCCTGCCCGGCCTGTTCCGGATTGGGATACCGGCTGGAGGTGGATCCAGAACTGGTGGTTGACCCGGAGCGCTCCGTCCGTGAAGGAGCCTTGCTGCCCTGGACCCGCTCCACCCAGCATTATTACCCCCAGATGATCCGGACGGTTTTGGAGCATTACGGCTGCAGGTGGGATGTTCCTTTCCGGGAACTGCCTCCCGAAGTCCAGCATGTTCTCCTGTACGGCAGCGATGAACGGTTCCGGTTCCGCTACGAGGACAGCTTCGGGCAGACGAGGGTATGGTACGGGCAGTTTGAGGGGGTGATTCCGCACCTGGCGCGCCGCTACAAGGAGACCGACTCCGAGGACGTACGCTTGGAGATCGAGGAATATATGACATCCAGGCCCTGCCCCGAGTGCCACGGGGCGAGGCTGCGGCCTGAGACCCTTGCCGTTACAATTGGAGGGAAGAATATCGCGGAGGTGTCCGGGTTCACCGTACTCGAAGCCCGGGACTTTTTTCGGGGCTTGGATTTGACCCTCCGGGAGGAGAGAATTGCCCACCAGGTCTTGAAGGAGATCGACAACCGCCTGGGCTTCCTGGTAAACGTCGGGCTGGATTACCTGACCCTGGACCGGCCGGCCGGGACCCTGGCGGGCGGGGAGTCCCAGCGCATCCGCCTGGCAACCCAAATCGGCTCCGGGCTGGTAGGGGTGTTGTATATCCTCGACGAGCCCAGCATTGGATTGCATCCGAGGGACAATACAAGGCTCATCAACACCCTAAAGGATCTCAGGGACCTGGGCAACACCCTGATCGTGGTGGAGCACGACGAGGAAATGATGCTCAGCGCGGACGAGATCATCGACATCGGGCCCGGGGCCGGAGTGCACGGCGGTGAAGTGGTTGCCCAGGGCACCCTGGAAGAGATTATGCGGGTGCCGGAGTCCATTACCGGCCAGTACCTGAGCGGGAAGCGCCAGATCCCGGTCCCTTCGGCACGGCGCAAGCCGGGTGACCGGTGGCTGAAGGTGTTTGGGGCCCGCGAGCATAACTTGAAGGATATCGACGTGGCCATTCCCCTGGGCCTGTTTGTCTGCATCACCGGTGTGTCCGGTTCCGGCAAGAGCACCCTCCTGGAGGAGATCATCTATAAAGCCCTGGCACAGCGGCTGAACGGAGCACGTTCCCGCACCGGCGACTTCGACGAGATACGGGGAGTCAATCACCTGGACAAGGTGATCAAGATCGACCAGTCCCCCATCGGGCGCACGCCGCGCTCCAACCCGGCGACCTATACGGGCACTTTCGACGGGATCAGGGAGTTGTTTGCCCTGACGCCGGAGGCAAAAATGCGGGGCTACAGGCCGGGTCGCTTCAGCTTCAACGTGCGCGGCGGCCGCTGCGAGGCCTGCCGCGGCGACGGGATCATCAAGATCGAGATGCACTTCCTCCCGGACGTTTACGTTCCCTGCGAAGCCTGCAAGGGGAGCCGGTATAACCGGGAGACCCTAGAGGTCAAGTACAAGGGGAAAAGCATTGCGGATGTGCTCGACATGACGGTCAGCGAGGCCTGCGAGTTTTTCCGGCACATACCGAAGATCAGCCGGAAGCTCGAGACCCTGTATGATGTGGGGTTGGGCTATATCAAGCTCGGCCAGCCCGCCACAACCCTTTCCGGGGGAGAAGCCCAGCGGGTTAAGCTGGCCACAGAGTTGTCGCGGCGCAGCAACGGGCGCACCCTGTACATCCTGGACGAGCCGACCACCGGGCTGCACAAAGAGGATATCCGGCGGCTCTTGATCATCCTCGACCGCCTCGTGGAAACGGGCAACACGGTGGTGGTGATCGAGCACAACCTGGATGTAATCAAGACCGCAGACTATATTATCGATTTGGGACCCGAGGGAGGGGAGAGGGGCGGACGGGTTGTCGCCGCCGGTACACCGGAGGAAATAGCATCCTGCCCCGATTCCTATACCGGGCAGTATTTGAGAAGAGTGTTGGGAATGCCTGAAAGGCCAAGGAAAGTGGTGAAAACAGCTCCGTAATAGTTAACGCTTCGGTACTACGGTTGAACTTTGGTCACGACCTATGCTTGCTTCCTTAAATTTCACCTGGGGGAAATTTGTTATTTGGAGACGCCAGTCCTCGCGACCTTCATGTGTCGCGCTGTGCTGAAGCTTCGGTGGCCTCTAACCCTGAATCGGCGCTGGCGTTTGTGATAATAGTTGCGTCGCTTTGCTGAAAAAACCGGCCGCACCTTATGTGGCGGTATTCGGTACATGATGGTTATAAAAAACGGTGGGAAGGGAAATGAATACAGAGCTGGAACTTGTTCCCGAAAGGCCGGGTGTCTATCTTTTCCGCAACCAGGCGGGTGCGGTGATCTACGTCGGCAAGGCGGTTTCCTTGAAGAACCGCCTTCGTTCATATTTCCAGGGTAAGGGTCACAGCGAGCGGATCCGGCGGCTCGTTCAGGAAGCCGCCCGTTTCGAGTACATCGTCACCGACTCCGAGGTGGAGGCCCTCATCCTGGAGTGCAATTTGATCAAGGAATACCGGCCGAAATACAATATCAATTTGAAAGATGATAAATCCTACCCCTATCTGCGGATAACTGCCGATCAGTTCCCGCGGGTGATGATCACCCGCAATCTGGTCAGGGACGGGTCGCGCTACTTCGGCCCCTATCCCGACGTTAACGCGGTCAGGGAGACCGTCAGGCTGCTGCGCAAGCTCTTTCCCTTTCGTTCCTGTTCGGACAAATCCCTAGTCCCGCGCAGCAGGCCGTGCCTGAACGCCCAGATCCGGCAGTGCCTGGCGCCCTGTACCGGGAACGTCTCGCCCGAGGTCTACCGGGAAGTGATCGACCAGCTTGTGCTTTTCCTGGAGGGGAACACCCGGGAGGTGGAAAAGCGGCTGGAGAGACAGATGCAGGAGGCTGCCCGGGCCCTGGACTTTGAGAGGGCGGCCCGGATCCGGGACCAGCTGGCAGCCCTGCGCAGAGTTCGGGAACAGCAGCGGGTTGCCAGCGCCTCAGGCCCGGACCAGGACGTCCTGGCGGTAGGTAGTTACCTGAACGAGGAGTGCGTCCTTCTCTTCCGGGTCCGGGGAGGCAAGGTTGTGGGGGAGGAACATTACTTCCTGACGGGCACGGAAGGACTTGCACCGGGAGAGGTGCTGGGGTCTTTCATGAAACAGTATTACAACCCCGGTAGGGATATACCTGCCACAGTCCTTGTGAGCCACCTGCTCCCCGAGGCGAATCTCCTGGCTGAGTGGCTCAGAAGGCTGCGGGGAGGGAAGGTGGAGATCCGTTACCCGAGGCGCGGCAGAGGGAGGGAACTGGTCCGGCTCGCCCTGGAAAACGCCACCCTCAAGGCAGAGCGGCGCAACAGGCGCACCCTGCAGTCCCGGGAGAAGGGGCGCGCCCTGGTGCTGGAACTCCAGAACGCCCTGGGGTTGAAAAGGTATCCCCGCAGGCTGGAGTGCGTTGACATATCCCACTTCGGTGGTCGGGAGACGGTGGGCTCGCTGGTCTGTTTCAGCGACGGGCAGCCGGACAAGAAAGGCTACCGGCACTACAGGATTCGCAACGGTGCACCGGGGGACGACTACGCCGCGGTTCAGGAGGTGGTAAGGCGCCGCCTCGGCCGCGCCCGGCAGGATCCTCTTCCCGACCTCCTGGTGATCGACGGGGGCAGGGGGCAGCTGCACGCCGCGGAGGCCGTTCTGCGCGAGCTGAACTGTACGGAAGTAGAACTGGCAGCCCTGGCGAAAGAGGAAGAGCAGATCTTCTGTCCGGGGCGCATCGCCCCGATCCACCTCCCCCGCAGCCACCCGGGGCTGCAACTTCTACAGCAGGCCCGGGACGAGGCGCACCGGTTTGCCCACTCATACCAGGAAAAGCTGCGCCGCAAGAAGGCAAATGCCTCTCTCCTCGGAGAGGTACCGGGGATCGGGAAAAAGAGGCAGTCTGCTCTCCTGAAACACTTCGGTTCCCTGGCACGCATGCGGGAAGCAAGCCTGGAAGACCTGGCGGTTGTGCCGGGTATGAACAGGAAAGCGGCGGCGGCCCTGTACGATTACCTGCATGGTGAGGAGACAAAAGGATGAGCAATATCAAACTGGTTGCCATAGATCTGGATGACACCCTTCTCCGGGACGACCTGACCATTTCAGAGCGGACCCGGGCTGTCTTAAAAAGGGTGAGGAAAATGGGGATTGCGGTGACCCTGGCCACAGGCCGGATGTTCCCTTCCGCAAGGCCCTACGCGGAAATGCTCGGCTTCGACATCCCCCTCATCACCTACCAGGGTGCCCTTGTTAAAAACGCCCTGTCCGGCGAGGTCGTCTATCACCGCCCCCTTTCCCCGGAGGTGGCCCGCCGGGTGATCGCCTTTGGGCGTGAGAAAAAGATGCAGGTCAATTTTTACCTGAACGACAGGTTATATGTGGAGAGGATCACCCCTCAGGGGGAGCATTACGCCTCCCTGGCGGGCGTGCCCTTCGACCGGGTGTCCGACCTGGAGGAACTCCTTGTACAGGGGGCTCCCATGAAGCTCCTGATGATCGAGGAGGAGCCGGTGATAGACTCTTATTTCACGGAGCTCAGGGAAATCCTGGATGCCGAAAGGCTTGAGGCGCATCTGACCAAGTCAAAGCCTCTTTACCTGGAAGTGAGCCACCCCGACGCTACGAAGGGCGTTGCCCTGCGGGAACTGGCCGGTTGGATGAAGGTAAAGAGGGAAGAGGTTATGGCCTTCGGGGACAGCTTCAACGACCTGGAGATGCTTGAGTTTGCCGGGATCGGGGTGGCTGTGGCCAACGCCCGTCCCGAAGTGCGCCGCCGCGCCCGGTACGTTACTTCCTCGAACAACGACGACGGTGTGGCTGAAGCCCTTGAAAAGCTCGTCCTCAGTTAACGGTTTTTCCCGGGCAAAGGCAAGAAAGATAAAAAAATCGGATAAAATAGAGCATATACGGTAAAATGGTGGGTAAGATCATGAATCTCGTACTGGCTGTCGACCTTGGCGGTACCAAGATATACTCGGCCCTCGTCGGGCCGGGTGAACAGATCCTCAGGAGGGATGTGCGTCCTACGGAAGCCGCCCTCGGACAAAAGCGGGTGATTGCCAACATCCTGGCGAGCCTGGAGGCGGTGACTCCTGCCGGCGCCCTGCGGGATGGATCCATCCTAGCCCTGGGAGTGGGAGCGCCGGGTCCCCTGGACCCCGTGACGGGCCGAATCATCTTCGCCCCCAACCTGCAGTGGCGCGACGTAAATTTAAAGGAAATCCTTCAGAACGCCCTGGGACTCCCGGTTTTTCTGGAGAATGATGCCAATCTCGCCGCCCTGGGGGAGCACCTTTACGGGGCAGGCCGCGGGCATGACCACATGGTCTTTATCACGGTCAGTACCGGGGTGGGCGGAGGCCTCGTCCTCAACGGGGAAATCTATTCCGGTGCCTTCGGTGGGGCGGGTGAGATCGGACACATGGTGGTGGCCCCCGGCGGGCCAGTCTGTTCCTGCGGGAACAGAGGGTGCCTTGAGGCTGTGGCATCGGGCCGGGCCATTAAGCAGAGAGCCGTTGAATTGATTTCCGCCGGAAACGGTAATAAGATCCTGCACCTGGCCGGGGGGTCTCCCGATGAGGCGGATGCTCCTGCAGTGACCCGGGCGGCGCAGGAGGGGGACCCCGAAGCAAAGGAAATTCTGGAAACGGCCGGGAGTTATCTGGGACTGGCAATTGCTAACATCTGCACCCTGCTCAACCCATCCCTGTTTGTGATCGGTGGAGGAGTTGCCCGCGGGGCAGGGATGTTCCTCCTGGACCCGGCGGAAAAAGAGGCGCATCTTCGCGTTCTGCCTGCTTTCAGGGAATCATTGAAGATCGTCCCGGCGGCTTTGCTGGGCCGGGCGGGGGTTTTGGGAGCAGCCGCCTATGCCCGGCGGAAACTGGCAGAGAGGGGTTAGTAAGGGTCCAATCAGGTTGATTTATTGATTTGTGTTGGGCTATAATCCGGCGAAAGGAGTATGGGAATGGACCGTGAACTGGAAAGGATTTTGGATGACAGCCGCGTTCTGCAGGAGAGAGATCCTGACGGAATCCTGGAGACCCTGGCCGGCCTCCCGGAGCAGTGCGAGGCGGCCTTGCGGTTGGGACACGAAGCCCCGCTTCCCGACCTGAAAAAGCCGCGGCAGGTAGTCATGGGCGGACTGGGGGGTTCTGCCATCGGCGGCGACCTGGTACGGGTTCTGGTTGCCCGGGAGGCGAGGATCCCTGTGGCGGTTATCCGGGATTACCTGTTGCCGGCTTATGTGAATGAGGAGACCCTCGTCTTTCTGACCAGCTATTCCGGCAATACGGAAGAGACCCTGAGCGCCTACGAGGATGCGGGAAGAAAAGGGGCGGGGCGTATTGTCCTGACCACGGGTGGAAAACTGGCGGAACTTGCCAGAAGAGACGGTGTTCCTTTGATCAGAGTGCCGGCAGGCCTTCCACCGCGGTCATCCGTCGGTTATCTCTCTTTGCCGGTACTCCTGGTGCTCGCCCGCTTAGGCATCATTTCCTTTAAGGAAGAGGCCGGATGCGAACTTGTGGAGATCTTGCGCAGAACACGGGAGGAACTGGAACCTGCAACTCCCAGGGAGAAGAACCGGGCGAAGGATCTTGCTTTGCGCCTCTACGGCAGGATCCCGGTGGTTTACGGTTCCAGCCATACCACCGAGGTGGCCGCCACCCGCTGGAAGGGGCAGATCAACGAAAACGCCAAGGCCCTTGCCTATTGCAACGTGTTTCCTGAAATGAACCACAATGAAATCGTCGGGTTTGAGGCCCCGCCGGAACTCCTGCGCTCTCTGGCGGTCATTTTCCTCCGTGATAACGCTGACCACCCGAGGGTACAGGCGCGCATCGAGATCACGAAAGGCCTCATAGCGGACAAAGTTGCCGGCATTGACGAGTTCCGGGGAGAGGGCTCCACCCTGCTGGCCAGGATCTTTTCATTGATATACCTCGGCGATTACACAAGCGTTTACCTGGCCCTTCTCTATGGGATCAATCCCAAGCCGGTCGCCGTCATCGACTACCTGAAAGGTGAACTGAATAAGATCCTTTGACCTGCCCTGAAAATTAGCTTCACAAAAAAGGCAATAATCAAGCAGACCCTAGGCATTAAAGGGATAATGAGACTTAAAAACGAATAAAACTCTAAGAGCTCGATTATGCAACCTCGATGCTCACAC
>CADDZA010000050.1 GCA_902812435.1 Clostridia bacterium
TTGCCCCGGTCTTGGGATCACCGCTATTTCGTTGTCAAGGTTCTTTTTTTAGTTGCTGGGATAAGGATTGTTCTAGCACATATCCCAGTTTGTTACATGGGCATTTTTGGTTTACGAGAACCTACAAGATTTTAAGTGAGTGATCGCGCAATAGTGTATAATTAAGAACAGTTGTGGTATGATCCTGGGATAACCTGTAGAAAAAGACAGCAGTGATGTATGCTGGTTTAACGGTATTCAATAACCGGGGGTATTTGATCTTTGAGCAGGGATGAAAATGTTCTCAAGAGGGTTGTTTTGGTTGTTTCCTCGCTAAGCGCTTTCCTAACCCCTTTTGTGGTTTCATCGGTTAATATCGCCCTTCCCACCATCGGAAAGGAATTTTCTCTGAACACCCTCTTGCTCAGCTGGGTTGTAACCTCATACCTCATCGCCGCCACTATCTTTCTTGTGCCTTTTGGGAGGATTGCCGACATCTACGGGAGAAGGAAGTTTTTTGCCTTTGGGATCTTGATCTTTTCACTTGCCTCGCTTATGGGCGCTCTTTCTTATTCTGCTTTCATGCTTATTCTTTCACGGGTACTACAGGGGATCGGCAGTGCTATGGTCTTCGGCACGGGCATGGCGATTTTAACTTCGGTTTTTCCATTAAGGGAAAGAGGGAAAGCTATTGGAATCAATGTGGCCTCCACCTATCTTGGCCTTTCCCTGGGACCCTTTATCGGGGGCCTTCTTACACACTATTTTGGCTGGCGAAGCATCTTTCTGGTCATTGCGCCCCTTGGTTTAATTGCGCTTACCTTGGTTTTATGGAAGGTAAAAGGGGAGTGGGCGGAGGCTGAGGGGGAGAAGTTTGATCTGCCCGGTTCCTTGATCTACGGTGCTGCGGTTTTTATAATAATGTACGGATTTTCCCGGCTGCCCGCCGCGTTGGGTTTATGGCTTGTATTTGCCGGGATTCTGGGTTTCACTATCTTCGTCAGATGGGAGATGTGTATCCTAAATCCTGTTTTGGATATTAGGCTCTTTAAGAACAATGTGACTTTTACTTTTTCCAACCTTGCTGCCCTGATCAATTACAGCGCCACTTATGCCGTGGGATTTATTCTAAGTCTTTACCTGCAGTACATCAAAGGGTTAAATGCGGACCACGCCGGGATAATCATGGTTGCTCAGCCGGTCATGCAGTTTTTATTCTCTCCCCTTGCCGGCTGGCTATCGGACCGTGTTGAACCGAGGCTGGTCGCTTCGGTGGGAATGACGTTGACGGCAATAGGGCTTCTCATGCTGGTCACCCTCAACCCTGCTACAGGCTTGGGGTTTGTAGTGACCTGCCTGCTGCTCTTAGGCTTGGGGTTTGCCTTTTTTTCCTCTCCGAATACCAATG
Source organism: Clostridia bacterium (assembly GCA_902812435.1). GTDB lineage: Bacteria > Bacillota > DSM-12270 > Thermacetogeniales > Thermacetogeniaceae > DULK01. Next base: position 1,388 of record CADDZA010000050.1, read on the forward strand.
CTGTCATGAGTTCTGTCGAAAAGAAGTTTTACGGAGTGGCTTCGGGCACTCTGAGCACGATGCGGTTGGTCGGTCAGATGTTGAGTATGGGCATCTTGATGATGATCCTGGTGCTTTTCGTAGGGAGGGTTCAGATCGTGCCCCGGTATTTCCCTGCGTTTCTCAGGAGCGTGAAGGCAGCCTTCTCCGTTTTTGCTTTCCTTTGCTTACTCGGCATTTTTGCATCTCTTGCCCGGGGCAACTTGCGAACTGGTGAGGGTTAGTTAGGGTTAATTATTTCCGGCGAGGAGAAGGAACAAATGTACGGGGAGAGAATTAAAAAAGCAGGGGTGATCCGCCTTGCTTATCCTCGGTGTTGACCCTGGTGTTATCTTTACTGGATATGGGATTATCGATGCCGATGGGAAGGAGGCCCGGGTTGTTGATTACGGCATACTAGAATTCGGTCGAGAATTCGAACTGCCCGACCGCCTCGACAGCATCTACCGGGGGATAACTCGAATTTGCACGAGCAGCCGACCCGACGCCCTGGCCCTCGAAGACGTTTTTTTCAATAAAAACGCCCGTACAGCCCTAACGGTGGGGCACGTACGTGGCGCTGTCATTCTGGCTGCCCTTCACCATGGTGTGGATGTTTTCACGTACACGCCCCTGCAGATTAAACAGACGGTGACAGGGTACGGGAGGGCAAACAAGGAACAGGTCCAGCGAATGGTCCAGATCAGCTTGAAGCTAAAGGTCTTGCCCCAGCCGGATCACGCCGCGGATGCCCTGGCAGCGGCCCTGTGCCACTATTTTTCCGACCGTCCGCTGCGGGGCGCTAAGGAAGGGAAAGAAAGGTGATCTCTTTTCTGCGAGGAATTCTGCTTGGTGTTGAAGAAAACCGGGTCATCCTTGACGTGCACGGTATAGGCTACGAGATATATGTTCCAGCCGGGTTGCTGCGACGGCTTCCTTCACCGGGTCAGGAATTGGAGATTTATACACACCTCTATGTGCGCGAGGACTGCCTGCAGCTTTTCGGATTTGCCTCCGCGGCCGATCGCGCCCTGTTCCGCATGCTGCTGAAGGCCCAGGGAATTGGCCCCCGGGTTGCCCTGACAATTCTGGATACATTCGATGGGGATGAGTTTGCGGAGATCATTGCCCGCGGGAATAGCAGCGATCTTCTGCGGATTCCGGGAGTCGGGAAGAAATCGGCTCAGCGGCTGTTGCTCGAACTGAAGGACAAGCTGCCTGCCCAACTCCAGGCTAAGACAAAAGCCGGTAGTACCGAAACACCTCTTTTTGACGAGGTATCGGAGGCCCTTCTGACGCTGGGATACAGCCGGCACGAGACTGCGGAGATCTTAAAGAAGATCAAGCAAAGAGAGCCCGGTACTTCTGTTTCTGCCAACGACATCCTGAGGGAAGCTCTTAAAGAATTGGGTAAAGGGAAGAGGGAGTAGAGCATGGAGGAAAGGATCGTTTCTGCTGCGCGCCTGCCAAGAGAGGGAGACGAAGTCTCCCTGCGTCCCCGCCTCTTAAAGGATTTTGTAGGCCAGCGGCAGATTAAGGAAAACCTTGCGGTTTTTATCGAGGCCGCCAAAAAGCGGGGGGAAGCGCTGGACCACGTGCTGCTCTACGGCCCGCCCGGTTTGGGTAAAACTACCCTTGCCCATATCATTGCCCAGGAGTTGGGGGTGCGGCTATACCCCACCTCGGGGCCAGCTCTTGAACGGGCTGGAGATATGGCTGCCGTTCTCACCAACCTGGAGGAGCATGAGGTGCTCTTTGTGGACGAGATCCACAGGCTGCCTCGCGTCGTGGAAGAAATACTTTATCCCGGATTGGAAGACTTTTGCCTGGATATAATTATCGGAAAGGGGCCGGGGGCGAGATCCCTGCGGATCGATCTCCCGAAGTTTACCCTAATCGGTGCCACAACCCGGGCCGGCCTGGTGAGCCAGCCGCTCAGGGACCGGTTTGGAATTATCCTGAGGCTCGACTACTACCCGAAGGATGACCTTTACCTGATCGTCAAGAGGGCGGCTTCCCTCCTGGAGATCGACCTGGAGGAGGAAGGAGCATGGGAGATTGCCGGCCGGGCGAGAGGTACACCTCGCATCGCCACGCGTCTCCTGCGCCGCATTAGGGATTTTGCCGAAGTGGCCGGCGCCTCTTGTATCACCAGGGATATTGTCAAAACCGCTCTAGATCGCCTCGAAGTTGACGAGGCGGGGCTGGACAGGGTTGACCGCATCCTGCTGGCCACGGTGATCGACAAGTTCCAGGGCGGCCCGGTGGGTTTGGATACCCTGGCAGCAGCAGCAAGGGAAGAATCGGGGACCATCGAGGAGGTCTACGAGCCTTATCTAATCCAGATGGGGTACTTGCAGCGGACGCCGCGGGGAAGGGTGGCAACCCCCTCCGCTTACGCCCATCTGGGAAGGACATACCCCCATAATACGAAAACCACTACGACACAGCAGGCAGCCTTATTTACAGAGGAGTAGGTTAGAGATGAAAGTACTGATGCACGTTTGTTGCGGGCCCTGCGCCGTTTACCCGGTGCAGGATCTGCTCAAACAGGGCCACCAGGTGACAGGCTATTTTTACAACCCTAACATCCACCCCTTTCAGGAGTACAGCAAGCGCCGGGAAGGAGCTTTGGAGATGGCGCGGCACCTCGGAATATCCCTTAAGGTGGCGGACGGATACCGTCCCGAGGTTTATTTCAGGGAAGTTGCCTTTCACGAAAAGGACCGTTGCCGTTTCTGCTATGCAATGCGCCTGAGAGAGACCGCACGTTTTGCCAAAGAAGAGGGCTGTGACGGTTTCACCACGAGCCTCCTGGTCAGTCCGTGGCAGAAGCACGATCTCCTGCGCCGGCTGGGTGAGGAAACAGGTAAGGATGCCGGGATACCCTTTTTGTATTATGACTGGAGACGGGGCTTCAGCGAAGGACGAAGGCAGGCCAGGCAAATGGGGCTTTACCGTCAGCAGTACTGCGGTTGTCTCTTCAGCGAACAGGAACGGTACGAAGGGGAGGCTAGAAAGCATGGATAACTTTTCGAGTATTGCTAAGATGCTGATGCTGTTGGGCATTCTCCTGCTGCTGGGAGGGGGACTGCTTTACCTGCTTGGCAGGATTTCTCCCCTGGGCAGGTTGCCGGGCGACGTCTTTGTACGGCGGGGAAGTTTTACCTTTTATTTTCCGATTGTCACCTGCCTGCTGCTGAGCTTGCTGCTGACCTTGATCCTCAACCTCTTCTGGCGCCGGTAAAGGGTTAGGATTATGTCCTGATAGACGCTCATGCCGCCCAAGCGGCACCATCAAAAGAATGAAAATAGTGGGTTATCCTTGCAGGCGCAGCGACCTACGGAGGTTGTTACTCGCCCTTGACGAAGGAGCAGCTAACGGCAGCCGAATCGAAACAGGAGTTTAAAATACCACCTTGCACCATGTTGTTTCCGGCGAGCGACTTATGGAGAACCGGGTAACATCACCGGGCGCAAGCGAAGCAACCGGTTCAGGCAGCGAGTACTGGTACCGCTTACATGCCTTAAGAAGCTATCAAAGACATCACACGAGATCAGCATTTTAGCAGCAAATTGTAACATAGTTCCGCAGCTGCCTCAGAACCGGTCTGAGCGAGCCCTGATGATGTCCGGGGCGCAATCAGGAGCGAGCGGAAACAACTTTAAAGTTCAACCGGAGTTCGGGAGCAAGCGCAAGGATAAACCGAAACGTATTTCCAGGGCAGAAAGAATGTTATGGTTGTGAATAATAATTATTGCCGGGAGGGTAGGGGAAAATGAAAAAGCTTGTACTGCTGCTGGCATGCCTGGGGTGTATATTAGCGCCGCGGTTTGCCCATGCGGCTGATACCCCTCTGATTCGAGTGGCCCTTGATCAGGGAGTTACCACTCTTTCTTTTCAGGTGAGCAGGGGTGCTTATTCCTTTATCGATCAGGCGACCGGCCTTCCCCTCGGAGCGCCCAAAACAGGAGAATCCTGGTCGGTTACCGCTTCCGGGACAGCTCTCCTGGTGCAGGAGCCCGACCTCGGGAGTTCGCAGCTTTTTCAGGGACCATTGCTGCTGCAGGAAGTGTCGCATGACCAGCTTAACCTATTTGAATATAAAGGGGTTCAGTACCGGGGGAACCTGGTTGTCCAGAACCTGAACGGCGGTCTGCTTGTTATCAACCTCCTGGATATTGAGAAATACCTGTACGGGGTAGTGGGAAAGGAAATGGGCGGGAATTCGATCGAAGCCTTGTCCGCCCAGGCGGTGGTTTCCAGGTCTTACGCCCTCTCCCAAAAGGGATTAAATGCCTGGTTTGATGTCTACGATGACACCCGTTCTCAGGCTTACGGTGGTTATACCGGTGAGATCGCCTACCAGTCGGGAGGGACAAACCCGGTGGTTGCAGCGGTAGAAAGGACAAGGGGAGAAGTACTCGAGTATCTGGGAACCCTTGTAAGGGCGGTATTCCATTCCAATGCCGGGGGTTACACCGAGGATTGCGAAAACGTATGGATGGAGTCCCTGCCCTACTTGAAGGCTGTCCCTAGCGAGGAGGACTCCTATGCGGAGTCAATTGGAGGATGGGCTGCAAGCACCTACCGGTGGGCGAAGACCATAGACCGCAAAGAGCTGGAAGACAAGCTCGGGATCGGGGAAATCAAGGAGATACGCGTTTCTCGCAACCGCACCCGGATCAGCCGGGATCCTGTTACCGGAAAATTGAGGCGGGAATTTATTCCTGGGTCTCGAACCGCTTCAGGGAGGGCGACAGAGGTTACGGTGGTGGGAAGCCGGGGAACGAAAAGTTTTTACCGTGACTACATCCGGGCTCCCTTTGGACTCAAAAGCACCCTCTTCGATCTCCTTTTCGGGGGTCAGCTTCAAATTTTAAACGCTCTGGGAGAAATACGGGCCCTTCCATCCGGAGAGGTCTACGCCGTTGGAAGCGGCAATCGCACCGTTCCCATCAGCTTAAACCATGGTGGAGCATATGTCATTGGGAAAGGAAACAAAATTGTTTCACAGTCCGCATCTTTCGAAAAGCTGATCTTTGTGGGCAAGGGGTATGGCCACGGCCTTGGATTGAGCCAGTGGGGGGCGCGCGGTCTTGCTGCGAAGGGGTATAACTACCGGGATATCCTGGAAATCTATTATAATCAAGGAAAACACAACGGCGATTTGAGGATCGTCGGCGGTTACGGCATTTAGGAAGGAACGAAGCCTTGAAAGTCAGCGAATTTGACTACTATCTCCCACCAGAATTGATTGCCCAGTATCCCGCCCCACGCCGGGAAGATGCCCGTTTGCTTATTTTAAACCGCTCATCGGGAGAAATTGTACATACTGTTTTTTCCACCGTGCAGGATTATCTGGAAGCGGGAGATGTGCTGGTACTCAACAAGACCAAGGTTTTTCCCGCCCGTCTCTACGGGAAACGGGCGGACACGGGAGGCCGGATTGAAGTGGTGCTCCTGGAGGAAAAAGAACCGGGTGTCTGGGAGGCCCTGGTCCGCCCCGGACGCCGTGCCCGTCAGGGATTGGTGATTTTATTTGGAAAGGGAGAACTACTGGCGGAAATCGGGGAGCGAACCGAGTCGGGAGGTAGAATCCTTAAATTTTTTGCCGGTGACGGGGCGAATTTTTGGGATCTGATCTTTAAGCTTGGCCAGGTCCCCCTGCCTCCTTACATTAAACGCGAAGCGGGCGAACTGGACAAGGAAAGGTACCAGACCGTTTATGCCGAGACTCTGGGTTCGGTGGCTGCGCCCACCGCCGGGCTTCACTTTACCAACGAACTGCTGTTAAAAATCAAGCAAAAGGGTATCCGGATAGCTTTTGTGCTGCTTCACGTCGGGCTTGGTACTTTTCGGCCGGTGCGGGTCGAAGAGGTGGAAAAACACACCATGCACGCGGAATTCTGGAAACTGGAGGATGAGACCACACGGCTGATCAACGAAACAAGACGCCGGGGAGGACGCATCATCGCAGTAGGGACCACATCGGTCAGGGTGCTGGAAAGCGCATCCACCGATGAAGGGCTGGTCAGATCTGGGGAGGGATGGACGCGCCTCTTCATCTATCCTGGTTACCGTTTCCGGGCGGTGGACGGTTTGATCACCAATTTCCACCTGCCCCGTTCCACCCTGTTGATGCTCGTCTGCGCTTTCGGAGGGAAAGACCTCGTTCTGCACGCTTACAAGGAGGCAGTGGAGAGGAGATACCGATTTTTCAGCTACGGGGACGCTATGTTTATTTTCTAAGCAGACCTTTATTCCGCTTTGGTGGCACCATCAGAAGGATGAAAATAACAATGGAGTCAGAGTAGAGGTTAGATTCGGAACTGTCTTTAACGATTTCCAACAAGCATCCGACCCTTGACTTCCTGCTTCTGATTTCTATCAAGGAGGTGCCCCCTTGCAGGGGTTATTTCATTTTGAGTTGATGAAAAAGGATGAAAAGACCGGAGCGCGGTTGGGAATACTGCATACTTCCCGGGGCGTGATTCACACCCCTGCCTTTATGCCTGTTGGCACCCAGGCCACGGTCAAGACAATGACCCCGGAAGAGGTGGAGGGACTGGGCGCAGAAATCATTCTCTCCAATACCTACCACCTGTACCTCAGGCCCGGCTATGAACTGATCAGGCAGGCGGGCGGCCTTCATAGATTTATGAACTGGCACCGGCCGATTCTAACCGATAGCGGGGGTTTTCAGATCTTCAGCCTGGGGCCCCTGCGCCGTATTACTGACGAAGGGGTTTACTTCAGGTCGCACCTGGATGGCTCGCTCCATTTTATCAGCCCCGAAAAAGCCATGGAGATCCAGGCGGCCCTTGGTTCCGATATTGCCATGGCTTTTGATGTGTGTTCCCCCTTCCCCTGTTCTTACGAGGACGCTCTCACTGCCTTGGAGCGGACAACATCCTGGGCTGAAAGATGCCGTAAGGTGCAGCCTGCTCCCGAACAGGTGGTTTTTGGGATTGTGCAGGGGAGCGTTTACCCGGAATTGCGGGCAAGGAGCGCACGGGCGCTGGTGGACATGGATTTTCCGGGCTACGCCATCGGAGGGTTGAGCGTCGGAGAACCAAAGTCAATCATGTACGAGGTCCTGGAATACACGACCCCGCTGTTGCCCGAGTGTAAGCCCAGGTACTTGATGGGTGTTGGGACTGCCGATTGCCTGTGGGAAGGTGTTGCCCGTGGGGTTGACCTTTTCGACTGCGTGCTGCCCACCAGGATTGCCAGGAACGGCACGGCGCTCACCTCATGGGGGAGATTGGTGGTACGAAACGCCGGGTATGCGGATGATTTCTCACCCCTTGAACAGGACTGCGATTGTTATACCTGCATGAATTATACAAGGGCCTACCTCAGGCATCTCTTCAAGGCTGGGGAGATTCTGGGGCCGCGCTTGCTGACCATACACAACCTTCATTTTACCCTCAAACTCATGAAAAAAATCAGGCAGGCAATCGAAGAAGGCAATTTTGCCGAACAAAAGGATCTTTTCTTAAAACAGTACAAAGTATTGTAATTCAACAAAATTACAGTAAATGAGACAAAACACGCGGCAGGAACGCTTTTTATTTATGTCCAATATGTGGTAATAGCGAACTCCGGGGAGTTGGTCTGAATGCGGCTCAAGATAAATTCCCTATCCGATACGTTATTGAAATCCTGCTGGTGTTGGTATCAAGAAATAACGCTGTGGAGGCGTTTGCGCTCCGATTACTTGAGGATAAGCGGTCTTCCTTACAAAGCCTTGGATCTCTGGGAAAAAGGTGAGAACATACTCCTGTTACAGGTAATGAGAGAGAGGGGGGAGCGGTAGCGGTGTTATCGACAAAGCGCGGCTTTTGCGTGGAACGGGGAGATATTTATCTGCTGGAATTTGGCAGTGATGGTTATACTAAGGTTAAACAACCCGTACTGGTGATTCAGAACGATATTGGAAACCGCTACTGCAATTCGATCATCGTCGTACCCCTTTTTCCCAACCTTAAATTGAAGAACTCTATGCTCGGAGTGGTATTGAAGGCGGGAGGAAGCAACGGTCTGGCTACCGATCATGTGGCATTATTTACCCAGATCCGGACGGTAGACAAGTCCTGTTTTAGGAGGGATAATTATTTGGGGCGTCCGGACGCGGCAACTATGCTGAAGGTGGATGAGGCCATCAAGTTGAGTTTAGGATTGAGCACGGTGCAGCGCCTGCAGGCCAGGCAAAAGATACTACAGAAGTGGCGGATGCTGACGAGAAATAGCGTTTAAAAAGAGGATTCTACAAAAAAAAGGAGAATATATGTAAGTTGATTTTTGTTGCCCGAGGAGCAGGTGGTTGTGCAGGAAAAAGCGGTAACATTGGACGATGTTAAAAAGGATATCTATGCGGACACTTTGATACGCATCGGCAACGAAAATTTGGGTGTGATGGGGTTCACCGAACATGGATTCCGGCACCTCAACCTGGTTTCGAGTATTGCTTCAAATGTAATCAAAAGGTTGGGATTCTCTCGCCGGGAGGCGGAGCTTGCTGCAATTGCGGGCTACCTGCATGATATCGGAAACGTCATCAACAGGGAAGGACACCATTTGTCCGGTGGTATCCTGGCTTATTTCATCTTGGACAGATTGGGAATGGACCCGGAGGAGATAGCTACTGTTGTGGCCGCAATTGGGAACCACGATGAGACCACGGGCCAACCGGTCAGCAATGTTGCAGCGGCGCTTATTCTTGCCGACAAGTCAGATGTTCATCGGACCCGGGTGAGAAACCGTGAGCAGGCGAGTTTTGACATTCACGATCGCGTCAATTTTGCCGTAGAGCGTTCTTTTTTAAGGGTGGAGGAAGCGAGAAGGACGATCGTGCTTGAGCTTCAAATCAACCCGGAAATCAGCCCGGTGATGGATTATTTCGAGATATTTTTGACGCGCATGCTTCTCTGCAGGCGTGCTGCTAACTTCTTAGGCTGTAAATTCGGGCTTGAGATAAACGGAAATAAGCTGCTTTAAATTTAGCGGAAGGGGAGAAAGTGGTGGCAGGAAAGAAAGAACAGCGAGGAAAAGGCTCGAGGAAAAAACAGCAGAACAAGGGGGAACAAATGGTTAACCGCCCTGAAAACGAACGGATTGCAGCGGCACCTCCGCAAGATGGTGCAAAAAGCTCCGTCAAGGGGCAGCAGCCGACCGGCCCTGTGAAAGAGATGAAAGGACCTGTTAACTGGCTGGAGGCAGGAAAACTGTTCCTGCTTGTGGTGCTCATTTTCGCCGTAGCTGTCTTTGCGGCCAAGCCTCTGGAGCAACAACTGCAAAAGCGTTTGGGGCTTGATCTTAAGGGCGGCGTTCACGTAGTCTTCGAAGCGGTTCCAACACCGGGTTCTCCGGTGACTCCGGATTCGATCACCCGCCTCATGGGTATTTTCAGGAACCGTATTGACGCTCTGGGAGTAGCAGAGCCGATCATCCAGAAGGAGGGCACAAGACGGGTGGTGGTGGAGCTTCCTGGGGTGAAGGACCCCGAGGAAGCGGTGCGTATTTTGCCGCGCATGGCCCATCTGGAGTTCAAGACCGAGAACGGTAAAACAGTTCTCACAGGAAAATACCTGCAGGATGCCCGGGCTCAGTTGAATCCCAACACTAACGAACCGGAAGTCACTCTTAAGTTCAACAAAGAAGGCGCCAGGATTTTCGGGCAGGTCACCACAGCAAACGTTAATAAGCGGATTGCCATTTACCTCGATAATAAGATTTTGACAAATCCGGTAGTTCAGGAGCCGATTACCACAGGGGACGCCGTGATTCACGGCGGGTACAAAACACTGGAAGAAGCCCAGCACGATGCGGTGCTGCTCCGCTCAGGAGCCCTTCCGGTGAAGGTAAAATTGCTTGAAAAACGCAGCGTGGGACCGCTGCTCGGGAAAGATTCCCTGGACCGCAGCGTCCGCGCCGGAATCATCGGGCTGGCCCTGGTATTCCTCTTTATGATCGTGTATTACCGGGTACCAGGCATTGTTGCCGATTTATCTCTCATTGTTTACACCATAATCGTAACCGGGATATTTATACTGATAAAGGCAACCCTGACGCTGCCGGGCATTGCCGGATTTATCCTATCGATCGGTATGGCGGTAGACTCCAACATCCTGATCTACGAGCGCTTGAAAGAGGAACTGCGAGCGGGCAAGACGTTGCGATCGGCCTTTGACGCCGGCTTCCGGCACGCCATCCGCACGATCCTGGACTGCAATGCCAATACCCTGATTGGAGCAGCCGTCCTCTACTATTTCGGTACAGGACCAATCAGGGGCTTTGCGGTAACCCTTGCCATCGGTGTGCTGACGAGCCTGTTCACGGCGGTTACCTTTACCCGCTTTGTACTGCACCTGCTGGCGAGGTCGCGGTTGGTACTGAATCCCAAGGCATATGGAGTTTAAGGAGGCGTCAGAGCTGTGAACTTGATCAAAATAAGAAAGTTCTGGTATATATTCTCATTGCTGATAATTATCCCGGGTTTAATCTCTTATTTCACCCGGGGACTTAACTACGGAATTGATTTTACCGGTGGAAGCCTTGTGGAGGTTAGATTTGATCACGCGGTGAAAGTCGAGGATATACGGAATCTGCTCAACGACCTGGGTTTGGGCAGGGACAACCAGATCCAGACCTCCGCTGACAACACGGTGCTAATTCGCACCAGGGATCTGAGCCAGGAGGAAAACGACAAGCTGCTTAAAGGCCTTTCACAGAGGATCGGAGGCATGAAATTGTTGCGGAATGAAAAGGTGGGGCCTAATATAGGTAAGGAACTGCGCAATAAGGCGATTCTCTCCGTTTTGATTGCTTTTGCCCTTATGCTTGTTTACATTGCCATCAGGTTTGAATTTCTTCAGGGCGTAGCCGCTATTCTGGCATTAGTCCACGATATCTTGGTAACTGTGGGGTTGGTTTCGATTTTTCAGTTGGAGGTGGACAGTGCCTTTATTGCCGCCATCCTGACAATTGTGGGTTATTCGATTCACGATACTATCGTCATTTTTGACCGGATCAGGGAGAACCTGCGCATGCGCAAGAAGGATCAACCACTCGACGAGCTGATCCATCACAGCATCATGCAAACCCTGACCCGTTCCATCAACACCGTTTTAACCGTTGTCTTCTGCCTGGTTGCATTGATCATTTTTGGCGGCGTAACGATCAGGCCATTTATGATCACCCTGTTAATCGGCGTGATCAGCGGGGCATACTCCTCGATCTTCAACGCCAGCCCGCTGTGGTACGATTTCCGGCGCTTGAAAGAGGCTTCCGCTCATTAGACGGTACCCGCTATTGACAAAGGGGATGGATCAAAACTAGAGTTGTCTGAATGCTAACTTAATTCAGGTAACAGGTGCCCGCAAGGGAGAATAGGGAATCAGGTGCAAATCCTGAGCGGTCCCGCCACTGTAAGCAGGGACGAACCCGAAGGAACCACCCGGTTGGTTCACCAGCCGGGGAAGGATCGGGGGAGGGAGATCTGCGAGCCAGGAGTATCGGGTTGTGCAAGGGATGATGTAAAGCCCCCAGCCTGGATGGTTGGGGACTTTTTAATCTTTAAAAAGGAGGCTGGTAGTCTTGTTGCTGGAGGAGACCATTGCGAAGATCGGAGAGCTTGATGAGCAGGCACAGGAGGCAGCGCGGCGCAGGTCCGACAGGTTGACGAAGCCGCCCGGAAGCCTGGGCATGCTGGAGGACGTGGCTGCCCAAATCGCCGGAATCACAGGCAAAAGCCTGCCGTGGCTGGAGAAGAAGGCCGTGATTACCATGGCCGGGGATCACGGGGTTTGCGCCGAGGGGGTTAGCGCCTTCCCTCAGGAGGTGACCCCGCAGATGGTATTGAATTTTCTGCGGGGTGGAGCGGCCATTAACGTTCTCTCCAGGCAAGCAGGGGCAAAGATTGTCTGCGTTGACATGGGTATGATCGCCCCTGTGGATGCCCCGGGGCTGGTGGTGCGACGGATTGGACCGGGTACCAACAATCTTGCAGCCGGGCCTGCCATGACACCTGACCAGGCCCGGGCCGCTGTTGAGACGGGGATTGAAGTTGCCACACAGGAGATAGCCGGCGGGACGGAACTACTGGCAACGGGAGATATGGGTATCGGGAATACCACCCCCAGTACGGCCATTCTGGCTGCTTTTACCGGCTTCCCGGTTGCTTTACTTGCAGGTAAAGGAACCGGACTGGATCAGCCGGGTGTTCAGCGCAAGATAAAAGTGGTTGAGAGGGCCTTGAGGATAAACAATCCGGATCCCCGCGACGGCCTCGACGTCCTGGCAAAGTTGGGTGGATTTGAGATCGGTGGGCTGGCCGGGGTGATCCTGGGGGCAGCTGCGGCAAGAGTGCCGGTTGTGATCGATGGCTTTATTTCAGGTGCGGCGGCAATGATCGCCCGTTCCCTGGCGCCCCGGTCGATCCACTACATGATTGCCTCGCATCTTTCCGAAGAACCCGGACACCGGGTGATGCTCAATTGGTTGGGGATCAAACCCATGCTCCACATGCGCATGCGACTCGGAGAAGGAACCGGGGCGGTGCTGGCCTTCCATCTGATCGAGGCTGCCCTGCGTATTCTAAGAGAGATGGCCACCTTTGATGAGGCGGGAGTTACAGGGGAGATGATATTATAACATTTTTTCTCAAATTTCCTTGTCAGGAACTCCGCATCTAATCCCTGAAGCCCATGCAGCGCAAGAAAGGCGGTATCAAGGCAAAACTTTATAAATTCGCATTTTTTAACCCGAGCAGGCAGGAAAATACCCCATAAATAGCAAAAAC
>CADDZA010000051.1 GCA_902812435.1 Clostridia bacterium
TTTTTGCTATTTATGGGGTATTTTCCTGCCTGCTCGGGTTAAAAAATGCGAATTTATAAAGTTTTGCCTTGATACCGCCTTTCTTGCGCTGCATGGGCTTCAGGGATTAGATGCGGAGTTCCTGGAAAACAGAGGTAAAAAGCAAGATCTCAGAAGGCGGGATTGGAAGCCCAGCGCTTACCCGTCCCAAAACCGGTTCCGAATTGCGTGGGGTTTGTCCCTGCAGCTGGCCATGAGGTAGCGGTTGATCACCTCGTCCAGCCTCCGTGAGATCAAGAGAAGTTCCCCGGCTTTCAGATCATCCGGTTTCCCCTTCTGCTCCAGTTCCCTTCTCAGCCGCTCAATCTCAAAAATCAATCTGGCCTGTTCCACCGTGGTTTGAACACCCCGGTTTAAGTCTATGGGTCTGGGGCGCTTTTCATTCTAAGCAAATTCCGCAATAATCCGTGCAACTTCGGCTTTTCGCCCGGTTTTTTTATAGGCCCTTCCAACTCCCCTGTGCTATAATGGAATAAATTATGAAAAATTGCATGGGAGGAGACCTGTTTGGCAGACCACCGGAAAGGATGGTATTTTAAGCAATTCTGTGTGTGACGGAAACCCGCGCCATGGAGCGCGCACCTTGCAGGCGCTTGAATCCCTGCGCAATCCGGAACACCGGCCGGAAAATATCGATTATCCTCTTCCATACCCGGATCGGATTATTTCACTGATCGGGATCAGGGACTGCGACCCGGAGCGAAATTTGGGAGACTACCAGAACGTGGGCTACTTTTTGATCGCGGACCGGATCTGATCGCCCTCGGCCACGGCCTGTTTGTTTTCAGGGACTACCGGGACAGGATCGTCCATCTTCTGGCGGAACTGGAAGAACTGATCGGAATCGATACGGAACACATCATCTAAGGTGGAGGGGCGCCTCTTTTCTAAGCCTCTTTTCTTAAGAAGCAGCCACGATATGTCACTTACTGGAATTGCAGAGAAGTAATAGATCAGGTAAAGTATTTAAGAGACTCTCAAAAAACCTAATCCGGCATCCCCCTCGACAAAGAGCCCCTCTTGCATACCCTGAAAAAATTTTAACGTATAACATAATTATTCTTAAAAATATGCGAAGGAACGGGAACATTTACGGCTCTTATGTTGTCTAATAGATAAAGGGGGAAACCCGGAACCGGGATGTGAACCTCCTTGAAAAAAAGGCCAGGCAATAACAGGCCGGCCTCCGGCACAGTCGATGTAAGACTGCTGGTGCGCCAGGCACAAGTCGGAGACGTCAGGGCCTTCGAAGAGCTGGTTGTTCTTTATCAAGACAAGGTATACAACCTCAGTTACTACCTGGCGGGGAATTATGCCGATGCCCAGGATCTTGCCCAGGAGGTGTTTGTGAAGGCTTACACCAGCCTGAGAAGCTTCCGCCAGGACGCGGACCTGGGGACATGGCTGCACCGGATCACGGTCAACCTCTGGTTGAATATCCGTCGCCGCCAGAAGAATTCCCAGGTTTTCTCCCTGGATGACCCGGTTCAGACCGGGGAAGGGGAAATTACCAGGACGGTGGCGGCGGTGGACCCGGCGGGAGATCCTGTGGAGGCTTTGGAAGGCAAGGAACTCCAGGAAAAAGTGCAGAAAGCCCTGCTGAGCCTGCCGGAGGAGTTCCGCACGGTGCTGGTTTTACGAGAAATGGAAGACTATTCTTATGATGATATAGCGGAAGTGATGCAGTGTTCGCTGGGTACCGTGAAATCCCGGCTGAATCGTGCACGCCAGGCATTGAAAGAGAAGATCAGGTCCATGTAAGGCGAACTCTTAAAGCCGGCCCCAGGAGGAGGTGAGCAGGATGGGCAGCAAAACCGGAAAAAACAGAATCGATTGCTATACGGCGCGGGAACTTTTCTTCGACGTGTCGGAAAAAACACTGGACAAGGCCGACGCTGATGCCCTCCATGCTCACGAAGCATCCTGCGAGGAGTGCCGGCGCCAATTCGATGAGTGGAGTCCTCTCCGTTCCGCGCTGCGGAACCCCGGGCTTAGGGTCGCAGCAGCGCCCGGCTTCACGGCAGGTGTCATGGCCCGGATCGCAGAGGTGGCACCCGGGTCCCGGACCGCCGCGAAAGCGGGCGGAGTCCCGCGCTTTGTCGGTTATCTCAAGAACAGCGTCTGGGGAAAGGGGATTGCGGCCGCGGCTGTGATCCTGGCGCTCCTGACGGGTTCGGTGAACCTGGCGACAAGGATACCGGCCAAGCAGACAGCCCGCAATAACCAGGGAATCACCAAAACGATAGAGAACCGGCAGAACCCTGAAAACACAAGCACTGCGCCCCGTAACCAGACTCCGGAAAAGGTTAATCAGGAAGCCGCGCCGGCTCCCGTCAAACCGGACCCCGTACCTCCCGGCAAGGACACAGGCAAGGAACCGGGTAATGGCACCACAGCCCAGGTGGCAAGCGGGAATAATGGAAACGCCGAAAAGGTGTTCCTGAACAAAACCAGGTTCATCACCTCCTCACTGCTCAGATTAAAAGTCAGCAACCTGGAGCAGGCCCGCAGCGCCGCCATGAGCCTTGCCTTGAAAGAGAATGCGCGCCTGCAGTCGGAGTATACCACCCAGAACGAGGGGCACCAGAACATTATCCTCCG
Source organism: Clostridia bacterium (assembly GCA_902812435.1). Taxonomy (GTDB): domain Bacteria; phylum Bacillota; class DSM-12270; order Thermacetogeniales; family Thermacetogeniaceae; genus DULK01. Next base: position 2,641 of record CADDZA010000051.1, read on the forward strand.
CCTGACGGTTCCCAACGAACAGGCGCAGCCCTTTGTCAAAAGGCTGACGGAACTGGGAACTGTGGTGACGCAGGATGCATCCAAAAAGGACATCACGGCGGAATTCGCCAGCACGTTGAAAGAGTACCAGTCTCTGAAAGCGCAGCAGGCTGCCGCCCCTGAGAGCGAAAAAGAACGCCTTGACAGCCAGATCGCCTTCCTGGAAAAGCAACTTCAGAGCTGGGACGAAGAAAGCAACAAACAGGTGGTCATCCTTATCCTGGAAGAGCAGTAAAGAGGTTTGGAACGCATCCCAATTGAAAATCCAGGGCTTTCCCAAAAGCATAGTTTGAGGAAGCCATTTATTTTATTTTGTGATCAGCGCTACAACCTGCTGCCCCGCGCCACCGCCCTGTATAACGTGGAGCTGCCGCTCTTCTATGCCGGGATCACGGGTGCTGCGGCAGAAGAAAAGGCCCGCACCGCACTGGAGCAGGTGGGAATCCTGCACTTGGCCGGCCATTGGCCGAACCAGATGTCGGGGGTCAGCAACAGCGGGTGGCCCTTGCCAGGGCTGTGGTCAACGTTCCTTTGCTGATTCTGACGTACGAACCCAGGGGAGCCCTGGACACCTCCAGCAGCGCCGAGGTGATAGGTATCTTTCAGAAGATGCAGAGGAGCGGTGGGGGGTAGCCCGTCAGGCAGCCAGGTTGAAATCGGCGGAGGCCTTGAGTTACGAGTAGAGCTCTCCATAACAATGCAAATTCCGGCGCACGGCTGAAGGGGCTGCCCCTCCTCTTTAGGAGCAGCCCCCTACGTATTCCTGACCCGGTCTTTGGATTAGCTCAACATGCCTCTCACAACTCTTCCACTCAACGGGCCCTCTGAATTCCGAGGGCTTTTTCCAGGTCGATGACATGCTCCTGTTCAACTAAAGCAATTTCCCTGAGCATCTGCCCCACATCGTATAAATGCATCGTCTCCGCCATTTCAACGAGTTTTCTGTACCTGTTGAGAGCATCTATCTCAGCCTGCAGGTCCTGCTTGAGCATTTCCACGTTATCCAAAGAGGTCTTAACCTCTGCCACCACAACCGTCGGAATCCCACCCAAGTGCTGGATTTTGTCACTTAACTTGACGGCGTGGCCAAACTCCTCCTGCGCGTGCTGCAGTTCTTCATCGATGATCGCAAAATACTCCGGCCCTGTCAGCATGCTGGCATGCTGGATGTACTGGATGGTGGCGGCATATTCCCAGGACAGGGCCACGTTCATGAGCTTGATGAACTGGTCAAGGCTCCCCACCGGCGCTCCCCCTTCCTCGTTATTATTAGGTATGCTTCCACTTAATGTAGTATATTCCACCTTTTCCGGGAGCGTGAACGTTCTGCCTGGGGCACGGTCACGGTTGAAAGGAAGGAGTTACTGGGACCGGATTGCCTGCAGGAGCCGGCAGGTTGCCGAGGCCATTTCGGCACGGGTCATGGTGGCATCAGGATCGAAGGTGTACCGGGTGCGCCCGCGCATGATTCCCGCGGCATAAATACGTTCCACCGACCGGCGCGCCCAGGCGGGAATCCGCTCCTGATCCCGCCAGGGCGGCGGTTCCTTTGAAGAGCTGCTATCTGCCTCCAGTTCCGGGTTAAAAACCAGGAGAGCGGCATCAAGCAGCACCGCGGCCTCGGCCCGGGAAAGGGAGCGGGCGGGGAGGAACCGTCCGTCCGGGTAGCCGTGGATCAGGCCGCGCTGCCAGGCTCGGGCCACCAGCGGCTTCGCCCAGGCAGGAATATCCCGGTCATCCGCAAATCCGGTGGTGCCGTTCAGACCCGACCAGCCCACAGCTCCGGTGAGAAGAACCGTAAATTCGGCACGGTTGATCGGGATGTTCGGTCGGAAGGTTCCGTCAGGGTAGCCGCTGACAAGGCGCTGGGCGAACAATGCCTCAACGTCCGCGGCCGCCCAGTGGCCGGCCATGTCCGGGAAGGTGACGCTGTTCTCCGGCGGAATAGACAGGAACTGTCCGGTAACTCCACCGGTGCCGGTGTCCACCGCTACGATCTGAACGGTCAAATTGCCCTCTTTCCGGCCGGCGCCGGCACCGCTGTCCGAATCCTGATCGAGCCGCATGGAATAGACAAAACGGCCTCCTTTGCCCACGGGAATTACCTCCCGCTCTCCTTCAGGACTGTAAAGATAGAGCCTGTCGGCCGAGGTGGTTCCGGAGATGATCACTGAACCACTGCGCCAGGGAGCGGCGATCTCCACCCGGGGAGCAGCGGCTCCCGGCTTAGTTTTTCCGGAAACGGCAGCAAGCAGCGGCTCACCTGACAGATCGGACAGGAACGGGGTCAGGGTTAACTCCTCGCCTGCGACCAGGTCCTCCGGAGCCACGGGGAAGCCGTTTTTGGTCACAAGGGTTCTCCCGCTCAAGCGGTAGGTTGCTTCATCCGTTTCGAGAAGGCCATGCCCGGGATCATACTTTTTAAACACCCCGGTTTTATCCGGCCCAACTTCGGCCAGGTCCACCCGCCCGATCGAACCATCGGCGCGCAGGAAGAGGCGCGCCCAGGAACCCGCTTCCACAGTCCCCGCTTCGACGGGAATTCCCCAGCGGAAAAAGACGGTTTTCCCGGTAAAGTTTAAGATCCGGAAGTTGTTTCTATCGTCGATCAGGTAGAGCACCCGTTGCTGGGAGTTGAAATAAACCAAGCGCCCGTAGATAACCCGGCTTCCGGCATTGAGGGCGAGGAGTTCCCTGGAGCTGGGCAGCAAAATCCCCGCCACATGGTACCCCGGCCGGAGATCGGAAAACCTGGCCTCCCTGCCGTCCACCTGCAGGGAAACCCCCGGAGGCACCGTGTAGGAATGGCCGGTACTCAGGTAAAGCGTGCTCTTATCCAGTTCCAGGCTGACAATGGTGCCGGCAACAAGGTCGCGCCGCGCTCCTACGTACATGACCTCCCCACCAGCCGGGCTGCACATTAATTTCACCTTGAGGCCGGGGCGAAGATCCATCCAACCTGGATTGGCCCCCTCGCCGAAGGGGAGATCAGCCGGGTCGACATCGGCATTGCGATCATAGTAAGCAAGGGCGGTATGGGAGGTAAACGGAAAAGGAGCAGGTACCCCCAGCAAATAAAGCTGGCGCCGGTCGAGATCCACACTGCTTAAAAAGCCTTCTTTTTCCGTATAGGAAAACTCCGCCTTCCAAAGCTGCTGGGAACTCGGGTTGATCGATCCCCTTACCTCGCTCCCCGGCGGAAGGTTATCCGGGTAAACAAGAGGCGCTCCATTTACCCGCAGGGTTCTCCGGCCTTCGGGGGCAAGGTAAAACCCCCCGGAACGGTCGGCGGGGTTGATCTCGGTGCAAAACAGCCCTGCCCCGGTCCGCACCACCTGCACCCCCTGCGCCCGCCAGGTGCGGCCAGCCACATAAGCGAAGGCGGGGTCATTCTCTCCAGCAGGCGGGAGGTAAATGTCCGCTCCCGCCAGGTTCACGCCTGCGGCTGCCGGGAGAGGGGATTCCGACCAGGCCATCAGTTTTTCATCCTGCTCAAACCGCACCTTTACCGGATCGATATCGATAACCTGCCCGGAGGCCAGGGTTGCCTTGCCGTTATAAGACTGCACCACTTCTTCCCGGAGTGGCTGGCCGAAAACCAGGGCGTAATCCTGCGCTTTCACGGAAACGCCCGCCACTACGCCCCGGTTTATCTTCGTCCCCTTGACCGTGATGGTGTAAACCCCTGCTTCCGGTGCCGGGATATAAACCATCTCCACATTATTGACATCGTCGGCCCGGTCAGGGAAGAGGAAGGAGTTGCCGCGCCATTCCTTTCCGGAGGGGTCCCGGACCACCAGATCCAGATTGTTGACAAGGGGATGCGCCGAACCGGGGGCCACCTCCGGATCCGTCCAGACCAGGGTCACCTTGAAAGGCGATCTTCCTCCCGTAACCCGGTAGGTGTAGATTTCCGACTTGCCGTCCTCCACCCCGTCCCTTGCCTCAACATATCGGAGGGTTTTCTGTCGCAGGGAGAGCACCGTGTTCCCCAGGTCGAGGATGCCAAAGGCCGTACGGTCGGGCCCGCCCGCCGGGGTGCGCGCCCCGCAGATCAGGGCGGCTTTGAGCAGAGCGGCAGTTGGTCTGGCCAGGTTCTCAAACCTCTGAAAATACTCGCGGAGCAGGGCAGCGCTTCCTCCCGCCGTGGCCGCCGCCATGCTCGTCCCCTCCATGTATGTGTAGAGATCCCCCACAGCGACACCCTCCGAACCCTGGCGCGAGCGTGCCGAGATGGCGGCCCCCGGCGCCAGGAGATCGGGCTTCATGCGCCCGTCCCTGGTGGGGCCCCGGCTGGAAAATCCGGCTATTTTAGTCGGATCCGACTGCTGGGGATCAAAGACGGGATGGGGGCTCTGGCTGGCACCCACCACAAGGCCGTTTTTCGTGTGCGCCTCCGGGGTCAGGCTGGCCTCCCCCGGGCCGCCGTTCCCAGCGGCGAAAATCGCCAGAAAATCGGGGTGATTTCTGATAAACCGGTCGGTCTGGGAGGCCGCGGTCAGGTAACCTCCCGTGCCTCCGCCCCAGCCGTCCACATGGACCCGCACCCCCGCCTCGTAGGCGGGTTCAAACAGGGCGGTGAGGTCCGGCGGGGGATCCAGCTTTCCCCGGGCATCCAGGAGACCCTGGAAGTAGATGCTCGCATCCGGGGCGATCCCGCGGTACTTCCCCTGGTCTGCCGCACCGGTTCCCGCAATGGTGGCCGCCATATGGGTTCCGTGCCCGTTCGGGTCTGAGGCAGTGGGAGCACCCGCCCAGGACTTCAACATCACCACCTTGGGCATTTTCCCCGGGACGCTGCTTAAATCCGGGTGAATGTCCTCTACGGATCCCTTGTCCAGCCCGCTGTCGGCAAGCCCGACGATCTGTCCCGCACCGCTCAGCCCGGATCTCGCAGTTTCGTCAAGAAAACCAGCTACCCGCAGGGGTGTAGCACCGACCAGATCCGAGACGCGGTCGTTTAAAAACCGGTCCGGCTGCACCGGTTCCACGTAAACAACCGTGGGGAGACCTGTCAGGGATTCCAGGCCGGCCCGGGGAAGCCTTACCCGCAGGACGCGCCCCGGCTCTGCCTCCCCCCTAACCACGGAACCCCCCAGGCGGGTCACGGTACGGGCAGTCTCAGATTTATCCCCCGGCCGGAAGAGGGTAACATCCACCAGGACGGGTTCTGACTTGCCCGACTGCGAATCCCTCTCCCCGGCCTGAAGTTCCGGCGCCAGCCGTCCCTCCGGCAGGTAGGGTGAAAGGGCGCTCCCCAGGTATCGCCCGGCCTCAGGGATCCGGTCGAGGGGAATCCGGACGAGCATGGAGTCCCCGTCCAGGAGGTCGCCGCTCTCGGCCCCTAACCGCTCCAGGTCTTTCCGCAGATCCTGCTTGTTTTGTTTGACTTTCTCCAGATTTAAAATAAACAGGCCGCTTTTTTGATCCCCCGCCCGGAGGACATCCGACCCCCGGGAGGTTGAAACGGCCGTACTGGAAATATTGTCGTCAAAACCCTTCTCCCGCCAGAACAACAAGGAACCGACAACAAGCACCCCGGTGATCACCAGGAGGGCGCAGTGCTTCCCCATATTCTTCCATCTGCTCAACGAAAAGACCTCCTACTTACACCTTGCTTCCAGGGTAACCGGTACCTCTCTCGCCGGTCTCCCTTCATAAATATACCACTTTTCATTTCGCAATCTTACAACCGGCCTCCGCCCGATACCTGCGGAGCGTTTCCAAAAGAGGGAAGACAGACCCCCGTAAGGCCGGTTGTCCTACCCCGGCAGTGCGCTTTTTCTCGGTAATCGCATCTACAGGGGGATTTGCGGAATTTTTAAGAATTCCTCCCTGATCAGTGAAAATTTATAAAATATTTACACTCCCGGTACCGGGCGTGCGCAGGGATAATCCGGGACGCTTTTTCACGGCAGACCACCACGCCGCCTCCGGCGGCACCAACAGAGGAACGAAAAAGCGGTTTATCCTTGCTGGCGCAGCGACCTACGGAGGTTGTTACTCGCCCTTGACGAAGGAGCAGCTAACGGTAGCCGAAGCAAAACAGGAGGTTGAGATACCGCTATGTGCCATGTAGTTGTTTCCAGCGAGCGACTTATGGAGGACCGGGTAACATCACCGGGCGCAAGCGAAGCAACCGGTTCAGGCAGCGAGGACTGGTACCACTAATATGCCTTAAGAAGCTATTGAAAACATCACACGAGATCAGCAGTTTAGCAGCGATTCGTTACATAGTTCCGCAGCTGCCTCAGAACCGGTCTGAGCGAGCCCTGGTGATGTCCGGGACGCAATCAGGAGCGAGCGGAAACAACTGTTAAAACTCAACCGGAGTCCGGGAGCAAGCGCAAGGATAAACCGGGACGTTTTTTCACGACAGCCGGAACGGGAGTCACCCTTAAAAAACAAATGCCGGACAAAGCCGGCTCTCATGGCTCGCTACCTCATCTTGTAGCCTACTCCAAAAACCGTTTCGATTTTGAATTTTCCCCGGCAACAGCGCTACTCCGGGGAAGAATTCAGCCCTTCCCGCCCCTGACCTTGAGTAAAACCGTCCAGGCGAAGCGGGGGAGTACCAGCATCCGCCGCCAACGAGCGGGCTCCTGGATCAGGCGGTAAAGCCATTCCAGGTGGAGTTCCCGGAACAGGACGGGGGCGCGCCGCAGCCGCCCGGACAGCACGTCCAGGCTCCCCCCCACCCCCATTGCCACTGCCGCTCCAAGCTCTTGCCTGTGGTCCCGGATAAAAAATTCCTGCTTGGGCGAACCGAGGGCAACCAGCAGCAGGTCGGGCCCGGCATCCCTGATCCGGCGGATCACCGCGGGAGTTTCCGCCGGTTCAAAGTAGCCGTGCCCGGTTCCCACCACGGTCAGGCCCGGGTATGCCCGCTGCAGGTTTAACGCCGCTTCTTCAGCCACCCCGGGGGCGGATCCCAGGAGGTAAAAACTCCACCTGTTCTCTCCCGCCTCCGCCAGGGAGTTGATCAGATCGATACCGGTGACCCGCTCCGGGATCCTGTAGCCGGAACGCCTCCCCGCCCAAACCACCCCGTGCCCGTCGGGAACAACCAGGTCGGCCTCTTCCAGCAGGCCCCGCAGCGCCGGGTCGCGCTGCGCCCGGTAGAGCATCTCCACGTTGAGGGTTACCACCTGCCGGGTGGAACTCCTGCTGCCGCCCCGGTTCTCGATCCAGTCACCGATGATCGCCACGGTTTCGCCCAAAGTTAAGGGGTGGACACCCACCCCCATAATCTCTTTCTTTTCCGGAAAGTCCACTGCCGGCACTTAATCCCCTCCTGTACGCCACCATTCATCGAAATTGAATTTCTACCATTACTGCCCGGTCTTGGTTCCCGTTCCCAACTTGCTTTCTTCGACCCCGGCACCTGCCTGTCCTTCCGCTTGGGGTGTCGTTCCGCTGTTCAGGGCGGCAACAAGCGACTCGATTTCCCCGTCCCGGGGTATCCAGTAACTGATCCCCTTGATGTACTTGGGATCCCCCGGCAGCAGGTAGCCCTCCACCCGAGAACTGTCAATCCCCCGGAAGAGGTTGCCCAACTCGATCAGGCGCGCCGTGCTCAGGTTGGTCTTCACCGCCGCCCGCAGCTCGCTCACCAGGACCGGGATCTTCCAGACGTTGCGCACCTGTAAAGCCTGGTCTGCGAGGGCCGAGAAAAAGACCTGCTGGTGCTTGATGCGGTCGATGTCCCCCATCGGGTAATCCCGGTAACGCACATAAGCCAGAGCGTCGCGACCGTTCAATCTCTGCACCCCTTTGTGCAGGTTAATCCCCTCCGCCGGGTGGTACATCCGTTGATCCACGTTGATGGTAACGCCGCCGAGGGTGTCGATGATCTTCTCAAAGCCGCTGAAATTCGTTTCGATGTAATAGCTGATATCGATCCCCAGCAGATCGCCGACCGCCTGTGCCGTTTCCTCCGGTCCCCCGTAAGCATAAGAAGCGTTGATCTTATCCCCGCCGCTCCGGCCCGGCAGGTAAACGAAGGTGTCTCGCGGCACCGACAGGAGCCGCACCTCTTTGTCCTTGAGGTCTAAAAAGGCCACGATGATGGTATCGGCCCGTCCCACATCGCCGGGACGGTGATCTACTCCCAGCAGCAGCACCGGCAGCACCTTTTCCGCCGCCATAGCCTGTCCGGGCGCCAATCCGGGCGGCAGGCCGTTTCCTTCACCGGTAAAAAAGTGTCCTCCCGCCAGGCTGTAGCCCAGGGCAAGGAGGGCCAGTATGACCAGGATCGCTAATACGGTTCCCACCACCGGCCGTACCCTTTTCTTCCGCCTTTTTTTCCTTCTCACACTTCCCCTCTGCGACAGATCCCCTGCACCACCGTTCAAGAGAGCGCGGTCAAGCCCGGTCAACTCTCTCGTTTCTTCCCAATCCTGAAAATCGAAATCCACTCCATATCACCCAACCCTTCCCCGAAGCCTCCATTCATTGTTGCAAAATGCGTGCCAGAGCCATTGCCACGTCGGCCCTGCTCATGGCCTGGTCAGGGCGAAAAGTACCGTCGGCAAAGCCCTCCACTATGCCCGCTGCCGCCAGCAGTTCGATATCGCCGGCCGCCCAGTGCCCCTCCAGGTCGCGGAATTTGACCGCAGGGGCCTTCACCTGTACCGGAAAAGCGCTGCGCAGAACGGCCGCCGCCTCGGCCCTGGTAACCGCCTGGTCCGGACGGAACCTGCCGTCGGGATACCCGTGCAGGTAGCCCGCCCCCTTTACCGCGCCGATGGCCCCTGCCGCCCAGTGGCCGGGCGCCACGTCTTTGAACAGGGCGGTGGCAGGGACCGGAGAAAGATTCTTAGCCCTGGCAAGCATGACCGCCAGGGCAGCCCGGGATACCGGATCATTGGGATGAAATCTCCCGTCGGGATACCCGCCGATAATGCCCCGCGCTCGCAGGAAATTAACCGCCTGCTCGGCACGGTGGCCGCGCAGATCCGGAAAAGAGGCCTTGAGCAGATCCTGAACGGCACGGATCCCCTTTTCCACCCGGTCCAGACGATCCTGCAGCGCCTCCAGTTCCCGCTGCGGCCCCGCCGTCAAGGATTCCAGGCACTGTTCCAGGGATGCCCTTGTCAGAACCGGATCGGAGGCGGAACCGGGCTCCTCTCCCTCAGCCTGCGCCTGGGTACCCGCCGTTTGAGCCCGGGCAGGTTCGCCGGTCCCTCGCAGCAGGAAAACAGAGAGCGCAACCACCAAAAATATAAATATACAGATTGCGAGAAATTGAAACCGTTTCGACATCATCTTGTAAACTTCGGCATTACTTTTAGAAAATCCTTCTCTGCAATGAATGCGGGGTTAGATCCTCTCCAAAAAAAGAAAAGCCTGTATCTCCCGGATTTCATGATACAGGTCACTTTTAAGACGCACAGTATAATTATAATTTGATAACAGACCATCACGCTGCCTCCGGCGGCACCAACAGAGGATAAAATCTGGTTATCCTTGCGCTTGCTCCCGGACTCCGGTTTAACTCGCCCTAAAACTCGTCGCAGACGGCAGCCGACCGCCTCCTACGCTGCATCCTTGCAGCGGAGTCGGCTACTTCGGCATCAATGCCTCAGTTCGGCTGCCGTTAGCTGCTCCTTCGTCAAGGGCGAGTAACAACCTCCGTAGGTCGCTGCGCCTGCAAGGATAACCAAAAAACGTATTTTCTGGGCAGAAAGGGGGTTACCGCAAAATGATTTTAACGCCAGATCTTGTCTACCGTAACACCTTTGAAATAGTATCGGATAATATCCACCGGGGCTTTTCCTCGTTTTGCCATGTAGTAGGCGCCCCACTGGCTCATGCCGACCCCGTGCCCTCGCCCGCGGCCCGACATTACCAGCTGACCGCCACGCACCTCCAGGCGATCCAGCAGAGTCGACTTCATCCGCTCGGGCCCCAAACCCAACCGCAGGGAGGGGCCGCTGATGGTGGTATTTCCGATCCGGATAAGGGTCGCCCTTCCCGAGGGGCCCCGTTGGACAACGGCAGCAGAGGTAACCGGGCCGGGGTCCTTCCCGGTCTGCTTCCTGACGGCAGCGCGGACGGTTTCCAGTGGAAAATAAGCTGTCCAGCTGCGTTCCTCAGGGGGTGCCACCTTCTGACCGGGGTCGGAGACTACTGCAATATAGGGAGTAGGCTCCTTTCTGAAATCCAACCCTTCCACGGCAGTTGCGGTTTTTCCGCCCGCATTGGAGTGGAACCACGCCCGGACATACCGCCCCTTGTACCTGATCACCATTCCCCGGGTCATGGCCACCGCCTGGCGAACGTTGGCGGTGATGCGGGCAGGATTGTAGGCCTGGAATTCCTCCGTACTCGTGGAAGCGTCCGCTCCGTGCTGCGGAACCCCTTTCTCGTACTTGATCTTGTGGAGGGTAAAGGTGCGGGCCAGGATGGCCTGCGCCGCCAGGGCCTCCCGCGGCCAGTCGGGCTCCGTCTCCGCGGCCACAACCCCGGCAATGTACTCTTCTAACTTGATGCTCTTTTTCTGGCCGGTTTCGTTGACATAAAGGGTTATCGTGGGCTCCTTGAAACGGAACCCATCCTCCCCGGCGCCCGGAAGCGGCTTCCTTGCCTGGGGCCCTAACCGGGAGAGCATTCCTACAAAAGCCACCACTGCCAGAACCCCGAGCACTGCTACAGTTAAGATCCGCGACCGACTCTTCTGTTCCATAACACACCTCCGTATCATAAATATGTAGTTTCTCGGAAACTCCACTTGCTTGCGGCTAAAGCATATTTCTAGCCACATCATTTGGTTTCACCTCCAATATCTTTGGGTGCGTAAAACTACGTAAGAACGAGATATTGGAAGTTACTCAA
>CADDZA010000052.1 GCA_902812435.1 Clostridia bacterium
TCGTGTGAGCATCGAGGTTGCATAATCGAGCTCTTAGAGTTTTATTCGTTTTTAAGTCTCATTATCCCTTTAATGCCTAGGGTCTGCTTGATTATTGCCTTTTTTGTGAAGCTAATTTTCAGGGCAGTCATTCCTGCGAATTTGCCTCACGTCTTAAAGTTCTGCTGACTTTTTACTTTTATAAACCAACAACTCCGTATACATGTTGCTTGTTTTCCTAATTTTCCTCTGCTGGAGGTAGGTGGTCAACTCTCAACCCTTGTGAAAAGGCCGGGTAGCTAGGTAATTTTTACAAACTGGCAAAGGAGGGTTAGCAAAAATGGGCGATAATAACGTTAAGGCGGAAGTGAGCCTGGCGGCGGCTACAGCCGATCCCGCCGCCCTGGGTTTGGGGGGATTTGCTCTTACAACCTTTGTTCTGAGCATGGCCAACGCTCAATTCATTGCACTGGCGGCCAAGCCGGTTTTCGTCGGGCTTGCCTTCTTCTACGGAGGACTTGCTCAGTTACTGGCCGGCATGCAGGAGTTCAAGAAAAACAATGTTTTCGGGGCCACTGCTTTTTCGACCTACGGGGCTTTCTGGATGTCCCTCGCCTTCGTCGTCCTGATGGAACTGCTTGGTGTGCTTAAATTTGGAGAGGCGGCAGGCCAGGCAACTGGTTTGTTCCTTGTGGCATTTACGATTTTTAATACTTACATGTGGATTGGTTCTTTCCGGGTATCCGTGGCGGTATGCGCGGTATTCACTACCCTGGAAATCACCTTCATTTTGCTGGATCTTGCGGAGTTTGGTTTTATCTCTTCAGTACCCGGCGGTATCATGGGCATTATCTGCGCTCTCACCGCATGGTATACCTCTGCAGCGGTGGTACTCAATACTGTTTACCGGCGCACGGTATTACCGGTGGGACCACTGAATAAATAGCAAGCCGAGTATCTACCCGGCCTGATCAAAACCGGCGGCCTGTGCCGCCGGTTCATTTTTTACAGAGAGCGCCTTTGAAGCTCAGCGATCACAAGATGCTGCTACTCGGTAAGGTACCTGGTAATCGCCCGGGCAATGGCCCGGGCCGCCCTGTCCTGAAAACCGGGACTGGCCAGAAGCTGCTCCTCGACAGGATTGCTGAGGAAGGCCACCTCTACCAGGGCGGCGGGCATTGATGTATTCCGCAGGACGGAAAAGTTTTCTTCGAAAACACCCGCATCCCGCAGGCCGAGGGCCTGGACCAGCTCTTCCTGCAGCAGCCGTGCCAGCCGCAGCCGGGACTCCCGCTGCAGTCCGAGGGGCGTGCCCGCCGGGGCATAGGTATAGGTCGCCGTTCCTCCCATGCCGGAGTTTGTTGATGAATTGGAATGAATGCTGACGAAAACCTCGGCATTATTGCTATTGGCAAGTTGCGCCCGCTCCACCAATCCTGCATCCCCGTCCCCTGGACGGGTCAGGAGGATGTTGACCCCCTGCTGTCTCAGGATCTCCGCCACCTTTCCGGCGATGGCCAGATTGACGTCCTTTTCCTTTACGCCGTCCGGGCCGATCGCCCCAGGATCCGATCCGCCGTGACCGGGATCGATGACTACAACCCGCGACACCAGAGACGCAGGCCTGAACTTAAGGGTGATCTCCCTGCCGTTCGACCGTCTTTCTTCAGTAAATGTAACCCCCTGGGTCACCTCGACCACCAGCCGGACAACCCCGTCCCGGAATTGGCTGAGGCGCGCTTCGGTGAAACCCTCCTGACTCAACTGTTTCTCCCAGTGCAGCAGCGAGCCGGCCAGGGTGAAACCCGAAAAGTCGAAGACTATCCTGCGGGGGTCGGACAACCTGAAGGTGTTGTAAGACAACGGTGCCGTCCCGCCCAGAGTGATGTCAACCCCGTCCCCGGCGTTCTCCGCCTCCACGCTGTTGATCTGGTAGGGAACGGTGATCTGCAGTACACCTGCAGATCCTTTCTCAACCCGGTAATAGACCGGGGTAGAGCCTCCGTCGAAGGTGAGGGTAACCTGGGCGCTGCCGCTCTGCAAACGCGTTGTCACCTCTTTCAACCCTCCGGCATTGACACTGATCTCCATGGGGGTGCGGACCACGGTGACACCCGGGACCGTTACCACCAGGCGCTGGGGATTGGAGCTCTCATCCCAACTGTAGTCGGTATCAGGCCCCCCTGTGAGAGTCACCACAACCCCCCTGTCCTCCTGCCTGTACCGGACGTCCAGCGTACCCGGTTCCCCGCGGGCCGGCGGTTTCGTATTGTACACCTCGACCAGCCACCCGGCGATCCAGCCGGCTTTCCCCTGAAACTCCACCCTGTACCAGCCGTTACTCTTCTCCACCGCCTTGAGGACATCCCCTTCCTCCACCTGTCCTATAATGTCGTAACTGGTGCCCGGCCCGGAACGGATGTTGACCACCTTTCCGGTGACCAGGAGGTAGACCGTCACCGGACTGCTGGCGGACAGGCCGCGAGCGCTGTTCACAACCATCGCCGCTTCCGCCCGGGTAATGGTGCGTTTCGGCCTGAAAGAGCCGTCCGGATACCCGGACATCACTCCCTTTTCCACCAGCGCCGCTACGGCCGGACGCGCCCAGCTGTCTATCTTCGAGGCATCGGTAAATCTTAAACTGGCATCGCCCTCAAGCTTGAGCAGCCGAGCCAGGAAGGCGGCTGCTTCCTGCCGGGTGACGGTCTGCTGCGGGCGGAAAGTGCCGTCCGGATAACCGCCCACATAGCCCGCCGCCACCGCCGTCCTGACACCTTCCGCAAACCAGTCCTTGGCTGAAACGTCCTTGAAAGACAGCGAGGTGTTCGGGGATTTCGGAACGTTAAACGCACTATTGAGAATCGTTATAAACTCAGCCCGGGTTACCCCCTGGTTGGGGCGGAAGGTCCCATCGGGATAGCCATTGATGTAGCCCGCCGCAGATGCCTGCTCGATGGCAGCCTCCGCCCAGTGCCCCTTTGTATCAGAAAAACCGGCGGCGTATGCGGGAATGGTTAAAAAACTGCCTGCAAGCAGCGAAAAAACGAGGAAAAAAATAAAAGGGGCCACCAAAGCGGGAAGCTTTCTTCCCAATGGTGAGCGCCCGTTCACTGCTTCATTCGATAAAAACTTTGGCATCAAAACCACCCTTTGCTGCACCTGCTTAATTTTGCATGATTAGGTGATTTCGACACCAACTGGCAAATTTCCTTTAAATTTTGGGTGGTAATTTCAGAACCGCCTGTTATTCCTTAACAAAGGCCATGTTGCGGGGCAACGGGGCATCGATGGGTATATGGCCTGCCAGGGTCTTTTTAATCTGGCCTTCGATCAGTATCTGCACCTTCTTTACTGTCGGGAACCCTGTCAAAGTATTGACAATTGCGGATACCGCCAGGGCCTCCGCCTTGGGGTCCTGACCCGGTATCTTGGTGGCCGCCTGGTTTAAATCCACAACACACGTGCCGTCAGACTTGACGTTCACACCGCGCACCTCGGTCCCGGCCGGAAGGCTCGGTTTTAAATCCTTGCTCACAGGGCCCCGGCAGAGCGCTTCCAGCGCAGCCCGGCCGATCCCGGTAACCTTTGGAATCTCCTGGCGTTCCGGGACGAGACAGCGACCGTCACTGTCCTTGAAGTAGAGAACCACTTTGGTCATTTCCTGCGGCTTGGCCATAGAGTCCAGTTCGTTTGTCATTTCCGGCAAATCCCCCGGCTGCACCTGCGCCCGGCTTCCCTTAAAAGAGTGAAGCCGCTCTGACAGGTTGCACCCGCCTAGAACCAGCAGCGTCCCTACCATCACCGCCAGCAACAGGAGGCGAACACGCAAGGCACGGCACTGTTTTTCATGCTCTCTCAAGCGGTTAAAATCCCACATCAATCCACCCTCCTTCCTTTTAATGGATTGGTTTCCTCTAGCATCCTATGTCGGGAGGGATGGTTTTATTCCTGTTTTTTACTTCACCCGGGCGATGAACCGTCACTTCTCATTAGACCCTCATGTCACCTCCGGTGACACCAACAGAGTATGAAAATACACCGGCGGATGAACTTGATGTTGTTTAGGTAGACGCTCATGCCATCCAGGCGGCACCATCAGAAGGCCAATGCCGCCTCTAAAACCGTTCCCGTGACACAGCTTTGGGAAAACGAAGATCGAAGGTTGTGCCGGATTCAACGCTGCACGTCAGGCGAACTTCCCCCCGGTGCTTTTCAACCAGGGTTTTTACGATAAAAAGCCCCAACCCCTCTCCCCTATCCTTTTTGGTGGTAAACCCCTTCTCAAAAACGGATTCCCTGTACGGTTCGGGAATCAAGGGACGGTAGTTGGTGACCCTGATTTCGTAACAATCGGGGTCCTCCACCATTTCCAGCTTGATGACCCTCTCTTCGAAAGGAACCGTATTCACCGCATTCATGGCATTGTCGAGGAGATTTCCGAGTATCCTGGAAAAGTCCAGGGGAGGCACTCCCAGCAGGGCTAGATCGGTTTTTAAATTCACGGCGAACTTGATACCGGCGGCCTCAGCCTGGGCCATCTTGCGCATGATCAGGCCGGCGATCTCCGGCCTCTGGATTAAAGTGGTGATTACCCTTGAGTATTCGCGCACTTCCTGGTTTACCTGATTGATGTACTCCTTGATCACCTCGGTCCGCCCGATCTGAATCAGACCGTAAATCACCTGCAGGTGGTTCAGGAAATCGTGTCTCTGGGCCCTCAGCATATCGATCATGGCACCGGTTTCCTGCAGGCGGATACGGTTAATCTCTGCCTCCGCCTCAGCCTTGACCGTCCTGACAATACCGTGGGCCATAAATATAGCCAGCAGTGTAAAGACACCACCGGCAATAATGTCAAGAAGCACAGCAAAGGAACCGGCAGGTTTCGTGACTACTCTGAAAAGGGCATATATCCCCAAAAAAATCATGCATAACGCCTGGATGACAATGCTGAAAAATGAGAATGTTTTGCCGACAAAAAAACCGGGCACCATAACGGCTTCTCTCCCTGCTGAATCCCGTTAAGCCTTATAGAACAGGCGCTATTTCTTTGACGCCAGATATCAAGATATATTGGATTTTCTGTATCAACCCCGAGTATTAATCCTAAAAAACTTGAGAGGGTAATAGTTAGCGGCTTCAACTGGTGAGAAAGTTGCAATAGCTGTGAGGGCAACAACACCGCATATTTTCTGCTTATTTTCAGGCCGGAACTTCTGCATTCTCGCACAAATACGCAGAAACCGCAAAAATCGGGCATTTTCATCCCTGCAACTCTATTCATTATTCATTTCGGAGACAAAACACCTTTTTCCTTCTTGCCGGTATCAAGCATATCAAATTTTGGATTTACGTCCTACACTAAATAGTCAAATGGTCTCAATGCGGTAATCCATTAACTGTGCCTGGTTCTGTTTCTCAATAAATTTGATAACATTATTTATAACCTGATTTGTGTGCCCGCTGTCGTTGCTTACGCAGGCGAAGGCGATGGTCGCCCGCTGCCAGAGGTCCTGCTGGCCGATTTCGGCAATAGAAACGTTAAACCGGCCCCTCACCCGGTCAAGGATGCTTTTCAGAACGCGCCGTTTATCTTTGAGGGAATCGGCTTCCCCTATATAGAGTTCCAGAGTGCAAAGACCCACTACCATCGACCTTCCCCCTCCAGAAACAATTACATCTGGCACATCAGTTTATGAACCTGGGGAATGACCCGGACATCTCTCAACCTTTCAGAGACCAAATCCTGCATGGCCAGGACCTGCCGGGGGGATGGCGCAGGCGGGCCAGGCGCCCCTTTTACCGGGGTGACGGGCTGCAGGACCAGGGTTATCCCCGGGTCCACCGTCGCAATCACGGAGGCAACCCGCTCCAGTTCCCATGGGGTTGTCCCGGCAGCAACAACCGCCTTCACAAACACCCGGGAGGACTCCCTGGCCAGTTTCAAAAACCGGGCGTGATCCTCCCAGCGAGGCGGCTGCCCTGTTGCCGATGCCAGTTTGAAATCCATTGCGGTGATGTCAATCAAATCTTTTACCCCCGCAAAGGCGCCGGGCAGGGTGCCGTTCGTCTCCAGGTATATGCGGGCACCCGTTTCTTTAAGCAGGGAAAGCAGTTCCTTCAGAAAACCCGGCTGGGTCAGGGGCTCCCCTCCTGTGATGCTCACCGCCTGGTGCCTGGCCGGCCGCAACTTCCGCACCAGATCAAACAACCGCGCCGGGGAAACCGGATTTTCCAGTAAAACGAAATTCCGCCCTCCGGCCTCTTCCTCGATCCTTCCCGCTGCAAGGCGCTGCTGTGTCACCGGTGTGTCGCAGTAGGTGCAGCGCAGGTTGCACCCCGCCAGCCTGATGAACAGCTGCCTGCAGCCGACCCAAGGGC
Organism: Clostridia bacterium; assembly: GCA_902812435.1. Taxonomy (GTDB): domain Bacteria; phylum Bacillota; class DSM-12270; order Thermacetogeniales; family Thermacetogeniaceae; genus DULK01. The sequence goes on from CADDZA010000052.1 coordinate 6,361, forward strand.
CCTCTCCCTGGATACCGGAAAAAACCTCCGCTACCCAGCCATCCACCTAGGGCACCCACCTCACCTTGCAGCGGGCCTTCCTGATGCCGGCGCTCTCCTCAAGGTAGGCATCCATCAGGCTTTCTGCAAAACCAACCGGTTCCACTCCCAGTTCCGCCAGTCCGGCGGTGGGGATAGGTGTCCCTTCGGTAAGAACATTGATCCCGAAATGGATCAGCGAGGAAACGGGGGAAACGGTGGCAATGGAAACGGACAGCTTCCGGTCTCCCAGGTAAAGGTCGTCCCCCCGGCGCACGAGCCCTTCCTTCGCCTGGGGCGACAGCGAACGGAGGATGTCCGCGGCCAGGGCAACCAGCAGCCGCTGCCACAACACGGCGCATTCCAGGTTGGGGTTGAAGTGCTCCACAATGAAACTGAGCATGCGGGGGCTGTAGATAAAAAGACCGTCCCGGACGTCCTCCAGGTCTACCATTTCGCCCAACCCCACCCGGCACGGCCCCTGAAAGGCCAGAATCACGTCCCCCAGGATACCATAATTCCGGTAGGCAAAGTGGGAGCAGAGCTGCGTTCCGTCGTAGGTGAGTTCCTGTTCCAGATAAAGGCGCTGCACTTTATTCCCCTCTCTTGCTCGTATTAATCCCGCCACCCCAGCTTGTCCAGGACCGGGCCCAACCCTGCCGCGGCCAGAGCGCGCTGCAACCTGCGGCAGCTTTCACACCTACCGCACATGGCCGCCTCTCCCCGGTAACAACTCCAGATCATTTCAAAGGGAAGCCCGAGTTCCGCTCCCAGCCTGACGATTTCGGGCTTGGTCAATGACTGGGTGTAGCTGACCAGGCGGACGCTGCCCCGGGTTGAAAAGGAGAAGGCGTGGTTGGCGGCTTCTACGAAGGCCTGGCTGTTGTCGGGAAAGGTTTGGGCCTCCTCGGCGTTGAAGCCGGCTACAAGAACATCGCATCTCAAGCTTTCGGCATAGCAGGCGGCTATATTAATAAACAGGCCGTTGCGGTTGGGCACCCACACTCGTTCCGCGGTTTCCCGGGTCACCTGCGGGTTGTCCAGGTCTGCAAGTTCCAACTCAGGCAGAGGCACCCCATCGCCGACCAGCGCTGTTCCGGTCAGCCTTTTCAAAAAGGGAAGTTCCACGCATTCAAAGGGAACGTCGTAGTAATCCGCTAATCTTTTTGCGCTGTCACGCTCCCTGCTTTCCGCCCGCTGCCCGTACGAAAAATTCAAGGCCAGACGGACCTCCCCTTCCCTGACCGCCTGGGCCAGGCAGACTGCCGAGTCCAAGCCGCCCGAAAGAAGCACAATCTGCCTCACCGGGTTTCCTCCCTTCCATCCTTCTGCCGGTAAATAACCGAACTGTTTTCCGATTCCCACACCTGCACGGATACCGGGTGAACCGCCGGCGCAATTTCCTTGAGCTTTCCCTGCAATTCCTCGAAGATCAAGCGAGCCAGGTTTTCCGCAGTGGGGTTTGTTTCATCTTCCGCCTCTCCGTTGAAAGGGTGAATCTCGTTCAACAAGGTGTGGTCGAAGCGGCCGGTTATTTCCCGCAAGATACCTTTCAGATCCAGAAAGTCGACGACCATCCCGCGCCTGTCAACCCCAGTCCCTGCCACCGCAACTTCCACCGTCCAGGTATGGCCATGGAGACGGCTGCATTTGCCCTCGTAGTGCCGGAGATAGTGGGCGGCGTCAAAGGTAGTTTTCACGCGCAGTTCATACAGACCCATCTGTAACCTGTTCCTTCTTTTCCCCGCCTTTTGAGAATGCAGCTTTTTTCGGCCTTACAACCAGCACGGGACACCCGGCGTAACGCACCACGTATTCTGCAACGCTTCCTATCAACATATAGGTAAGCCGTGAATAACCGTGGGAACCAACCACGATCAGGTCGGCATCCTGTTCCTTTGCCCAGTCGACAATGACCTGCCGCGGGCTGCCGCTGAGCACCGCCCCGCTTACATCCTTCAAGCCCGCGCTTTCCGCCATTTTTACAATCTCATCCACCGCCCGGTGGCCTTCTTCTTTCAAAGTCTCCAGGGCAAGGTGCTGGTAGGCTCCAAGGTGGAAGGCGATGTGGGTGTTTACAACGTAAATCGCCCGCAGGGCGGCTCCGTTCTGCCTGGCAAGGGCAACGGCGTGGCCGGCCGCATAAAGGGCCGCGGGCGAACCGTCTGTGGCGGCAACGATCATCCTGTAAGAAACCTGGTTTTCTCCCCCGGTCATGAGTTTTCCCCCTTTCGGTCAAAGTGGACAACCGGAAACATCCGGTTATTCACTAAAATTATACCCGAAAACACGGCTCCCATCACCTTTTTTCCAGTAAGGGAGTCCATGGGGTTTTCGGGCTATCTTCCGGAGGAATGCCCGGCCGTTCCAGCCGACAAAGCTCTGGCGAATTACCTTTTCTCAGGAGCGTATCCAAGTGGCCGGCGGGCGAGGTGCGAACCTGGCCCCAATCACCGCACACCTTATTGCAACATATAGACGCTCCGGCGAAACCCACGGAGATCCGGCATTTATCCTGTAAATATGCGCCGGATCCTGTCCTCTTTTGTTCACGCCCTTGATCACGGTGAACAGGTAGCGGTACCCCGCGGTGTGCAGGATTCTGACAAGCTCCGGAGTGTATGCGCCGTATGGGTAGGCAAAAAAAGGGGTGGTATGGCCGAGTTTCGCCCGCAAGACCTGCTGCGCCCGGACGCTGTCGAGGTACATTCTATTGTAGTAATCCCGCTCTGTCTCCCTTTTTCCGGTTTCGGGGTTAGGGATTTGCGTCACAGTTACAGGAACTAGAGGAATTCGGCCGCTTCCGGGAATACGGTAATGCTGATCATAGGTATGCCCGCCGATGGTAACCAAACCGCTTCTTTCCAGAGTTGCAACCTCCGGCCAGGTGAGCATGCCTTGTTTCTTACTCATGAAACCTTCGATAATAAAGACCAGTGCGGGCGCATGCTCCTCTTTCAGAACCGGCAGGACATAGTCGCAGGTCCCCTCGTAGCCGTCGTCAAATGTTAAAAGCAACGCATTTGGAGGTATCATTGCATGCCGGTCAAGAAAAGAAACGAATTGCTGTACCGTAATAAAGTTGAAACCCTTTTGCTTCAACATTCTCAGGTCTGCTTTAAAGCGCTCCGGCGTGATTGTCCCATCTCCGCCGACCTTGGGGCTTATGTTATGAAACATCAGGACGATCACCTCGTCCCGGTAGTAAACAGGCGCTCCGGCTTCTGCCTTCCAAAAAGCGGAATGCCGGGCATGAGCAACCTTTAAGCCGGGCAAAGGATGCATAAAAAAACCGGAAACAATAAAAGGTGGTGCAAGAAGAAGCAGCAGCAACAGCAGGCCGTTCCTCAACAGGTTTCTCCTCTTCACGGTTATCCCTCCAGTGTGTTTAAACCCTATTCCTCCCATTTTTCCGGCCACCAGGCAGCTGGGGGGCCGTTGGGACGGTCGGGGTTCAATGCGGCGTAGTCAAGGGTTTCGAGCAGGCCCCCGGGAGAAAGTTTCGGCTTCCCGGCATCGATCCGGTAAAGCCGCGCCTTATCCTGGTCTTTTGCGTTCGTACCCACCAGAACGGTGAACATGTAACGGTAACCGGCAGACTGCAGGATCCTAACCAGGGAAGGTGTATATGCACCGTAAGGGTAGGCGAAGTAGGGGGAGGTGTGTCCCAGCTTGGCCAGCATGATTTCCTGGCAGCGGCGGCTGTCCGCAAGCATCCTGGCCTCGTATTCCCTCTCCGTCTCGTAAACCCCTCTCCGGTCGAGTCTGGGCGTAATCGTCGCCGGCTTCGTATCGCGGGCCGGGGCCACGACACCGTAGTGCTGATTGAAGGTGTGCCCTCCGACTGTCACCAGCCCGCTCTGTTCAAGACAACGTAGCTCCTCCCAGGTGAGAAAGGCGGGATGCGTGCCGATTGCTTGGCCGATGACGAAAACTGTTGCCGGGATGCGGTACTTCCTCAGAACCGGAAACACGCAGTCGTAGACCTGCCTGTATCCATCATCAAAGGTTAGAACAACCGCGTTAGGGGGAACACTCCCCTTTCCCTCGAGGAAAGCCGCAAGTTGCGAGACCGGGATAAAGCGATAACCGCTTTTCATTAAAACACGGAGATCCGCTTCAAAGCGGTCCAGAGTGATGGTGCCCCTGCCGCCCTGACCCGGGCTCACACAGTGATACAGCAAAACAGCGACTCTATCCCTGTAATGCACCGGTTCGGAGTCATTCTTTGGAGGCGTGGTCTTTTTCGCTGGCTGCATTCCCGTCAATCCAGGCGTGGCCGGCAGCAGGTGAAAGAACGAAATAAAAGTTGCAAGGATTGCGGCAACGACAACTCCCGCTATGTAAAACCTTTTTCTGCTCAACAAGGATCACCTACCGTTCCTCCTGATATCCACAATTATATTCTCCTTATTTCCCAAAATATAAACAAGGACAAAATGGACGCTTCGAGAACGAACGGAAACAAGCCGGCTTAGGATCAGATCGATAGCCACCATTAATTGTAAGACGAAAATTGTTAAAGCGAATGATAAGAGGTGTAAATAAAATGTAACAGGCTAGGGCTTGTGGGAGGGAAGATATATGCGGAAAGTCGCCCCTTTTCCCGTTTCACTGCTGACCTCAACCGAACCCTGGTGGGCATCCAGGATCAGCTTGCTGATGGCCAGCCCCAGGCCGGTTCCCCCCTGGGAGCCCCTGTAGAACCTTTCGAAGATATGGGGAAGATCCTCGGGAAGGATGCCGGGGCCGTCGTCGGTGATCACCACTTCACCCCCGTCCCCCAAGGAGTTTCCATTCACAAGGACGTTTCGGCGGGCAAATTTCAGTGAATTGTCCAGTATGTTCACCAGGACCTGGACCAGGCGGCTGCGGTCCCCGTACACGAAGCAGGGCTCACCGGGCACCACAAGGGATAAATTCACGTTCTTTTCGTTTGCAAGGGGGAGAAGAAGTTCCACCGCCTCCCCGCAGATATCCCAGAGATCCAGCACCTCCCGGTGATACTCCATCTGACCCTCCCGCATCCTGGCCATATCCAGCAGATCGTTGGCAATGCCCGCCAACCGCTGGGTCTCCATGTAAACGCGGGAGAGGTAATGTTTCTGCTCCTCCTCCGGGATTGTTTCATCAAGGATCCCCTGGATGAAACCGCTTATAGAAGTCAGGGGGGTGCGGAGGTCGTGGGACACGTTGGCCAGGAATTCCTGCCGGTAGTTTTCAAGTTGCTCCAGGCGTTCGGCCATTTCGTTCAAAGCCCTGGCCAGGGTGCCCATCTCGTCGCTGCGCTTGACGGCAACCCGCTGCCGGAAATCCCCATCCGCCAGCCTGGTCGCCACCCGCTGCATCTCTTCGAGGGGATGGGTAAAATGGCGGGAAACCAGGTAGACGAGGGGAATGGCCATGAAGAGAACGAGGAGCGAAGCAAGCCAGACAATGCGCAGAGTTTGTCCCAACATCTCCCTCATGTTGCTGACTTCTGTATAGGCGATCAGGGTGGTATCTCCCGGAAGCTGGTCCAGGGGAGTGGAGATGGCCAGCAGATCAAAACCCCGTTCCCTTGTAACACCCAGGATTTTGGCCTCTTTCCTGTGCTTCAGGGCAAGCACGTTATCTAATACCGAAGGGTTGGAGATAATATAGGAAATTTCGTTGGTGGTGCTTGCCAGGATGGATTTGCCGCGAAAAACGGCAAGGTGCACCCCGGTTGAGCGATCAATCAGGAAAAGGGATCGCTCCCACGCCGGTTCCGAGAGATCGCCCTGCGAAAGCCTGGCGGTTATTTCCTGTACCTGGCTCACCGTATTCCACAGGTGCTGGTCATGCCGTTTATAGACGTACTGGCGAAAAAACCAAGAGAGGAGAATGTTCATGGTCAAGACGACGCCGATGGTCATCCCCAGAACAATTATGAGCAGCTTGCTGAAAACACTACCCCTTATGAATCTCATTCCTGCCCGGCCTCGTTTTCAAACTTATAGCCGACGCCCCAGACGGTTTTGATGTGCCAGGGTACGCCGGGTTTTTCGATCTTGTCCCTGAGGCGGTTAATGTGAACGTCCACCGTCCGGCTCGTCCCGACGCTGATGGCATAGCCCCAGATCTTTTTCAGGAGGTATTCCCTGGTCAGAACGTGGTTGGGATGAGAGGCCAGCGTATAGAGAAGCTCGGTTTCCTTGGGGGTTAATTCCACAAGCTTGTTGTTAACCCTCACTTCGTAGCGCCCGAGGTCGATCTCGAGACCCGGCAGGATGATGGATTCCGGGCGGCCTGGCGACACTTGGCTGCGCTTCAGGACGGCCCTCACCCGGGCCAGCAGCTCCAGGGGATCAAAGGGTTTTACGATGTAGTCGTCCGCTCCCAGGTCAAAGCCCCTGAGCTTATCGGAAATGTCGCGCTTTGCCGTAACAATGATGATGGGGACGGTTGTCTGCTGCCTTAAAGTGCGGCAGATCTCCCACCCGCTGACGTGCGGCAGCCTGAGATCGAGGATAACCAGGTCTATCCCCTCCCGCTGCACCTGTTCCACTACTCCTCTTCCTGTCAGCGAGATGATGACCCGGTACCCCTGGTTCGCCAGGTAAAGCCTGATCAGTTCGGCGATGTTCTGATCGTCCTCGACCACCAGGATAGACTTTTCCTTAAAGGTCATGAGCTTCATCCCCTCAGGATATGAATCCCCTATTAAGTAATTATACAACGCTAGCGCTGCAGTTTCGTTATTTGTTTCCGGTAAAACAGAACCCGCGCCCCCAGTATTTACCATCCCTACATTTCAACAGCCACAAGGCTTCCAGCTACAGCACCTGGTAAAGAGTGTAAATAACCCCTTTTCCCTAAATTACCTGTTTTTTTCAGGG
>CADDZA010000053.1 GCA_902812435.1 Clostridia bacterium
TTTGCTCTATGCACATTGCGTGAACAGCCCCACTGTTCGAGCACACATAGTTTTTGGGCACATATTCAACCTGCCGAATTTCCAAATACGGTGGATTCCCGATGATCACATCAAACCCGCCGCGGTCGTGGACGATGCTATAAAACTCCACGAACCAGTGAAACGGCTGGTGGGATTTCAGCCATTTGTCGTAAGCATTTTTGTTTGACGGGTCGACGCCATACTCGCCCGCCAGGTAGCGGTTGAGCTCTTCGTTTAATGCGGCAAGGCGCCGGCGAAGTTCCAGTTTATGCTCGAGGGGTACGGATTCGTCCCCTTCCATTTGCCTGGCGCGGAAGGCTTCAAATGCCTGCTGAAGGTCGGCGGCTTTGGTCCGGATGCGCTCCAGGGTGTTGTCGAAATCCAGCCTGGAAGTTACCGCCCTCTCGACGTCGGCATAGGTGGCGAATCCCACCAGCGTGTTGCCGGCGCGGATGTTGAAATCAATGTCGGGGAGCGGTTCGACGCCGAGGTTGGGGTGGCTCGGGTCCGGCTCTACCTGTGCCGCCAGCTTCAGAAAAAGGCGCAGTTTGCAGATTTCCACCGCCTCTTCCATGATGTCCACGCCGTAGAGATTTTTCAGAATGATGCTCTTGAAGATGAAATAGCGGCGATTGGGATGGGCTTCAACGCGCTCCAGCACTCTGCGGAAATCGGAGTATTTTTCCGGTCTGTGCTTCACGCCCGAGCGTTCGAGGTCCTGTACGAACGCCTCCATACGCTCCAGACAGGCTTCGTAGAGCGGCTCCAGGATGTTGAGGGCGGCAAAGAGAAAGGCGCCGGAGCCGCAGGTGGGGTCGAGTACGGTGACGTTCTCAAGGGCGTGCCAGAAGGCACGCAGAAGCTCCGGTCCTTCGCATGTTTCAATGACATCCTGCGCGAACTGGCGGATGTCCAGGTTCAGGGTGATGAGGTCGTTGATGTCGCGCACTTCAGCGCATTGCAATTTCCCGCGGATTTCCAGGCAGCGGTTGCGGCGGTATACATATTCGCGCCAGGTCTCGGTTACCAGGCGGATGGGGTCGCCCGCTTCGGCCTGCTCAAGGTTGTAACGCTTGTCAAACATGCGGGCTTTGGGGTCGTGCATGCCGGCCTGGACGAATTCGGGCAGCTCGGTTTCGGGCACGATGGAGCCGTCCTCACGGATAACCCCGTGCTTCACTGCCGGATAGAGATAGCGATCCGGATTGGACCGGAGCAAATCCCAAACGGTGGGGCCGTCCGGGTTGTCGAAAGCTATTCTGCACCTCTGGCGGGCAGCATCAAACAGGAAAGGAATGACCGTGTTCTTGCCGATGTATTCGGTGATGTCTTCCTTGGTGTAATAGGCGCCCATCTGCTTTTGGTTGACGTATTTCTCGAAGATGTACCCCAGCACGTCGGGGTTGATCTCGTTGTCGGCGCGCAGAGGGCGTTCGTCCAGATGCCACCGGTAGCGGTCGAAGTAATCGAAAATGCGCTCGAAGGCCTCGTCCGGGATCAGAAGATCTTTGCCGTAGCGTTCCGGCTGCTCTAGGGGGTGAACATCGAAGATACCGCCGTTCAGGTGCGGCACCCTGCCGATGAGTGCCTCCAGTTCGGGTGTGCGCTCCTTTCTGCAGAGCCCTTCATGGAAAAGCCGCAGCAAGAAATCGCGGTAAAAGGTATAGAAGCGATCCTTACCATGCCGCTCCTGCATGTAGCGGAGGCGGTTGCGCAGATAGTCGGGATCACCGTCCAGAAACCCTTTCTTCTGGATGAAGTAGAGGAACATCAAGCGGTTGAGCATCACCGAGGCATACCAGGCGCGGTCCTCCTCAACCGGTATGCCCTCGATGAATTTCAGAAAGGCGGCGTGCTGCCTGCGGAATTCTTCGTAGAAACGTTTGGTGACCCGCTCCACATCAAATGCTGCGCGCACGCGGCCGGTCACGTCGGGCAGAGAGATCTGTTCCTCTTCCTCCAGGCTGAAGGCGATGGCCTCGAGCTTCTGAAGAAGCGCGTCCCCCGGCTGCGAGCTGTGGTAATGATGCTCACGGCAGACCAGCGGCTTGCCCGGTTCGCGGCGCACCCATTGCCAGATCTGATAGTCGCCGTCGGTAAAGATGATTAGGTGCTCGTGGACCGTTCCGGCGACGCGTTGTTCGATTTTGCGCCTTCCGGCATGGTCGGGTATCCGCCGGCCGGCAGGGGTAGGACAATGGAAAGCGACCATGCCGCGTTTGTGAGCCAGTGCCGTAAGGGTGAGGGTGAGATTGTCGAGAGTAACTTCTAGCGTCGCCAGGTGGTGATCCCATCCCAGTTCCTCGATGAACAGGCGGCGCAGGTCGGCGTTTTTCAGCAGGTGTCGAGCTCTTTCCCGGTTGATCGGCATGGTGAATCCCTCTCATTTATCCGTCTTGGGGGCAAGCCCCAAGGAACAGATGATCTGCGGTTCTGCGATCTGCTCTTCGTCGGTTACACTGCACAGACGGCCTTCTTCCCGCAATGCTATGACCAGGTTCGCCAACTCCTCGTCGGATATCCCTGCCCGCATCTGGCGGTTTAAGGTGTCGACCGCCGATTGGCGCAATGGATAGCGATAGATCTCCTCGATGGCCTTTATCAATTCCGGGGTGGCCGAGTCCGCACCCCTGGCCTGCTCTGCGTATCTTTTTAGCCGCTCATAGGTGCGGAAGCGGGCGCTTGAGGGGCGTCCCAGCTGGCCGCCTACCGGTTTTTCTTCGGCCACCGTCATTTCGACTGCCGCTTTCACCAGAGCGTGGTGGTTTGCCAGTTTCGGCTGTGTCGGAGTGTCGGGGGAACATTCGGCGGCCTTGAGGATCTCAAACTGGGACTCGGTGACGGGATTTCCCTTCTCGTCCAGCCAGGCGAGGGCGTCGTTTCCCTCCCCGGTGCGGAGATAGACGAGCACACCGTGCGGTTTGTCCTCCGTTGCATGATAGGCGCGGGTGGAATAGACAACGGGCGGCAGGGCAGGAATAATCTTCTCCAGTTCGGGAATGCGGTCGACGGTGTTTTTCCAGATCTGGTAGGCATAGGATGCCAGGTCTACTTCGGTCTCTGCCTCGCCGTCCAGGATACCCGCTTTCTCGTGGTAAAGGTTGACGAGATTTTCGCGTTCCCTTTCATCCTCGAAAAAGGCCTCATCGGTGCCCACCACCTCGGCATTTTCTTTCAGACGACGGCGTACACGGTCGCGCAGGTGGATGACCTTTTCCACACCATCGGCCGGCAGGAAGGAATAGCAGAGGATGCGCTCGGCTTTCTGGCCGAGGCGATCGACACGACCGGCCCGCTGGACAAGACGGATGATTGCCCACGGCAGGTCATAGTTGATGATAACGGCACAGTCTTGCAGGTTTTGACCTTCGCTGAGAACGTCGGTCGTGATGAGGACGCGAAGTTCGTCGTGGGGTGAAATCTGATCGCGCCTGCCGTTGCTTGTCGGACTGAAGCGCCAGGCATAGAGTGTGGGGTTCTCCGTCTCTCCTGTGACTCCGGCGATTTGGGTGATGCCCCTTGTTTTCAATTCTTTCTCCAGATAGCGCACAGTGTCGGCGAATTGGGTAAAGACGAGGACCTTCTCGTGGGGGTGAACCCCGCTCAGCAAATGATACAGGGCTTCGAGTTTGGCGTCACGGTTGGAGTCCCAACCACCGCAACGCCGGAGGATCTCGAGGAGCCTGCCGGCGTCTGCTGCCAGATCCCCGGCAAGGGAGGGAGCAAAAAGGTCGGCCCGAAGCCATCTGAATCGATTCTTCATCTGTTTTCGGTAAGCCTTATACACCTCCGCTGCGCGGCAGGCGAACTCCTCGGCGGTGCGCAGGCCGGTTTTCACCTGTATTCCGGCGTTGTTATCGTCCTCCTCTTCGAACAAATCACCGCCTGTTCGTTCACCGTCTACGTCTTCATCATAATTGGCTGTATCCAGCAAACCGGCATCTTGCGTGCCGATGGGTACGGGCAACCCGTTCTTGAGGGCGTGCAGAAAAACGAAGTTGCGCAGGATATGGCGCTCCACCGAGAGCAGAAAGGCTTCGCCGCTGCTCTCCAACCGCTTGAATAAGTTGGTGCGGCAGAATCCCATAAGGCGCTTACCGGCGCGCGAGAGGTCCTGGATTATCTTCATCTCCGTTGACGTGGGTGGGTTGTGAGGATTGGCGTATATATAATTCCCCAGACCGTAGCGCGGAAGGGTGAGCGCATTGATGGCATCCACCACGTCGGGTGCATAGAGCCGGGCGTATTGATCATCAGGATCTGTTTCGTCGATCCGGAACCTGACCGTTTTGGGTATGCGCTCCGGGAAATAGGAAAGCGTTCCGTCCTCAAAGACCAGATATTTTCTTCCTGTTTTGGGATCGGTGGCGGCGTAATTCTCTTGAATGAAGGTACGGGTGCGGCGGACCATGTACAGGCGCATGAGCTCGCGCCAGTCGTCGGCATACGGGCTCTTTTCAAAGGCTGCCAGCGACCGCACCGGACATTGGTGCCTGCGGAGGAACTCGGTTTCCCCGATTTCACGCAGCAGGCGTTCGGGCCGGATGCCGATATCCCTGTCCTCCGGGACGAAGAGCCGTAGCTGGTTTGACAGATCGAGATAAGTCTTGTTGTACGGTGTCGCGGAAAGCAGGATGCATTTGCAGCCGTTTCTCTCGATGTAATCCTGGATTACCTTATAGCGTCTGCCTTCGCGATTGCGCAGGTTTTGGCTTTCATCGATGATCAGGACGCGGTAGCGTCGCAAATGCGGCAGTTCACCGATCACCTTTGTGATCGGTAAGACCTTGGCCAACAGGCGATACCCGGCGGCGTAATCATCCCACATCTCCACCAGGTTCTTCGGACAGATGATAAGCGTTTCGGTGTTATGTTCTTCCTGGAAGATTTTCGCCAGTGCTGTGGCCATGAGGGTCTTGCCGAGGCCTACCACGTCTCCGATGAGCACACCGCCGCGTTTGTTCAGATGGTGGGCGGCAATTTTCACCGCGGCAATCTGGTACGGGAGGAGGCGGTTGCCGAATTCGGGCGGAATACGGAACTCGGAGAGACCGGCGCGTGCCTCTCGTGAAAGGTGATAGGCCATCTTTACATAGATATGGTAAGGGGGGATGGGCTCCTCCCTTGCCCAGCTCTGCTCGATAATCTCGATGAGGTCTTGCGTGATGTCTACGCACCAGCGGTCGTTCCAGCGTTCTTCGAACCAGCGGGCGAGTTTTTGGGCGGCATCGTAGTCGAGAACGTCGATGTTCAGTTCTCCCTGCTGGCTGAGCCCTGCCAGGGTGAGGTTGCTGCTGCCCAGATAACCGATAACGGGATTGACCGGATCGCTGCGGAAACACAGGTAAAGCTTGGCGTGCAGAGGGTAACGCAAGAACAGTTTCACCACCAGCTTGCCGTTCCTCAGTTGTTTGGCGAGGCGACGCAAGCCGGCTTCGTCCTCGTTCGTTGGAACTCCTATGGTAAGTTGCTGCCGAAATTCTTCCGCCAGTTTGCGTTTCAGCCTCAGCGCCATTTGGTTGTCCATATCCTCCGGTTTTTTTGCAAGACTTAGAGCGAGGCGTAGATCCTCTCGCGGGAGCCGCTGCATGCCTACCAGTAGGCGGCATTGATTGCCCGGTTTACCGGACCATCTCTCAATAAGATCGTCAATGGTTCGCCATCCGCGCAGGTTAAAATAGCCGACGCAGAAGTCGGCGCGATCGGTCAGGCTCAATGTATCTCTTAATGCGGGGAGAAGGGCTTGCTCGATGTTATCGAAGATGCGCGGCATATCCTTTTTCCTCCGGGTAATTACGACAAATATCCCAATTGTTATGAATCATGGGTATATTACCCATTTCGTCAAAAGGGGTGAAATTCCTCCTTAAAATATAAATGGTGGAGTCTAATTCCGGCTGTTCACCTGCCATCCTCCTCGGTTAGGGATGCAATTCCCTACACGAAAAAATAAAGGCCTTGTGGCCGCTGTTTTTTAGCATAGGGGAATAGGGCGGGGGCTTCACGGTGCCGCCCTCAGGGTAAAGGTTTCCCTGCGGCCGTTCCATTCCACGGTGACGGTATAAATATCGTCTTTCCTGGTCAGGGCACCGTTGCTCTCTCCGGAACCGGTTATTACGTAGCCGTTCTGATCCAGAGTCGTGTGACCGCTCATGCCGCCTGATGGCGCCATACATGTATAGCTGATCTCGCCCACGTCCTCGATGTCTTTTCCTTTGTATTTCAAAACAGGACGCTCGGTCTGCCAGTTTTCGTACTGCCACCTGCCGCCGGAGTCTTCCCACCAGTATTCGTAGTACCTGTAAATCAACTGCGCTTCCCAGTGTGTTCCCGATCCCTTAAAGATCAGCGTCCGGCCGTTGTTGAGCCCGGTAAAAACCGCATCGGCGACTTTTCTGAAAGTTGGTTTCCCGCATCGTTCATGGGTATTTCTTCCGGTGTGTAAACCACCAGCGCGTTCCTGGCATAGAACAATCGTGGTATCGGTGAATACCGGGCGAAAAGCTCATGGAGCGCCGTTTTCCTGTCTAAAGGGTCGTACCCCCCACCGCCGTAGACTTTTTGCCGGTCCTCGATTGATTTAAAGATATAGACGAACAGGCTGTCTTCGGTGTTCGCGATTTTGAACAGGGCGGGCCTGACGCCGCCGAGTTCCAGTTCGGCGGGCCCCACCCGGCCGTTTATAAGCTGCAGCCCTCCTGCCTTAAAGGCCCCGGTTACGTCATAAAGGGATAGCAAACCGTCATCCGCCTTGTTGCTCAAACGGTAGTTGAAAAAAGCGATGGAGCCTGCAGCAAGGCAAAGGGCGATCAGGGATGCCAGGACCGGTACCGTTAACCGCTTCATCAAAACTCCTCCTTCAAACCATGGGCTTTCAAGCCGCTTACGGCACCAAAAAACAAAAGTGCAGCTACCCGCAGCCGAACCGAAACGGGAAATCAAGATCTACGGCAATCATTTGTTCACCCATGGCTTGATCGGGTCTTCCAGATACAGGCATGATATTACCAATATATTCTTTCGCTGACATGTAAATTCCTGCCGGGCTCAAAGATTTTATGACCGGAATCATGGAATCGTTCCCGATCTATAATATTTACAGGGGTTTATAAACGTCCTTTTCCGGAGAAACAGACCGATCATTGCAACCTCGACGGTGGCCGGTAAGGCAGCCGGCCTCAAAAATTTCTTCTTACGGTTGTCACATCTTTCCCTCCCGTGGATTAGACCATCTCCAAACGGATGGCGACGGCTTCATCTTCAATAAATTTGTTTTACGGGGTTTTTTGTCTGTTTGCTCCGGGTTATAATATCTTTGTGCCTGCTTTTTTTACACACATCACCATGTCCGGCCTTGTAAGCTGTCAGACGGTGAATTTTCGACGATATATGGGGGTGATGGGAATGGACGATGCCGGAGGTAGTCACAGTACAACCGGCAAAATGTCGAACCGGGAAAAAAGAATCAAGGGGAAGCAGTCTGTTCCTGTCGCTCCGGCGGGAGCTGCTTCCCTGAAAACCTGATAAAAAGGGGGGAAGTTCATGCTCCAGATTTACAAGACCATCAACGGGAATATTCAGGAGATAGATTCCTTCGACGAAAAGGGAATCTGGATCAACCTGACGGATCCGTCAGAGGGAGAAATAACCGAGGTAAGTGCCAGAACCGGGATCGAGGCGGATTTCCTCAGAGCGGCCCTCGATGCGGAGGAGAGACCGAGGATCGAGGCAGAGGACGGCCAGGTACTGATCGTGATCGACATTCCGTACATTACGGGGAAGGATTCGCCGGTGACCTATAACACCATTCCTCTGGGCATTGTGGTTACGGAGGAAGCCATTGTCACCGTCTGCCTGCAGCACACCGTTTTGATTGAAGAAATGATCCGGCGCAAGTCGTTAATGCCCCATACCCAGAAAAAGACACGTTTTGTCCTGTAGATCCTGTTCAACAATGCCAGACTGTACCTGAATTACCTGAAGCAGATCGACAAGCTGACCACCGAGATCGAAAACGAGCTTCACAAATCCATGAAAAACGAGGAACTGATCCGGCTGCTTAACCTGGAAAAGAGCCTGGTTTACTTTACCACATCCCTCCGGGCCAACGAAATAGTGCTGGAAAAACTGCTGCGCACTTACCTGAGAAAGACGCATGACGAAGAAAGCCAGATCACGGTTCAGATCCTGAAGATGTATGAGGAGGATGAGGACCTGCTGGAGGATGTCATCACCGAAAACAAGCAGGCCATGGAGATGGGGGAGATTTACACTAACATTTTGACCGAGATGATGGATGCCTTCGCATCAGTTATATCCAATAACCTGAACATAGTCATGAAGTTTTTGACTTCCGTCACCATTATCATGGCCATTCCGACAATCATCGCGAGCTTCTACGGGATGAACGTGCGGCTGCCTTACCAGAATTCACCTAATGCCTTTTTGGGTGTCGTCCTGTTTACAGTGTTTTCGATGCTGACAGGAATCTACGTCCTGGCAAGGAAGAGAATGTTTTAGGGCAAAACACGTCCTGTTTTTTGGAAGCGTCTTTTCGTAGCGCCCGGGGACGGGCCGAAAAAAGTGGGGCCGGGGCGGGTGTGGTATCCCCGGGTCCCTAACGCTATGCCGGTTTCTCTCTCGAAAGAGTATCTTAGAACCGTTAAAGCCCCGCCCTGCTGACGATTGTCTCGGCCACCTGCTCTGCGCTGCGAAATGGGAAATCGTCCGGGGTAAGCAGCTTTGCAGCTTCTCCCGCCGACACTTTTAAGTCCCCTGCCTGGCAGGTTGTCTCCGCCCCCTGGGGGAAAGCCGTCAGCAACTCTTCGGGGCTGCCAATGGGAAAGTTTGCTCCCTTCAATGCCCCGATAATCTGGTTTTTGATGGTTTCACGCACTGACATCGTCTCACCTCCTCATGGCCTGCTAGTCCGGAACATGTGCCGGTGCCTCTATATTACCGCGCTGTTTGATTTGCTGCTGTAAACCGTTTTACAGGAAGTGCAAAAAATATAAAGCCGCTGCTTTCCAGCAGCGGCTTTCCGCCGGTGTATCCGGCCTATGGGGAGATGCGGTAGATGATAATGCTGTCCCTTGCCAGGCGGTCCAGGGACTCCTGGAGTTCCGTGGCGCTCAGTTTCGCTAATTCGGCCAGGTCAAGCCTGGAGAGATTGGTCAGGATCAGGGCGCCGTTCGGCGTTGTAGTTCCTTCCCGGCGGAAGAGGTCCAGGAGCAGTTCCACCGTTTTGCCCAGGGGAGTGCCTGCCTTGATTTCATAAAGCAGCAGTGCTATCAGGTTGATGCGCCGGGCAAGGCTTTGCACCACCTGCATGTTTCCTTCTCTTTGTTCCTGCCGCGGGGGCGCCTGGCTGTCATCCGTATTTACCGGTTTCATTTTGCCATCTCAGAAGGCCTCGGCGGCCCGGGCGAGCTTTTCCCGGTTGATCAGGATCAGGCGGTGGCCCCTGGCGGCGATCGCCCCTTCTTCTTTCAGGCTGCTCAGGACATTGGTCACCATTACCCTCGAAGCATTCACCAGGTTGGCGAGGTCCTGGTGGGTCAGTTCGATATCTATAGCGGTTCCTTCCGGAGCAGGTTTCCCGTATTCCTCTGCCAGCCTCAGCAGTGCCGCCGATATCCTTCCCTTGACGTCACGGAAGGCGATGCTGGCCACCTGTTCGGTGTAATGGCTTAATTTCTTCCCCAGCAGCTGGATTATTTTCAGCGAGGTTTTCGGGTTCTGGAGCAATAGTGCAAAGCTTTCCCGGCTGCAGGAACAGATAAAGGTGTCCTCCATGGCCTGGGCGTTGAAGGTATGGCGGGCGTCTTCGAAAAAGGTGTTCTCGCCGAAAAGGTCATCCTCTTTGAGTATGTCGAGGGTGATTTCCTTGCCGGTCAGGGAAACCTTAAACAGCCTGACGCGGCCGGACTTGACCAGGTAGATGGTGTCGGCGGGATCTCCTTCGCAGAAGATGTATTCGTTTTTCCGGTAGACCCTTTTCCCGGCCAGGGCCCCGATTTTCTCCCGTTCGAGAAAATCCAGGGTTGAAAATACGGCCAGGTCTTTCATACACCTGATTTTTTTCATCCAGGCATCACCCGTCAATGATTTCCTCCAGCAACTTGCGAAAGTTGTCCAGCTTGACCGGCCTGATTTCGATGGGAACCTGGGTGTAATCGTAGAACTCAAGTATTTTTTCGTCATCGATGGGTGCCAGACCGGTATCAAGGAGCAGGATGCGGTCATAATAACCGAAATTCTGGCGGGCGTCAATCTCGTCCCATTTGAGTCCATCGACGAATATCTTGCGCCAGTTCTCCAGCCACCCGCCGGTGATATAAAAAGTTCTGGCCTCGGCATCATACTCGGCCAGCAGATCACCCAGGAGCATTTCGATACAGTTACCCGCGCGGATCACCCGGGCACCGAGCTCGCCGGCCAGCTTTTCCATGTCCGGAGCACACTGTCTTCCTATAACCAGGGGGATGTTTGTGCCATTGATACTCTTCAATGCCCCGGTCACTGACCGGGCCAGGGCTTCCGGGTCCACGTGCTGTCCGGCATCGAGGTAAAGGATTTCCTCCTCCCGGCCCTGCATCAGGTGCTCGATCTCCTTCTGGAGTATACCACAACACACGATCATTTTTTATTCCCCTTTCAAAAAAATTGTCTTTACCGGGATAGTAACAGAGTTCGGCATGGCCTGCAGTAAACTGGATTACAAGTTTTTTGTTAAAGGATCGGGGGATACCGGTGGCAATAGGATCCGGATGGATTTCAGCAGGGAATATGCGGTATACCGGCATTGCAGGAAATCGGCAGTTCCGGGGGCTAGGATCACGGTCATGCCGTTCACAGGCCCGGAGGGAAGACTTTTTTGCGGTATAGGATGCCTGGGCGGGTACGGGCGGTTGACACCCGGGCGGCGATCACCTAAAATGTTGATGCAAATTGGAACGCATCTCGGAGAAGAAGGCGCTTCTTTATCTTTTTTAAGCAGCAGCATGACCGTGATGGCGAAGCTTGTTTCAAGTTTAAATGCGAAACCGGCGCTGGCCGGCTCCTGATGTCTCTGACCTCTATATAAAAGGCAGGATGGATGCTATGCCGTTGGAGGATAAGGAGTTCGATATGCTTTCTGACGAGAGGTTCATGCAGGATGCCCTCAAGGAGGCCTGGCGTGCCGCCGGGAAGGGTGAGGTGCCGGTGGGTGCCGTCATCGTCAAAGACGGCCGGGTGATCGCCCGGGGGCATAACCTGCGGGAGCGGCTGGGAGACCCCACTGCCCACGCCGAAATGCTGGCGATGCGGGATGCCGCCCTGGTGGTGGGTGGATGGCGCCTGAACGGTTGCACTCTCTACGTTACTATGGAACCCTGCCCCATGTGCGCCGGCGCTGCGATCCAGGGGCGCCTGGACAGGATCGTCTACGGAGCTCCGGATCCCAAGGCGGGAGCCGCCGGGAGCTGCGTAGACATCCTTTCACTCGACTGTTTCAACCATAAGGTTGCAGTGACCGGCGGGGTTCTTTCCGAGAAGTGCGCCTTTGTGGTGCGGGAGTTCTTCCGCAAGCTGCGGGCCGGAGAGCCGGAGCAGAACAGGGGTCCGGGAAAACTGCCGGAAGGGGGCTGTCATGCCGGCCCGGATTTGATATAATATAATGAGTTTGGAGAACGGAGAGGTGGCAGAGTCCGGTTGAATGCGCTCGACTCGAAATCGAGTAGGCTGTGATGAGCGGCCTCGTGGGTTCGAATCCCACCCTCTCCGCCATTTTATTGCTGTGTAAAAGCCAGCAAACGACGCATCAAGCGGTGCAGGAAAACTCGCCTGTTACCCCCTTTTCGTAAGGGGGTTTGTTTTTTCTTACCCTTGTTTACTTTTTGCCTCATGATGCGTCTTAATAGATGGGGAAAAAATCACGACAAGGGGGAGGGGTTCATGTGGCAGGAATTGTATAAAACTGTCCTTCGCTACCTGCTCAGGTTGGGTCTGTCACGTCAGGACGCCGAAGATATGGCGCAGGAAGCCCTGTTGTCCACTTACCTGCATCTGGACAGCATCCAGCCCGGGCTTACCTGTTGACTACGGCAAAACACAAGTGCATTGACTTTTTAAGGAAGAATAACAGAGAATTCACCATACCGGTAGTCAGCGATATCTGTACGAATAACCTTTCGGAAATTAATCGTATGGAAAGCAAAGAAATGATCCAGGGGGCGCTGGACATACTCAGTCATTCTGAACAAAAGCTCTTTTATCTGAAATACAAGATAGGGCTGACAAACGCCGAAATCTCATCTTTGCTTAATGCAAGCCCCGATTCTGTTAAAGCAATGCTTTGGAGGATGAGAAAAAAGTTAAAGGATCATCTGGAAAAGGAGGCGGAGAGTTAAATGGATCAAAAGGGATTTCAGGAATGATAACGAAGATGTCCGTTTTGACGAAGAAACCTTTTTGCGTAAAGCCCGCTTAAAAAGCCTGCTTCGCATTGCATTAATCTCTTTCGGTGTGGCGGTCGGCGTTTTTTTACTGTCGTTCGTACTGCCGGAAATAATCCCGCAGAATCAAGAGAACCGCATAGACTCATTTTATCCGGACATTGTCAGATTCAGCAATCCCAATACAATTGCGATTAGTGGAAAAAGTTTTAATGTCAGATTGTTCGGCAGGCAAAAGGAATATTATCTGATGAGGTTGATAGGCGATAAACCTTACCCTGCCGGGATAATGACAGTGGACTTTGATATCTGGAGAGGGGAGCAAACGGAGGGGAATTATTCTTTCTGCGTTTTGAAGAGATCAGATAATAACGAACCTTTAAAAGCATCTCCGGAAATATCTACCGCTGTACCGGAAGGCGAAAAGGAATATATTGCCCCGTATGCGGTACCGAAACTGAGGTTTTACCACCCGGCTGCGAATTACGAAAAAATTATTAGAGAATTTGATGCTGAAAAATATTCCCGGGGGTAATCTCGTTGAAATGGCGATTTCCTTCAAAAAACCTCTGTCCCTGGAGGAAATGAAGGGATTATTACCCGGAGATTTAAGGCTGATGTGGGGCCGGAGTTCGACAGTACCGAGGCATTTTTAGCGATAATTTCGAAGAGCGATCCTTTAATATCAAGGGTTAGCGGGTTCGGAACCGAGGCAAAAACGAAAAATGCATAGGCACACGTTTTGCGTTT
>CADDZA010000054.1 GCA_902812435.1 Clostridia bacterium
TCATGCGAAATTCCCCCAAATTATTGTCGTTAGGGGAAAATTCGCGGAATTTTCTGGAATTCCTCCTTGCTCTGAAAATTTTTTTTAAAATTTTTTCTTAATGAAATGGTAGGGTGCGGAAGATGGGCTGTAGGAAGAGGTAAAACCCTTCTTTTTTGATATTTGCGTCACAAAAAACAATCCGCAGTGTTTAAATGTGACAGCGGTGAAATACACAGAAAAGCCGGAGTTTCAAGACTCCGGCTTAACATGACCTCAGTCAGGTTTATAGATAGCTTAAAGGGTTCTGCGGGTTGCCGTTTACCCTGACCTCGAAATGGAGGTGGGCCCCGGTGCTCCAACCCGTGCTCCCGACGCGACCCACGGTTTGGCCCTGCTGGACCGTGCTTCCGGTTTCTACGTTAATGCTCGAAAGGTGGGCGTAAAGAGTGGAAATACCCCCCCCGTGGTCGATCACCACGACCTGACCGTAACCGCCCATCCAACCCGTGTAGATGACTGTTCCTCCATCGGCGGCGGCCACCTTTGCCCCGGAGGGAGCACCGATATCGATTCCGGTATGCATCCTGTTCTGGTGCAGGATCGGGTGATACCGCATCCCATAATCAGAGGTAATCGGCCCAGACGCCGGCCAGATAAAGCGCCCTGTCCCTTTCCGGGGAGACGGGTTCCTGGACTGAAGCTGCTGGATCAACTGAGCCAGCTGGCGGGATGTGGCTTCCAGTTCGTCCAGGGCCCGCTCGTAGGACTCCCGCTGTGTCTCAAGCTGGTTTAACAGCCGCTTGCGATCCTCACTCCTGGCTGCCAAATAGGTCTGCTTCGCCCTGGTGCTCGCCTGCAGGGACGCTATCTGGTCCCGCTTGGCTTCAAGCTCACGCTTCGTCCTTTCCACCGCGTCGCGTTCGGCTGCCAGTTCCTTCATCAAGCGAACGTCCTGCTCGGCAATACGCTGCATCAAGTCAAAACGGGTCAGGAAATCGCTCATGCTCTCCGACTGCAGAAGCACCTCCAGAAAGGAGACATCCCCTTCAGTGTAAATGTTGCGCAGCCGCTCATGCAGTATCTCTGTGCGTTTCTGCAGATCCGCTTCCGCTTTCCTGAGCTTCTCCTCGGTCACCCTGATTGCCGCCTGCAGGGATTCCATGTCGCGGTTGAGTTGTTCGAGATCCTCCGTGGTCTGCTCGATGTCCCTGTCAATCTGTCCAAGCTCGGCAAGAACCCCCTGCTGCCTTTTCTTATTTTCCTCTATCTGCTGCCTGCGTTGTTGGATAAGCCTGTTTACCCGGTCAAGTTCCTGCTTTTTACTTTCAAGTTCGCCCGCCCAACTGGGTAGAAGTGCCCCCAAAGAAAGCACTATTCCCAACAACAGGCCAACGCTAATCGTCCATCCCTTGTGTCCTTTATTCTCCAGTTTTTTCTCCTCCTTCCAATCCCGTCCTGTGCATTATACCCGCAGGTAGCGGTGCACCGAAATGAAGCTTCCAACCAACCCGAGGCCGATACCGGCTGCAAAAAGCCCCTCGAAAAGCTGGATCAGGACCCTGTAGTCCCTGACGACCGGCAGAAAGGCAAGCACTTCCTGGAGCTTCGCCGTCAGGGCATTGTAGGAAAAGCCCAGTACGGCAACAGCCACAAGTGCGCCTGCTGCTCCCAGGATGATCCCCTCCAGCAGGAATGGCCAGCGGACAAACCAGTCGGTCGCCCCTACCCACTTCATGATGCTGATCTCCCTGCGTCTGGCGAACATGGTCAGCCGGATCGTCGTGGCGATCAGAAACACCGAGCAGACACCCAGAAGTCCCATCACCGCCATGCTGATCAGACGTATCCAGGCAGTCAGCTTAAACATCTTTTCGACAACGCCCTGCCCGTAACGCACCTTTTCGACCCCGGGCAGCCGGCTGATGGACGCCGCAGCGGATGCCACCTGCCGGGGTTCGGACATCCGGATCCGGAAGGCGTCGGGCAGGGGGTTGGTTCCACCCAGGCTCTCATTGAGCTTGCTTTCCTTGCCGAAACGCTTTGCCAGCGTTGCGAGAGCCTCCTCTTTGGAGATAAAACGAACTTCCTTGACTCCGGGAGTTGTTTCGATCTGGGTGCGTATGGCCTTCATATCATCCTGCTCCAGCCCCCGGTCAAGGTAAACCATTATTTCCACGTTCGATTCGACGGTTTTGGAGATGTAATTGGTGTTGACCACCAGGAGTACGGCGATTCCCAGGACAAATAGCGAGACAGCCGTCGTGCCGGCTGCTGCGAAGTTTAACCATCCGTTGCGCCTTAGTGAGCGGAAGGCCTCCTGGAAAACGTACAGGGCCGTTCTAAGTTGCATGAGCATAAACACCCTGGTGCTCATCGCGCACAATCCGGCCGCGATCCAGGGCAATTACCCTCTGCCGCAAAGTGTCGACGATCTCCCGGGCATGGGTGGCAATCAGGACTGTGGTCCCACGCCGGTTGATCTCCTGAAAATAGTTGATGATTTCCCAGGAAGTATCCATATCCAGGTTGCCGGTCGGTTCGTCCGCAATCAGCAGTGTGGGCTTGTTTACCAAAGCACGCGCGATCGCAACACGCTGCTGTTCACCGCCGGACAGCTGCCTGGGATACATTTGGGCCCGCTCCTTAAGGCCGACAAGCTCTAACACTTCAGGCACACGCCGTTTGATCTCCTGGGGGCCCGCCCCCACCACCTGCATGGCAAAGGCGACATTTTCAAACACCGTGCGGTCGGGCAGGAGCCGAAAGTCCTGGAAGACCATGCCGATCTGCCGGCGCAGGCAGGGGACCTCCCGCCTTTTCATCCTGATGATACTGCGGCCACCAATGTATATCTGCCCTTTTGTGGGAAGCTCTTCCCGGAAAATAAGCTTAATCAGAGTCGATTTTCCGGCGCCGCTGGGCCCCACAAGAAAGACAAATTCTCCCTTTTCAATGTGGATGGTAGCTCCTACGAGGGCTTTGACTCCGTTCGGATAAAACTTGGAGACATTAAAGAACTGGATCAAACCGATCCCCCCAAAGGTTCCAGCAGTACCATAAATTTCTGGTGAAAAAAGAAACAACTCTTAACTAGAGTTGTTTCGACATTAAATACTTATTTCCTGTTTATTTATCAATAACTTTTTAGAAATCTCTATGATTTATTATTCCATATATGTCATCATTTTCCGCAAACCCGCCTCTGCAGGACCAGATCAACCGCCTCAACGATGTGGGAAGCGGTAAGGCCAAAGGCTTCCAGGAGTTCTCCCGGTTTTCCCGACTCTCCGAAGCGATCCCTGATCCCCACCCTGACCAGGGGCACGGGGCAACGTTCCGCCAACGCCTCTGCCACGGCGCTCCCCAGTCCACCAATGATCGAGTGCTCCTCGGCTGTAACGACGGCGCCCGTTTTCATAGCCAGGCTGGAGATGGTTTCAACGTCAAGAGGCTTGATGGTATGAATGTTCACTACGGTCACGTCAACTCCCCGCCCGGCGAGAGTCTCCGCAGCCTTAAGGGCTTCGTACACCATGATCCCTGTAGCGAAAATGGCGGCATCAGGCCCCCGCCGGAGGATTTCGGCCCTACCCAGGCGGAACCGGTAGTTTTCGTCGAAAAGCACCGGTACCGCCGGGCGTCCGAGACGGATGTAAACGGGCCCCTCGTGGACGACGGCAGCGGCAACAGCCTTGCCGGTTTCGGTGGCATCGGCCGGAACGATCACGGTCATGTTGGGCAGAGCCCGCATCAGGGCGATATCCTCGACGGACTGGTGGGATGCCCCGTCTTCCCCGACGGTGATCCCGGCGTGAGTGGCGATAATCTTTACATTGAGGCCGGGGTAGGCGATGGAGTTGCGAATCTGGTCAAAGGCACGCCCGGTTGCAAAAACCGCAAAGGTGCTGGCGCAGGGGATCTTCCCCGCCAGGGCCAGGCCGGCGGCGGTCCCCATCATATTCTGCTCGGCAATACCCATGTCAAAGAAGCGCTCCGGAAAAACCTTGGCAAAATCGGCGGTTTTCGTGGACTTTGCAAGATCGGCGTCAAGAACCACAAGGTCCGGATACTTTTTGCCCAACTCCACCAGGGCGCGACCGTAGGCGTCACGTGTTGCTACGTTCATTTGTAACCCTCCAGTGTAAATCCCACGTTGGTCGGCTTGTTTCCGCTCCCTCCTGATTACGTCCAAGAAACAGCCGACCTTCATAGAAAAAATTTTTCATTTTCTATGATGAGCCCAAGACATCATGAAGGTACAGCAAGCAGTTCGGCAAGGGCCTTTTCCGCCTGTTCCCTATCCGGGGCCTTGCCGTGCCAGTCAACAGCGTTTTCCATGAAGGAAACCCCTTTCCCTTTAACCGTTTTGGCGATAATCATGGACGGCCGGTCATGAACCCCCTTTGCCCATTCGAATGCTGCAAGCAGTTCCTCGAAGCTGTGCCCATCAACTTCCCGTACCTCCCACCCGAAGGAGCGCCATTTCTCGGGAAGCGGGAGAGGTGAGAGGACATCGGCAACTGGGCCGTCAATCTGGAGCCCGTTGTAGTCGAGAATGGCAGTCAGGTTATCCACCCGGTAGTGGGCGGCCGCCATGGCGGCTTCCCAGACCTGTCCCTCCTCGTTTTCTCCGTCACCAAGGAGTGCATAAACCCGGTAGTCCCGGTGGTCGATCTTCCCGGCCAGGGCAATTCCCAGGCTGATGGAAAGCCCCTGACCCAGTGAGCCTGTCGAGGCCTCGATCCCCGGCAGTTTCCCGAAAGCCGGGTGCCCCTGCAGGCGGCTGCCCAGCTTCCGCAGGGTGATGAGTTCTTCCGCCGGGAAGTAACCCCTTTCCGCCAACACAGCGTACAGCAGAGGAGCAGCGTGCCCCTTGCTCAAAACAAAACGGTCGCGGTCCGGCCAGTCCGGTTCATCCGGTCTGATGCGCATGACGTGGAAATACAGGACTGTAACAATCTCTGCCGCAGAAAGGCTTCCGCCCGGGTGCCCCGACCCGGCTTCGGCCACCATTCTGATTATATCGGAGCGGATGACCCGCGCCTTTTTTTCCAGGTCCTGTAACAGCTCTTCCTGTGATGAAGGCATGGTGTTCCCCCCTTCAATATCTTTTATCATAGGTTTTGAACCCTTCCCCAAGCACTTCATGGGCGTCCGTGATGAAAACAAAGGCCTGGGGATCAATGCCGTAAATTAAGTCTTTCAACCGGCTTTCCTCGGTCTTGCCGACAACGCAGATAAGCACAGGGCGCGTCTCACCTGTATACATCCCCTGGCCCGAAAGGGCGGTCACCCCCCGTTCCAGTTCACGAAAGATGGCCTGGGCAATCTCCTCCGGCTTCCCCGAGATAATGTAAGCCGCTTTGGCAAAGCTGATCCCCTCCTGCACAAGGTCAATCACTTTGCTGGTGACCAGGAGCGCCAGCAGGGCGTACAGGGCCAGTTCGGCATTAAAAAAGACACCCGCCAGGCTGATCACTACGAAATCGGAACCCAGCAGGCCCTGGCCGACAGTTATGGGAAAATATTTGTGGAGCAGGCGTGCCACAAGGTCAGTGCCGCCTGTGGTGCCACCCGCCCTGAGCACAACACCCATCCCGATACCGGACAATACTCCCCCGTAAAAGGAAGCGAGGAGCAGGTCGTTCGTCAGGATGGGGAGCCGGTGTGCCAGCAGTTCCACCAAAACCGAAGTCGCCAGAGCCCCGTAAAGGCTGCGGACGAAAACCTGCGCCCCGAGTTCCCGGTAGGAAAGGAGAAACAGGGGAATGTTCAAGGCCAGGAGAGTCCAGCCCACCGGCACCCTGGCCCTTGTCAGGTAATAAATAATAGTAGCCAGGCCGCTTACTCCCCCCGCCGCAATCTTGTTGGGAACCAGGAAGAGATCCAGTGCCAGGGCAATAAACACAGAGCCAACCGTCATCCAGATGTAGGCGTAGATTAACCTTCTAAGAGAAGCGCGCACATAACTCACTACCCGCCCAAGGCTCTTTATATTATCTTTACCCAAAACAGCAATTTCACCCACGGTGATAACAATAGTTTGGGGTTCTATATTCGACAAAAAATTCCTGCTTTTATGTTGCCACCGGATCAGATGCTTTCACCTAAAATTACGAGACAGCCTTGTTCGACGTCCACCTGCTTCACCTTAAATGCGAAGGGAAGTTGGGCCCCATTAAGGCGAAAACGGAGGTGAGACGCAAGTTTGCGGGAAAGTTCGGGGGGAAGCGATTCGTTGCCAACCCTGAAATCTACCGGTGAAAAGGCGATCTCCCCATCCTGTTCCGGGCGGAAATTGCCCCACATCTGTACGGAAAAAGAACTGCCGAGGATTCCCACCTTTCCTTTCAGCTTCACGTACCGGGAATTCAGTTCCAGTCCGGGATCGGTGATCCCGGGTACACCGGAGGCACGGATGTATTTGTTCAAATCCCCTTCCCTGAATACAATTCGCACCCGCATCGGGCCGTCCGCATGCAGGGCGGTTGTTCCTCCGCCCTGCATCAGTTCATGCAAGTTAAAGCTTCCCCTCGGGATATGTATTGTCAAAAGGGTCGCCCGGCAGCCTCCCAGGTTCGCTCCTCTCATCTCCAGGCGCATGCCGTCGAACTGCCCCACCAATATTTTCGCGGCAGGAAAGGCAAAAAGGCGCGTCTCCACGCCCCCCGGTTTAAGGGCGCTGCGCGCTGCCTCTCTCTCTATAGCCTGGCCCGCCAGTTCGGGCAGGGTGAACTCGCACAAAAGGAGGAATACGAGGAGAGAAATCAGAATTCCCGCCAGAAACTTCCGCATTTAATTCTTCCCCTGCCCGTCCCGGTACTGCCGGAGATATGCCTCAATGAAAGGGCCTATCGCACCATCCATTACAGCCTGGACGTTGCCGATCTCCACCCCGGTACGGTGATCCTTTACAAGAGTATAGGGTTCGAAAACGTAGGAACGGATCTGGCTTCCCCAGGCAATCTCCCGCTGCTCTCCCCGCAGTTGGTTCAGCTTCGCCTCCTGCTCCTGCCGCTTGAGGGCGCTCAAGCGGGAGCGCAGCATCTTCATCGCCCGCAGCCTGTTGGCAAGCTGGGAGCGCTCGCTCTGGCACTGCACCACGATGCCTGTCGGGAGGTGGGTGATACGCACGGCCGAGTCGGTCTTGTTGATGTACTGCCCGCCGTGGCCGCTTGCCCTGTAGGTGTCGATCCTCAGGTCTTCGGGATTAATATCAATCTCAGTGTCCTCCTCCACCTCGGGAATGACGTCAACCGAAGCAAAAGAGGTATGCCGCCGGCCGGAGGCGTCAAAGGGAGAAATACGAACGAGGCGGTGTACTCCCCGTTCCGCTTTCAAATAGCCATAGGCGTATCTACCTGAAATAAGGCCGGTGATGCTCTTGATGCCGGCTTCGTCGCCCGGCAGGATGTCCAGAACCTCAACCTGGAAGCCCTGTTCCTGGGCCCAGCGCCCGTACATCCTGAAGAGCATCTCCACCCAGTCTTGGGCCTCAGTTCCACCGGCTCCGGCGTGCAGGGAGATCAGGGCATTCCTGTCGTCGTACGGTCCTGAAAAAAGGTTCTCCTGGTCATGCCTGTCCAGGACCTCGGTCAGCCGCTTGACTCCGGTTCTCAGTTCATCCTCCAGCTCCTCGTCCTCGGCTTCAGAGCATAAATCCAACAGAACTTTGAGTTCATCCAGATCCGCCACGGCCTTATTGTAAAAATTAATATCCTCCTTGAGCTGGGCGGCTTTCTGAAGGATCTTGCCCGCCCGTGCGGGGTCCGCCCAGAAATCCGGGGTACCGGCCTGTGCATCAATCTTTTTTAATTCTTCGTTCTTTTTATCAATGTCAAAGGGAGACCCTCAATTCAGCCAACCGGGCCTCTAATTTTTCTAAATCCCTCTTTACTTCACCGATCATGCTGCTCACTCTCCCTACTATTCTCTAGTGCTGTATAGAAAATGGCTTCCCCTTCTCATCTCCGCCTGGATCCTGGCCTGGTGGAAGTTTGATGCAATGGTGCCGCCGACCCCGAAACCGTAGCGCATTTCGAGCCCTGTCCTCATCTTAACCGTCAAAGCAATCCTTTCGATCATCTCTTCAAGGATGTGTTTATCCTTTACCTTTGTCACAACGGCGTATTCGTCACCGCCGATCAGTGCGACAAGATCCCTTTCGTGTTCCCGCCGGTTGACCCTCACCAGGGAGCGGATCAACTGCAAAATAGATACTTTCATGTTCTGGATCTCGTATTCAGTATGGAGCTTTACAAAGCTCCCAAAGGCCCGCAGGTCAAACAGGATCACCGACTCTTCACCTGTTAACGTAACCTCCAGCACCCGGAGACGGAGGTCCCCCGGCGTGGCCATGCCGGTCACCAGATCCCGGACGACCTCGTCCTCGATCTGCTGCGGCTCAAGACCCAGGCTGACTCTCGCCTGGAATTTCCTTTCAATGGCACACAACTGATCCAGGAGCGCGATCACCTGCGCCAGATTACTGCCCAATGCAGCGTACTGCTCCGGGTTGTGGTTGAAAATATCCTGTTTGACGATCATACTGAGGCACAGGGCATCCCCTACCAGATTCAAGGTCCGCGGTCTGATCTTCACATGATGGTGCAGGGCGATGCCCTCGAGCACATGCTCCGGCAGGGCATACCTCCGGGCAATCTCGTAGCTCCGCACAATGTGGTCGTGAAAAGGCGTTGTCCAATCAGCCCACCTCATTCCGGGATAATGCCGCAAAGCCTGCGGCACCCGGGCCTTGCCGACAGACCGAGCGTTGAAAACACCGTCATCCACTTCCTTGCCTTTTCCAATATCGTGGAAAAGCACACCCATCAGCAGGTCATCCCGGCTAATTCCTAGACACAACAAAACCTCGTCCGGCAGCGTTGCCACCAGTTCCACCATCCTGATGACGTGGTGGAGCTGGTTTTCTCCGACGGATACGATGTTAGCCAGGTAAAGCAGTTCCTTGATTCCGAAAAAGCGTCCCAGAAAAGGAACGATGCGCGGCCGGACAACTCCCAGCAGAGTTTTATACAGGATTTCCCGATCGCACAAGGGCTGATCGCAATGGAAAACCGCCGAAACGCAAAACTCCGCCAGCTCCTGTTCCGTTGTTGCAGCCCTTTTCCCCCTCATTTAGTTGCCCCCCGTTACCTCTTCTATCTATATCAACCGGGTGGCAAGGTTATCACCTGCCGCAGCAGCGCTTATATTTCTTCCCGCTCCCGCACGGGCAGGGATCGTTACGACCAACCTGCTGTTGTACCCGGACAGGCTGCGGGCGCTGCTCCTCCTCTCCCCGGTTCTCAACTACCTGGCGCGGGCGCCGCTCCTCCCGGGCAGGGACAAGGTTCACTCTGTAGAGGTACCTGACGACATCCTCCTGGATGCTGTCGATCATCTCCTGGAACATGTTATAGGCCTCAAACCTGTACTCCACGAGAGGATCCGCATTGCCGTAGGCACGCAGGCCGATCCCCTGGCGCAGCTGGTCCATGGCATCCAGGTGGTCCATCCACTTGGCGTCTACAACCCGTAGCAGGATAAAGCGCTCAAGATCCCGCAAGGTTTCCGCACCCAGTTCTTTTTCCCTTGCCTGGAGGTGGGCTTCAGCCTCCTCCAGCAGCCTCTCCTTAATTGCATCACGGGAGCCGAGCGAGACCAATTCATCCACATCAAGCACACCAGGACGGAGAAAGATCTGCTCACCGGCAGCGATCAATCCCTGCAGGTCCCAATCCTCGGGGTACTTGCCCTCACTCGTATAACGGGTGACGAGTTTGGAGATCACCTTTTCGATCATCTCCCGGATCGAATCCTGCAAGTCTTCGCCGAGCAGCACACGGCGCCGCTGTGCGTAGATCACCTCGCGCTGCTGGTTCATCACGTCGTCGTACTCCAGAACGTGCTTCCGCATATCGAAGTTGCGGCTCTCCACCTTCTTCTGGGCGGCTTCGATGGAGCGGCTCACCAGCGAGTGCTCCACCGGAATGGAGTCGTCCATGCCCAGTTTGTCCATGATGCCCATGATGTTATCAGAACCGAACAGTCGCATCAGGTCATCCTCCAGGGAAACGTAAAACCGAGAAGAACCGGGGTCTCCCTGACGCCCCGCACGACCGCGCAGCTGGTTGTCGATCCGGCGGCTTTCGTGGCGTTCCGTTCCAATGATGTGCAGGCCGCCCAGGGCAACCACTTTTTCGTGTTCGGCGTCCGTTTCCTTTTTGAACTGTAGAACCAGTTCCCTGTATTTCTCCCTGGCCCTGGCGACTTCTGGGGACGACGGCGCCCCGTACTCCCCGGCTTCGACAACCACCTCCGGGGGGTATCCCTGCCGGAGCAGTTCCTCCTTAGCCAGGTACTCCGGATTCCCCCCGAGCATGATGTCGGTTCCGCGACCGGCCATGTTTGTGGCGATGGTTACCATGCCCAGCCTGCCGGCCTGGGCGATGATCTTTGCCTCCTGTTCGTGGTACTTGGCATTCAAGACCTGGTGGGGAATACCCCGCTTCTTGAGCATCCGGCTCAAGATCTCCGATTTTTCAATGGAAATAGTTCCCACAAGTACCGGCTGGCCGCGCTTGTGGCATTCGGCAATTTCCTCGATCACCGCGTTGAATTTTCCCTGCTCGGTGCGGTAAACCACATCAGGATGATCCACCCGGATCATCGGTTTGTGTGTCGGGATCACCACCACGTCGAGGCCGTAAATCTTCCTGAACTCCTCTTCTTCGGTGGCGGCGGTACCTGTCATGCCAGCCAGTTTCTTGTACATGCGGAAATAGTTTTGGAAGGTGATGGTGGCCAGAGTCTGCGCCTCCCGCTCGATCTTTACCCCTTCCTTTGCCTCGATCGCCTGGTGCAGGCCCTCGCTGAAGCGGCGCCCGAACATCAAGCGCCCCGTGAACTCATCCACGATGATGACCTTGCCGTCCTTAACCACATAGTCCCGGTCGCGCTTCATCAGGGCGTGGGCGCGCAGCCCGGCGTAAACGTGATGTGCGATCTCCAGGTTCGACTCGTCCGAGAGGTTGTCGATACCCAGGAGTTTTTCCACCTTATGGGTGCCCGCTTCGGTGAGGGCAACCGTGTGCAGTTTCTCGTCAACCTGGTAATCCACATCCCGCTGAAGCCGGGGTATCACCCGGGCAATCTTGTAGTATAGTTCCGTCGGCTTTTCCGCCTGGCCGGATATGATCAACGGTGTCCGGGCCTCGTCGATGAGAATGCTGTCCACCTCGTCCACTATGGCGTAGTTCAGTTCCCGCTGTACCATCTCCGAGGCGTCAAGCACCATGTTATCCCGCAGGTAATCGAAGCCGAACTCGTTGTTGGTGCCGTATGTAACATCCGCGGCGTATGCCTGCTGTCGCGCCTCGAGCGGCAGGTCGTGGACAATCAGGCCGACTTTAAGCCCCAGAAAGCGGAAGATCCCGCCCATCCATTCACTGTCCCGTCGGGCCAGGTAATCGTTCACGGTTACAATGTGGACACCCTGCCCTGAGAGGGCGTTTAAATAAGCGGGCATGGTCGCCACCAGGGTTTTCCCTTCACCTGTTTTCATTTCGGCGATCCTGCCCTGGTGGAGGACAATGCCGCCCATCAGCTGCACGTCAAAGGGGCGCATCCCCAGGACACGTACGGCAGCCTCACGCACCACGGCGAAAGCCTCGGGAAGAATGTCGTCCAGCGTCTCCCCGCCCTCGAGCCGGTCCCGGAACTCCTGGGTCTTGGCCCTGAGCCGGGAATCGGTTAAGGTCTGCATCTCCGGTTCATATTTGTTTATCAGATCGACTATTCGCTGTAAACGCTTGATCTCGCGCGCATTGTCATCGAACAAATTTTTCAGAGCATTAAGCATATTCTTCACCCACCTTTAATCGGAGGCCGTTTCCATTTTAACACCTTCCGCACTTCTCTGACAAGGAACGCCGAAGGAGTCTGGTTTTAACGGAACAAGCAAAGTTAAAGGGACCCCACCGGGCCCCTTGCTTGAAATCGAGGATGAGATTCTTTGGAATACTAAAACTCCGGTTCTATCAATCCGTAGTTTCCGTCCTTGCGCCGATAAAGCACATTTACCTTTTCCGTTTCGGCGTTGCTGAAAACGAAAAAGTCGTGGCCGAGCAGGTTCATCTGCAGAATGGCCTCTTCCACCGGCATAGGTTTGATAGTAAAATGCTTGGTACGTACGATAGCCGGTTCATTTTTCTTGTTCTCTTCCCCCATGTCGGCAATCAAATCCTTCAAACCCTGGTTGCGGAACCGCCTGTACAGCTTGGTGCGATGCTTTTCCACCTGCTTTTCAAGCTTCTCCACAACCTCATCGACAGCGGCATAGAGGTTCTCGGAGCTTTCCTCCTCCCCGCGCAGGATCATACCGTTGATAGGAATCGTCACCTCTACCCCGTAGTTTTCCCGCTCTGCGTACACCGTTACCTGAGCTTCGTGGATGTGTTCCAAGTACCGGGTTAACTTTGTCAATTTCTTCTCCACATAATCTTTAAGCCCTTCCGTCACCTCGATATTCTTGCCCCGGATTGCAATCTTCAAGCAGACATCCACTCCTTTCGGGTTCTTTTTAATATTATTCCCTTTTTAGGGAAAAAATCCTTCACACAAGAACGGTACTTAATAAAGGAACCCCGGTATTTTAGCCGGGGTCTTCTTTTCCGGTACAGCAAAAATCCAAGCAGAGATCTTCTATAATTTCACAACCTTTGAAGCCTGGGGCCCACGGGTGCCTTGAACGATTTCGAACTCAACCCGCTGGCCTTCGGCCAAGGTTTTGAAGCCCTCCTCCTGAATCGCTGAGTAGTGAACGAACACGTCTCCACCGCCATCGCATTCGATGAATCCGTATCCCTTCTCCTGATTGAACCACTTGACTTTGCCCTGCATTACTTTGCATTCCTCCTAAAATTTGATCCTCACGAAAGCCTGTCACCTGTTCTTTACGATGACGGTGCAATCATGGGCAACTTCATCATAACACAGCGGCCAGACCTTGTCAATTAACCGTTTCCTTCCGATGCTGTCAAGTAAAAGTAGGTTGTTCCCTGTAACCACCAAAGCAACTCAGCCAGATTAAATTTTAGAAACTAAACATGAATCATAAAGATTAAAAACATACGGTTGGCGGCCTTGACTGCTA
>CADDZA010000055.1 GCA_902812435.1 Clostridia bacterium
GTTCCCTGAAAAAAACAGGTAATTTAGGGAAAAGGGGTTATTTACACTCTTTACCAGGTGCTGTAGCTGGAAGCCTTGTGGCTGTTGAAATGTAGGGATGGTAAATACTGGGGGCGCGGGTTCTGTCTGTTTTCGAAAAGGTTTGCGCATTTTTTTTCGCCGGGTTAAAATAGTGAATTGAGATGGCAGGCTCGTCCAGTCCGGCGACGACCGGGGACGCGGGTGACGCCTGTAACAGGCACTGCAGTTGCAGTATTTTAATAGACATTCGGGGGGTTTGAAAAATGAAGACCAAGAAACACGTTCAGACTGTTGTGGCGGGGAGCCTCCGTAAACCGCTGCAGGAGAACGGCTGCGGGGAATGCCAGACTTCCTGCCAGTCGGCATGCAAAACGTCCTGCACAGTGGGGAACCAGGCTTGCGCAGTACGGCAGAAATAAAGTGCGACTTTTCTTCCGACCTGCACCTTTTCCAGGTCGACGGCTGTTACCTGGCTTTTGACGTAAACAGCAGTTCCCTGCACCGGCTTGACGAAGTGGCATGGCGCTTATTGCAGCGGCTGGCCTGCAGCGGGGACTGGGACCTGGCCCGGCAAGAGGCCGCTCGACATTTTCATCCGGACGTGGTGGACGAGGCTTACAGAGAGCTCCGGGAGTTGCAGGATGCGGGACAGATTCTGACAAAGGATCAGGGGTGGGGTGATTTTGCGCCGGGCGGGGAGCTCGGCCTTAAGGCCCTCTGCCTGAACATCGCCCACACCTGCAACCTTTCCTGTAAATACTGTTTCGTCCCGGAGCAGCTGCGCTCCGGTCGGGACCTCATGCCCCCGGAGGTGATCCGGGCCGCCCTGGATTTATTGATCCGGGAGACTCCTTACGAATTCTTAGCCGTGGACTTTTTCGGCGGGGAACCCCTCCTCAACCTGGAGGGAGTTAAACTTGCCGTTGCCTATGCTCTGGAACAGGGGAAGGAGAAAAAGTGGAAGTTTACCCTGACCACCAACACCTCCTTGCTTGACGACGAGGCGTTGGCCTTTTGCAGGCGAT
The DNA here is from genome assembly GCA_902812435.1 of Clostridia bacterium. Taxonomy (GTDB): domain Bacteria; phylum Bacillota; class DSM-12270; order Thermacetogeniales; family Thermacetogeniaceae; genus DULK01. The sequence goes on from CADDZA010000055.1 coordinate 1,047, forward strand.
ACAACATCAGCCTTGTCCTGAGCTGTGACGGGAGGCCGGAGGTGCATAACCGGTACCGGGTTGCCGGGAATGGATCGGGTACCTCCTCCCTGGTGGAGAGGTGCCTGAAAAGGTTTTTTGAAACCGGCGGGTGCGGGGAATATTTCGTGCGCGGCACCTACACCCGCTCCAACCTCGATTTTGCAGAGGACGTAAAGCACCTTGCCCGCCTGGGAGCCGGGAGCATCTCCCTTGAGCCCGTGGTTGCGCCTGCCGATCGCCCTTACGCCCTCCGCTACGAAGATCTGGACGGGTTGCGCCGGGAATATTTCAGGCTGGCGCGTCTCCTCCGGGAGTGGGAGGCTTCCGGCTGCCGGGTTTCCTTTTATCACTTTGATTTCGATCTTAAGGGAGGACCCTGTGTCGCCAAACGTTTGACGGGGTGTGGTGCGGGGTACCAGTACCTTGCCGTGACCCCGGCCGGGGAGATTTACCCCTGCCACCAGTTTGTCGGGCATCCTGACTACCGCCTCGGGGACGTTCGGGAGGGAATCACCAACCCGGAGCTGCAGGAGAGATTTCGCCGGGCACACCTTTACAACAAAAAGCCCTGCCGTTCCTGCTGGGCCCGCTTTCTCTGCGGGGGAGGCTGTCATGCCCAGGCGGCACTCCTAGAGGGGGACCTGTACCAACCCTATCCGTTGTCCTGCGAGTTGATGCGGGCACGCCTGGAGGCGGCCTTATACTACATGGCCCTGGACCGGCCGGGAAAGGGGGCAGAGGAGGCTGCCGCGAACTAGTGGAGGATTAAAAAAGCCGGAGGAGAAAGGCCTCTGGCTTCAGCTTTTTACAACGTTTTTTAAAATCGGCGCCTTCTCCCTCGGAGGCGGGTTTGCCGTAATCCCCCTGACCTACCATGAGGTGGTTGAGCGCCGCGGCTGGTTGGACGAGGAAACCTTTCTGGCAGGCACCACCCTGGCCCAGGGGGCGCCGGGTGCGAATGTCACCAACACCGCGGTTTTTGTGGGGTACCGGCTGGCGGGTCTCTGGGGTGCGGTGGTTGCATTGATAGCATGTCTCCTCCCACCTTTGGTTATGGTCCTGGGCCTCGGCCTGGTGGTCTTGAAGATCTCGAGGCAGCCGGTGGTAGGCCGCATCTTTGACGGGCTGCGGGCGGGGATCCTGGGGCTGCTTGTTTACCTGCTGCTCTCCTGGCTGCGACCGCTGCGCCGGGATCTCAAAGGAATCGCGCTGTTTGCCCTTATGCTTTTTCTCCTGCAGGTCTTGAAGTGGCATCCTATCCTGGTCATTGCCTGCGGCGGGCTGCTGGGATTTTTGTCCGGCGTAGGAAGGAGTGGGGATAATGAACCCGGCTGAACTACCCGTTTTGTTCTGGACCTTCATGAAGGTTGGCCTGTTCAGCTTCGGTGGGGGGTATCCGGTACTACCCCTGATTGCCACCGAGGTTGTGCAGCGGCACCACTGGATCACGGCGTCCCAGTTTGCCAATCTGCTGGCCATTGCCCAGCTTGTACCGGGGCCCGTTCTCGTCAACACCGCATCCCTTGTGGGTTACCAGGTCGGCGGGTTTTCCGGAGCCCTGGTGGGAGTGCTTGGGGTGGTTCTCCCTACATTTATCATAATGTCTGTAGTTACGTACTATTATAAATTGCTGTACAGGCACTCCCTTTTCCGGCGGTTGATCCGGGGTTTTTACCCCACCCTGGTGGCCCTGCTCGCCAGCGCTACGGTGTTTTTCGCCCAAAGCTCCCCTTTTTCCTGGAAGATGGTCGTGATCGCCGGTCTCACCTGCGGGGCCATGGCCACCCGCCGTCTGAACCCCTTCTGGATACTGATCGGGACGGCGGTGCTGGGGGTTTTGCTCTGAAATTAAAAATGCGCAAGCCTCGTTAAGCGCGATATGGCTTGATTGCTGTCGGTTATTACCGAAAAATCTCGAGTAGCGCCCGAAAGCTTGTCTTTACACTTTCCGGCACGCGTAGTATAATGAATTTGGCTTTGTTACCGCTTCTTGGCGGGAAACCCAGGAGTTCGAGCAACATAAAATAAGCAGGTTTTAATGGCTAACAACCGAATGGGAGAGGGAAAATGAATTTAGAGGAGAGCAGAAAGGCCTTTTATTTATTTTGTCGCAGGTGCCAACTTTGGATCTTAAAAGAGTGTGGTATTAAGTGTGGTATTGAAGGATGGCTTGTGCAGGGGAAGAAATCCCTCACAACCCGGCTCTCTAATTTGCGCAACAGTGCCCCCGATTGGTGGGCGGAGCGCTGGCAATGGATGAAGGATTCGGTAACCGGCGGGGCAGAAAGCATCGGCTCATATATTCAGGACTGGAGAACCGGAAAGCAGCGTGAGCGGCTCGGTTTCATGAGGAAACCGGGTTTATACGCGGCGGTGCTTGCCGGTTTTTTGTTGCTTTACGGCAACTTCTACCTGGTGCAGAACAGGGTGGCTTACGCCGCCTATTACCAGGGGAAGGAAATCGGTTTGGTGGCCTCGCGCCGGCAGGGGCAGAAGATCATGGGCAGTGTTCAAAAGGAACTGGAAAAACGGCTCGGCCAGCGGGTCTACCTTCCGTCCCCCTTGACATACAAAGCCTGTACCGCCTCCCGGGTAAGCCTTGATTCCGGCCAGCAGTTGTATTCAGCCTTTTCCGGCCTTCCCTGGCTGACGAAGGGGGTGGAGGTTGCCATCGCGGACGGTCCTGCCTTTTTCCTGCCGAACAGGGAGACGGCCCAGCGGGTTCTCAACAGGTTAAAGGACGAATACAGGAAAAAACTGGCCGGAGAAAAGATCGAGTCCATCGAATTCAGTGAGAAGATCTCCTTCAGGTACCGGCCGGTTGCAGTCAGCGAAATTTCCCGGGAGGAGGATGCTCTTTCCCTTCTGAAACAGGGTAGGATGCAGACCCAGAAATACCGGGTTAAAGAGGGTGACTCCCTCTGGAGCATCGCCCGGGCCCACGGGCTGCTTGTGAAGGAACTGCTGGACGCCAACCCCAATCTCACGGAGCGCCTGGACATCGACCAGGAGATCAATCTGGCTGCAGTACAACCCTTAATCCACGTCAGGATCACGAGCAGCACGGTTAAAAGGGAATCGATCCCTTTTGACGTACAGGTCCGCCTTGATTCCAAACTGCGCAGGGGCAGCGCCAAAGTCGTCAGGGACGGGGAGGAAGGCCAGAAAGAGGTGGTCTACCGCTTCGTCAGGGAAAATGACAGGATCGTGGCACAGCAGGTTCTTGCCAGCCGCGTCTTGAAGGAACCGGTGGCCAAAATAGTGGCGCAGGGAACTGCCGGCGGGCGGATCTACGCCTCTGCCTACACGGTTTCTCGCGGCTCGGGCAGCGGAGTCTTGGGCTGGCCGGTCGGCGGCGGCATCACCTCCGGCTACGGCTATCGCGGCGGCGAGTTCCACGGCGGTATTGACATAGCGGCAGGTGCGGGGACGCCGGTGCATGCCGCGGCAGGCGGAAGGGTCGTGGAAGCCGGCTGGGGAGGCGGCTACGGCAGGACCGTGGTCATCGATCACGGAAACGGCCTGGCCACGCGTTACGCCCACCTCTCCCGCATCGATGTCAGCGAAGGTGAAACGGTGGACAAGGGGGAAGTGATCGGCGCCGTCGGTTCATCCGGAAGGGCGACGGGCCCCCACCTGCATTTCGAGGTAATGAACAACGGCGCGAGAACGAATCCATTTAATTATCTTCGTTAGACCTTCATGCCGCCCATGCGGCACCATCAGAAAGGTGAAGCCAGGTTTGGGGGTTGATTCGGAACTGGCTTAGAGAGTTCCTGCGAACTTCCGACATCTGACATCATGCCTCAGACATCTGTTTGGCAGGGCAGCCGGCGTAGTAAAGTTGGCTACCCTTTTTATATTCTGTGATTCGACAGAAGGCGCGTCTTCGTTATGGTATAATGAGTTGGTATCAATAGGGAAAATTGCAGGTGGGGAGATAGCTAGCATTGATGCGAATGTTCCGGGAGAAGCGTTTTTTCGTAAAACTCGTTCTGTGGGTTCTGGTAGGAATGCTTGCGGTCGGGGTGCTTATAACGACAATTCCCAGCCTCCCCTGGGTGAATCCTAAGAATGTGCCGGGCGGAGACCGGCAGCCCGCTCCGGAGCAGCAGGAGCCGCAGACCCGGCTTGACCAGCTTCAAACGCTGATCGAGCAGTATAAAAAGATGAAGGCGGAGCACCCGGATGACACCAATGTGCTCACAGGTTACGCAAGGGTGGAGGCGGAGCTCGGGAGCCTCTACATGATGGAGGGACAGCAGGCAAAGGGGCAGGAAGTGCTCAGGCAGTCGGCAGGCCACTACCGGCAGGCTTTGGCCCAGAGAGAGGATACGTCCCTGCGCCTGGAGCTTTCGGATGTTTATCAATCGTTGGGTTTATACGATCAGGCCGAGGAGCAGCTACAGGTAGTGCTGCGCAAGGAGCCCCGCAACCTGCAGGCAAAGGCCCAACTGGGGATGCTCTATGAGAGCCGCCGGGACTGGAAGCGGGCGGCTGAGATCTGGCAGGATCTGTCCAGGGAGCCCGATCCGCAGACGAAGGAGTTCGCCCAGGAAAAGCTACGGTTGCTCAAAGACAAGGTAAAGTAGCAAAGCCGGCAATCGGGCTGGCTTTTTTTGGTTGGCCGCAAAACTCCTCTCTTCTTGTATAATTGGGAAGGAGAGAGGAGGAGCGGAGGATGGAACGATTTATTGTCTATTTCTGCATCTTTTGTTTCCTTTTTACCCTGGTGCTCGGAGTTTACCAGCCGCATACCTTTCGTTCCTTCGGACTTGAGCTGGTCCGGCAATACCAGCTTTACCGCTGGCGGCAGGAAACCTCCCGCTGGCCAGCCATGGAAAGCGAGCACTTTGTGATTAAATACAGGAAAGGGGACGAGGAGAACGCGCGCCTTGTACTGCAGGAGGCAGAGCGGGTTTACCGGCCCCTGGGCGAGTTTTTCGGGTACTTTCCGGATAAGAACGTCCCGATCTCCATATATACCGACCGGGCTTCTTTGAACCGCATCTTCGGGTGGGGAAGCGAGGAGAGCGCCATGGGGGTCTACTGGGCCGGCATCCTGCGCATTCTATCGCCGCGGGTCTGGCTGAGGGATTTATCCGGCCCGGAGAGGGACAACGCTTTCAGGGAGCGGGGGCCTGTCGCCCACGAATACATCCACCTGCTGGTGGACTACAAGGCAAAGGGGAACTACCCGCGCTGGCTGACGGAAGGCCTCGCCCAGTACGGTGAAGAAAAAATTGCAGGAGTAGTTTCCTTCACACAGGGTGCTCTCCCACTGTCGGTTTCCCTGGAAGAGCTGGATAAAAGATTTGACGATCCGGCCTGGCAGGACTATAGTTATGGTGTGGCAAAGGACCTTGTCCTTTACCTTGTCGATAGGTACGGGAGCGGCTCCGTTCCCAGGCTGCTGGACGCCCTGGGGCGCGGGGACAGTTTGGACAAGGCGTTCCGCGAGACGACCGGAGCCGGAATCGACCAGTTCCTGAGCGGTTACGAACGGTTTGCCAAGGCCGTATAATAATTCCTCCTTTTGCCCAAGACTAACATAAAAGGGATGGTCAGGCAAAAGGGGTGCTTCTTGATCGCACGCAAAGTTATACTTGCCCTGATCCTGGGGGTGCTACTGTTCCTGATTGCCCTTGCAGGGATATCTGGAAGCGGCCGCAGGAACAGCGCTTTTCCTGTTTTAAACGGTGCGGCACCGGCAGGTGAAAAAGAACCGAGCGGGGAAGGAATATTCACTGCCGCCGAGAATATAACAGATACGGAAAAGGGCGATTTTCTGGCGAAATGACTGGAGGATATATTTAGATGAAGTTGATCATTGAAGGAGGCAACCCTCTTCACGGCGGGGTCAAGATCAGCGGGGCAAAGAATTCAGCCCTGGTTCTGATTGCCGCCAGCGCCATAGCCAGGGGAGAGGTTACGTTAGATAACGTGCCGAAGATAGCGGACGTGGAAACCCAGCTGGAGATCATCCGGGCCATCGGCGGGCGGGTGGAATGGCAGGGAGAAAACACCCTGCGTCTGGCCTTGCCCGACGAGCTCGAAGTCGCCATACCGTATCAACTGGCTAAAAAGCTCCGGGCATCCAACCTTTTTTTAGGCGCCCTTGCCGCCAGGCGCGGAGAGGCCAGGATTCCTCTTCCGGGAGGCTGCAACATCGGTTCCCGGCCGATGGACCTGCACCTCAAGGGACTCAGCCTCCTGGGATTTGACGTCGGACTGGAACACGGCTGCATAGAGGCCCGGGCCCGCCAGCTTAAGGGAAACAACGTTTATCTGGATTTTCCCAGTGTGGGCGCCACGGAGAACATCATGATGGCTGCTGTGACCATCCCTGGGACTACAGTCCTGGGAAACGCCGCCAAAGAGCCGGAAATCGTCGACCTGGCCAGTTTCCTGAATGCCCTGGGAGCAAAGGTACGGGGCGCGGGAACAGACCTGATCAAGATCGAGGGGGTGCCGGAACTGGGATGCACCCGGTTCAGCGTGATTCCGGATCGCATTGAGGCGGGGACCTATATGATCGCAGCAGGGATTGCAGGAGGCGAGGTTACGGTTGAGAGTGTGATCGTCAAACACCTGCAGCCCTTGATTGCCAAGCTGCAGGACGTCGGTCTTGAGGTTGATGCCGGGGAGGAGGCGATCACGGTAAGGCGGACGGGGGAGCTCAGGGCGACCGAAATCAAAACCCTTCCTTACCCCGGTTTTCCTACGGACCTGCAGTCACCCATGATGGCCCTGCTGTGTCTGGCAAAGGGAACCAGCATCATCGTTGAAAACGTATTCGAAAACCGCTTCCAGGTGGCGGACGAACTGAAACGGATGGGCGCCAGGATCAGGGTCAAGGGACATACCGCCGTGATCGAGGGTGTCGAAAGGCTCCTGGCTGCCCAGATCAAGGCAACCGACCTCCGGGCGGGGGCAGCCCTCATGCTGGCAGGCCTTGCCGCAGAGGGTAAAACGGAGATCTGCCGGGCGGAACTGATCGCCCGGGGGTACGAAAAGCTGGAAGAGAAGCTCGCCGGTATCGGCGCCAGGGTGGAGAGCATCCGGGCGCTTTAAGGAAGGAAAGGATAGGGGAGAGGATGACCGTAGGAAGTGTTGTCACGAGGATTTTAAACATTACGAAAACCCGCATGTTTTACGCCCTGGCCCTGGTCAGTTTGGTGCTGATTGGGGGACTGCGCTTCCTGCCACTCCTCTTTCACGACCGTTACCTCCTTTCCAGCCTGTTAAGCATGTTCTGTGCCCAGGGGATGAAGCCCATAACCGTAAAGTCTGAAAACAACGGGTTTGTCTGGAAGAGGGCATTCAGCTGCGGGGGAATGCCCAGCGCCCACGCCGCCGTTGCTGCATCCCTGGCTACCGCCCTTGGGCTTGATTTCGGTTGGACCTCCCCGTTTTTCCAGGTCTCTGCGGTACTGGGGGGGATCATTATCTACGATGCCGTCACCCTGAGACGGGTGGTCGGCGAGCATTCCTTGATCCTGAAGGAAATGGTGCGCGAGAAAACCAGGAGGTCCTTCCTGTTCGGCGAAATGATCGGGCATACGCCCCTAGAGGCCTCCGTCGGGATTTTAATCGGGGTGCTCTGCGCAGTGCTGGTGGTGCGCTTTTAGGGCTGTAATTTGCAGGCAAACGGAGGGATAGAGTGGCTGTTCTTACCCGGCGGTTCGATTTTGATCTTGACAATTTGCATATTTCCCTTGATATCGTTTCGAATGTCGAGGATCTGGTCACGGATCCCAATGATGAAGACCAGATCCCGTACTGGGCGGAACTCTGGCCGGCATCTCGCGGCCTGGCCCGCTATATCTGGGAAGAGGTGGATTTTGTCGGGGCTACGGTTCTGGAACTCGGGGCAGGGCTCGGGCTCCCGGGTCTGGTAGCTGCCTTGAAGGGGGGCAGGGTTACCCTGACCGATTACAAGCCAGAGGCCCTGGAGATAGCCGGCAAAAATGCCGCCCGCAACGGCATTCAGGGGGTTTCTCTCCTGCTGGCGGACTGGCGGGACTTTCCCTGCACGGAGCAGTACGACTGGGTTATCGGCTCCGATGTCCTCTACCACCCGAAGCTTAACCCCTACGTGGCCGCGATTCTTGCCCGCGTCCTGGCGCCCCGGGGCCAGCTGCTTTTCGCCCACCCGGGCAGGCAGGTCACCTTCGAATTTCTCCAGGGTCTGAAGGATTCCCTGGGCCTGCAGGAGAAGAGGAGCATGGTTCCGGTCACCGTCGAAGACCCGCACTACCCCTTCTACGAGATCGACATCCACCACCTGTATAAGTAATAAAGGTCGGAAGCAGGAGGTCGGAAATTTGTTGGGACCGGCCAGTGCCGGTTCCCAATCAAACCTCCGCGTGATTAGACATCCGTGTCACCATCGGTGACACCATCAGATTACGATAATGCGGAGGAACCTGATTTATTTTCAGGGCTGAGGTCGGAAATTTGGAGTTGATAGCGATTGCGTCTGTTAATCGCTGCCGTCGGCCATATGAAGGAACCCTTTTACAGGCTGGCGCAAGAGGAGTATGCCAAACGCATACGGAAGTACGCCCGGCTGACCATTGTTGAGGTGGCGGACGATCCCGTCCCCCAGGGGGAGCAGGAGCGGCTTGCCGTAAAGGAGAGAGAAGGGGAGCGCCTTGAGAGGAAAATTCCCGCAGGATTTTTGAAAGTCGCCCTTGACCCGCGGGGGGAAGAATTCAGTTCCGAGGCGTTCGCCGGATGGCTTGAGGGCCGGATGAACGCAGGGAGAGGAGATATCGCCTTTCTGGTGGGGGGGACCCTTGGCTTATCCTCTGCCATCCTTCAAGGGGCGGCCCTCCTCCTTTCTTTATCGCGCCTGACCTTTCCCCACCAGCTTGCACGCCTTGTCCTGCTGGAGCAGCTGTACCGGGCCTTCCGGATCATCAGGCAGGAGCCCTACCATTATTAAAAAATAGAGAATAACCCAAGCAGGGGCTGCAAAGTTGTTATCTTTCTTCCTCAAGCAAATTCTTTAGTTGTTCAGGGACTTGCATAAAAGGCCTGTTAAGCCAAATAATAGGAAGATGGAGAAACTTTAAGCTAAAGGAGCCGAAGATGGGGGTTTTAGAGGGTTTAAAAAAGCAGTTAGTAGAGGATTTGACTGCAGCCGCGGAAAAGGCCCGGGCCGAGGGGAGGCTTACCTACCGGCAACTGCCGTCCTTCACCCTTGAGATACCGCGGGAGGATGCGCACGGGGATTTTGCCGCAAACATTGCCATGCTGCTGGCCCGCCAGGCGAAGCTGCCCCCCCGCAATATCGCCCAGATCATTCTGGAGTATTTCCCCACGACGGGCAACAGGGTGGAACGGGTCGAAGTGGCCGGGCCGGGATTTATCAACTTTTTCCTGGACCCCTCCTGGGTTTACGACGTGCTTCCTGAAGTGGAGACCCAGGACGAATGTTACGGGTTTTCCAACATAGGAAACGGGGAAAAGGTCCAGGTGGAATTCGTGAGCGCAAATCCGACCGGGCTCCTGCATATGGGAAATGCCCGGGGCGCAGCCCTCGGCGACACCCTGGCCAACGTGCTTTCCGCCGCGGGTTACGATGTGACCCGGGAATTCTACATCAACGATGCCGGAAACCAGATCGAAACCTTCGGCCGTTCCCTGGAGGCGCGCTACCTGCAACTGCTGGGGCACGACGTGGCCTTTCCCGAGGACGGTTATCCCGGCCAGGACCTGGTCGAGAGCATGAAGAGCCTGATTGCCCTGGTGGGGGACAAGTATGTGGGAACCGATCCCAAGCTCCGGAGGGAGATCCTGGTTAAACATGCCTTGAAGGAAAAGCTCTCCCAAATGGAGAGGGATCTTGCCGATTTCGGCGTCCGGTACGACGTCTGGTTCTCCGAGCAGACCCTGCACGATTCGGGGGATATTGAACGGGTTTTGAGGGAACTGCAGGCAAAGGGTTACCTGTATGAATCCGAAGGCGCCCTCTGGTTCCGCTCCACCCTCTTCGGGGATGAAAAGGACGAGGTGCTGGTACGGAGCAACGGGACTCCCACCTACTTTGCGGCGGACATTGCCTATCATGAGAACAAGTTCAAGCGCGGGTTTGACCGGGTGATTAATATCTGGGGGGCGGACCATCACGGTCACGTCGCCCGCCTGAAGGGAGCGATGCAGGCCTTAGGTTTCGACCCGGACCGCCTGCAGGTGATCATCATGCAGCTCGTCCGGCTGTTCAAAGGAGACGAGCCTGTCAGGATGTCCAAGCGGACCGGGGAATACATTACCCTGAGAGATCTGATGGAGGAGGTAGGGCGGGACGCAGCTCGTTATTTTTTTGTGATGCGCAGTGCGAACAGCCACCTGGATTTTGATCTCGAACTGGCCAAGGAACAGTCAAGTGAAAACCCGGTTTATTACATCCAGTACGCACATGCCCGCATCTGCAGCATCCTGCGGCAGGTTGAGACAGAGGTGCCGAGGTCGGTGGATGTCCAACCGGAACTGCTCCGGACTCCCGTTGAGGTTGCCCTCTTGAGAAAAATCGCCGAGTTGCCGGGCGAGGTCATTTTCGCCGCCACCCATCTCGAGCCGAACCGGCTTGCCTTTTACGCTTACGATCTGGCGACACTCTTTCACAGCTTTTATACCACCTGCCGTGTCCTGAACGAAAAGGAAGACCTGCGCCGGGCGCGGCTTGTGCTCGTTAACGCCTGCCGTATAGCTTTGCGCAATACGCTGAGGCTGCTGGGAGTATCCGCCCCGGAGAGGATGTGAAAAGGAAGGGGGTATTCGAATATGCAGAAAAGGGACGAGTATGAGAAAAAAATAAAGGCTCTTGAGTTTGTACACCAATTATTGAAGGATAAAGGACAGCCCCTTCACTACACGGTTTTAATGGATGAGGTGGCCGATAAGTTTTTCAAAGACGAGGAGGATCTCATCAGGGCTAAGGCCAGGTTTTACACCTGGTTAAACATGGATACCCGGTTTTCCAGCATGGGCCAGGGGTACTGGGGCCTGCGCAACTGGGCCCCCGCCAAAGGTGCCCGGCGCCTGCCGCTCCTCTCGCTGATGCACAAGACCGTGGAATACGATGACAGCCCGCCGAAAACAGCCCGGGAGGGCACCGATGACGAGTTTTATCCGCCTGAGGAGATAATTAATGATGATGAACCTATTATGGAGCCGGATGACTTTCCCGGTGAAGAATAACTCAAGGGGGGGTCTGATGGAAGTCAGATGGTTGGGTCACGCCTGTTTCCTGTGTGAGGGGAACGGCGTCCGGTTATTGACGGATCCCTTCAGCAAGGAGGTGGGCTACCCCTTGCCGGGGGAGATGGTTGACATCGTCACGGTGAGCCACGACCACTATGACCACAACGCCTTTCAGGTTCTGCCGGGGCGCCCGCGGGTCATCAGGGAGCCGGGTGTGCACGAGGCGGGAAGCCTCAAGATCGAAGGTTATTCCGTTTATCACGACGAGGTCAAAGGAATGAGGCGCGGCAGGAACATCATCTATACCTGGGAGATGGACGGCCTCCGCCTCTGCCATCTGGGGGATTTGGGGCACCTTTTGGAGCCGGCGACGGTTGAGTCCATCGGAAAGGTCGATCTTCTGATGGTTCCGGTCGGCGGGGTTTATACCATCGACGCGCAGGGGGCGTTCCGGGTTGTGGAGCAGTTAAACCCGCGCCTGATTGTCCCGATGCATTACAAAACCCCTTCCTTAAGCTTCGACCTTGCCCCCGTGGAGGATTTCACCTGTTACTTTGGCCGGGTGCGCCGGGAAAAGGCCCTCCGGATCGGACCGGGAGGCCTTCCGGAGGAACGGGAAGTCGTCTTGCTCGACTATCCCGCCTGATACCACAGGAACTCCGCATCTAATCCCTGAAGCCCATGCAGCGCAAGAAAGGCGGTATCAAGGCAAAACTTTATAAATTCGCATTTTTTAACCCGAGCAGGCAGGAAAATACCCCATAAATAGCAAAAAC
>CADDZA010000056.1 GCA_902812435.1 Clostridia bacterium
AAACGCAAAACGTGTGCCTATGCATTTTTCGTTTTTGCCTCGGTTCCGAACCCGCTAACCCTTGATATTAAAGGATCGCTCTTCGAAATTATCGCTAAAAATGCCTCGGTACTGTCGAACTCCGGATTAAGCAACTTTTATACTACCTGCGGACACAATAAAGATATGCGTCTCTACCTCACCTTTGGGCTCTTACCTCATACTTCTTCATGATCGGTCAACTGCCTCCACAGTCTTTTTGAACAGATATCTCTAATCTTTATATCACTGTAACTTTTAACCTTCGCAAAATCGTTTTTCTTCTGGTACAGTTCAGGTGCGTCCTGACATAGGTGCGGAACCAAATCATCCTGTCCTTTATTAATGATCTGAGATCGCAGTTCTTCAAGTCGATGTGACATAGGAGCGCATAGATAGGTCCTGCACGCAAATGGTCTTTCCCGATATACGGAGCAGAGACCTTTCTCCCGATCCCAGAATTTACAGATGCAGTCACCATCAACCATGAGCGTTACATCTACGCACTCTCCGATCCTCTCTATACCTGCAATCTTTTCTACCCACTCCTTGAAGTCGGTGCTTTCGCACCCATTTCTTTCACGATACTTTACGTACATTCGCTCCAGATCTAACCTTGTGACGGGGATTCTTTCGGAGCAGCAGATACAGCAGCCTAAACATGAATCGCTATATTTTCGGTATGCTTCATCCCCAGAAAAAAGATCCTGACACGCCTCTTCAAAGTCGGCCACCGTGGCGTCAGGATCATATATTTCTACGTCATAGCATTTATATTTTTCATCCCACTTCAGTTTTAATTTTTTTTCACTCATTTCCTACAACCTCTATAATAATTTTGATAGAATCTCCCTGCCGCTGGTGATACATTTCCACGTCGAGTCCGGCTGCCCGGAGTGTTTCTACTCCCCTTTCCAGCGAATTTAAAAAAAGACGCAGATCCTTGATGAGTGGCTTTATGTTTTTCTTACGACTCGATTTTATTTCCCGGGAAATATTTTGATCTTTTTCGCGCTTGATCATCTTTTCCCACTCGCTTACAGTGGGCTCTTTTTCCTCTGCCAGCTTCAGCAAACGCAGTTGTTTTTCCTTATCTGGCAGCTCAAGCAGCGCCCTGGCATGCCTTTCAGATAATTTCAATCTATATATTTCATCCCTTATATCAGGAGGGAGACGCAATAAACGAAGCTTATTTGCTACTGCGCTCTGACTTATACCCATTCGCCGGGCTACCTCGTTTTGGGTTAGATTGAATTCGGCGATTAAGCGCGCATAGCCATCGGCCTCTTCAAAAAAATGCAAGTTGCGCCTCTGCAAATTTTCAATAAGTGCTATTTCTGCGGCTTCGACATCGCTCATTTCTCTTACAACCGCGGGAATCTCACTCAGTCCTGCTTTAATACTTGCCCGAAGTCTCCTTTCTCCTGCGATAAGTTCGTAGTACCCACCTCGTGGCCGCACCAGTACGGGCTGCAAAACACCGACTTCTTTGATTGATTCAACCAGGCTTTCGATATCCTCTTCTCTTATTTCAAAACGAGGCTGGAATCCCGTTCCGTATTTGATCTTATCAATTCGAATGGTATTCACTTGCTGGTTTTTAACATTATCCTTTATGATTTTCCACACAGCGGCATCACCCTCGTCTTTCTTTTCTTCTAAATTTAACGTATATTTACGATGTAATTCCTATTTTTCCTTTTCTTTGACAAGGGGCTTCTTCTGTGGTATTCCGGGACGCCGCGGGTAACGGTGGGGTGTTTCTTTAATTTTCTTGTAAACCACAACGTGCCTCTCTTCCTCATCTTTCAACTTATAAGGTATTTTAGCGCTTAACTCCCCTCCCAACATCATGCAAGCAAATCGTGACGAATCTATTTCTTTATCAACATCGCGACCCTTAAGTGCTACAAGCTTACCTCCTGTTGCAAGAAACGGAAGACCCAATTCCAATAAAACGGGAAGCCTCGAAAGAGCCCGTATCACCACACAGTCAAAGGCATCCCTGTATTTCTCATCATGCGCGATTTCTTCTGCTCTTCTTTTAATTACACTACATCTTTCCAGTTTCAAGTTCTCAACTATTTTCTCTAAAAAGATGCATCTTTTTTTCTGGGCTTCCAGGAGAACGAGGTTGATCCCGGGAAAACAGATCTTTAAAGGTATCCCTGGAAAACCTGCTCCGCTTCCAATGTCAAGCAGTTTTAAACCGTTATCAAGTTCACATCCCATGCTGCACCAAAGGGAGTCTAAGAAATGTGAGCGATACAGATCTATCCTCTCTTGGAATCGCACCAGGTTGACTCTTTTATTCCATTCTTCAATTAAAAGCGCATATTTAACAAATTGTTTTTGCTTCTCCTCATCCAAAAGGATGCCCAGTATTCGGGTTCCTTCCATCAGGACTTCCATTTCCCGCACAACAGTCCGACCTCCCCCGCAGCGTATTTACTTACCGATGCAAAAATCCTCAAAAATCTTTTCAATAATTTCCTCATTTATGTTAGCTCCCGTAATCTCTCCCAGGCTATTCCAGGCATCCCATAGGTCCACCGACATACAATCCGCGGGAATACCCGCTTCAACGGCTCTAAGGGCGTCATTCAGGCTTTTTCTTGTTCTTTCAAGCGCTGCTTTATGCCTGGCGCGTGTAATTATAACATCATCACCTACAACCCTTTGGGCGCCAATAACTTCAACAATCGCATCCTTTAGATCTTCTATCCCCCATCCATAACGTGCAGAAATCTCAATAATGGGTATATCTCCAACCAGATCCTTTATTTTTGTTTTTTCAAGTTTTCTTTCCGCTACGTCTATTTTATTGAGGAGAATGATGGAGCGTTTTCCCCTTAGGATTTCCATAACGAGCCTGTCATCATCCTGTAGGGGTGATGTTATATCGAAAATGGCGATGACAATATCTGCCCTTTCAACCGCATCCTTTGTCTTTTCTATTCCAAGTTTCTCCACCGGCCCGGCTTTCTCCCTGATGCCGGCGGTGTCGATCAGCTTCAGAGGGATCCCTTTTATATTTATTATCTCTTCTATAATGTCGCGTGTCGTTCCCGGAATTTCTGTTACTATAGCCCTTTGCTCTCCAAGCAATAGGTTTAGCAGTGTTGACTTTCCTGCATTCGGTTTACCGACCAGTACCGTTGCAAGTCCTTCACGGTATACACGTCCTACTTCCGCGGATTTTATAATGGAATCGATCTTCTCAATCATATATCGGATTTTCTTAACAATTTCATCTTTTTCTTGTGCCCCGATGTCTTCGGGAAAATCGATTTCCGCCTCCACCCCTGCTATTATACCTTTAAGATCTTCCCTCAATGAGGTAACAATACTTGATAACCTACCTGAGAGCTGTTTGAGTGCAATATCTACACCCATTTTACTGCGAGATCTGATAATATCTAAAACAGCCTCTGCCTGGGCCAGGTCGATGCGCCCATTTAAAAAGGCCCTTTTTGTAAACTCTCCCGGCTCTGCTATCCTAGCTCCCATGGATAATATGAGATCAAAGACGCGATGGACCGCCATAACACCGCCATGACAGTGGATTTCCACTATATCCTCCTTCGTATACGTGTGAGGAGCCCGCATAGGGCATACAAGCACTTCATCGAGTATACTTCCGTCCGCGCCGACGATATGCCCCAGGGTCATTCTGTGTGAAGGGATATCAAGAATCTCGATGTATTTTTTGCGCGCCTTGAATATACGTCCCGCCAGTTCCAGTGATCCTTTTCCACTTATTCTTATAATTGATATCGCTCCCTCACCCAAAGGAGTGCAAATTGCTGCTATGATATCTTCATCTTTGAATGGTTTCATAAAGTTTCCCCCGTTTCTTTCTAAAAAAAATAAGGGCCCCCATCGGAAGTCCCTTCTTTTTTCACCTGCAATACTCATATCATCTATCGTTTTAAACTGATAACGACCTTCCGGTACGGCTCCTCCCCCTCACTGACCGTGTATACCCATGGATTTTCCTTTAGTTCCATATGAATGATCCTTCTTTCCTGTGGCGTCATCGGTTCCAACACCACGTCCTTTTTCGTTCTCTTAACCCTTTCCGACAACCTCCTTGCCAGTCTCCTCAGTGTTTCCTCACGCCGCTGTCTGTATCCTTCTGCATCCATTATCAGTTGTATCTTTTCATTTATTCTTTTACTAACAATCAGATTTACTAGAAATTGCAGTGCGTTTAGCGTATCACCATGTCGCCCGATCAACAACCTTACATCCGGACCCTCAAAGTTAACGTTCCAGTATAATTCTGATTTTGAAATTTTAAAACTTACATCTATCCCAATAGCATATATAATTTCTTTGATAGTTCGTGCAATGATCTCAGTATGTGATTCTTTCAATTTGACTCTGACACGGGCCAATCTATTGCCGATAAGACCTAGGAATCCACGCGATCCCTCTTCGATTACCTCAATTTCAACCTCTTCTCGACTGGCACCCAGCTTGATTAATGCCTCTTTAACAGCTTCCTCTATTGATCCAGCTTCAATTTCAACTTGCTTCTTCATGCTTTTGCTTCCTTCCCCTTTTCCATCTTAACCGTTCTCCTGATAACAAGCATTTCAATTGTGCTTACCATTGTAAACACAACCCAGTACAATGCCAAACCGGCGGGAAAGGTATAAGCCATCCACCCGATAAACAGCGGCATAACAATAAGCATCGTCCTTTGTGTTTGATCCACTTTCCCACTTGTAGTAAGGCTTGTAATATACTGCTGAAGGAAAGTAACCAAAACAGTTAATATCGGTAAAACATAATGGTCTGGCTTTCCTAAATTACTTATCCATAAAAAACCGGCATGTGTCAAATCGACACCCGGTGGCAGGTGAAGTTTGCTCCTTTGAAGGTAAACCGGATTAAAAAATGCTTGCAAAGCACTGAACAGAGCGAAAAGCACAGGCATTTGCACAATCAACGGCAAACAGCCGGAAAAAGGATTTGCTCCGGCCTCTTGATACAGATTCATGATTTCCTTCTGGGCCTTTTCCGGTTGGCCCTTATAACGCTCTTGCAAGGCTTTAATTTTTGGTTGCAATATTTGCATTGTGCGCATTGATCGCATTTGTTTTAAAGTCAGCGGAAAAAGCACCAGTTTTATTGCGATCGTAAAAAGTATTATTGCCAGTCCATAGCTAGGTATCTTTATTGAGGCTGTTAACTCATAAAATGATTGGATTAAATACATGAAAAACTCTACGAACTTTCCCCAAGGACTCAAATTACTCCCACCGCGCCAGCATTACTGCCGAGGCAGGTTACCACCTCCTGTTATTATTTTTTCCTATTATTCCCTAAGGTACGGGATCATAACCTCCAGCGCACCATGGATGGCATCTCAACAACCGTTTTAATATAAAAAAAGAGCCTCTCCATATACCATACCTCCACAAGGCCTCTATTGCATACTGGGAGCAGCTCGGGTTAAATCGGCAGACCGGCGGATGCCATGATGACCAGTATATCTGATAAACCCTGATCAAAAACACAATCAGCCTTTTCATCTACTTATACTCCTTATTTTCAATTGCCAGCAGCCCCGCCCTTCCCATTACATACAAAAAATCCTTTACCAACTCTCCATAGCTGGCATTAGTCGCATTACTGCTTATATTTATGACTATATCGTAGTTCCCCTTAATAACATCCTGATGGGCCCTGCAGATCTCCCTCATTCTCCTTTTTAGCCTGTTTCTCATAACAGCATTTTTTATCTTCCTTGCAGGAGCCAGACCGAATCTAGTTTTTTTTCCCTCTCCTTTTTTAAAACGCAGGATGAGGAACCGTCCTCTGACTCCTCTTCCCTCCAGGTAAACTTTTCTAAATTCTTTTGACGAGCGCAGTCGCTGTGCTTCCTTTAACATAATAACATAAGTTCTAAGCAGTTAGCCTTTTTCGACCCTTTAGTCGGCGCCTCCTGATCACGCTTTGTCCACCTTTTGAGCGCATTCTTTTCAAAAAGCCGTGTACCCTCTTCATCCTTCTTCTCTTTGGCTGGTACGTTCTTTTCATCAATATCCACCTTTCTTTACTGATAAAGGCACCTATATCTTCCCTTTAGTTTCTTTTTACATTATAGACAACTCTTTAAGTATGTCAAGCAACACTTGCTTCTTCTGTCATTTATTTGTTATATTAATTTCGGAATTGCTCTCAAAGTTATCTACAGGTTATTAACAGGTTGTGAATAACATTTGTTGATAAACAGGGTGGATTTAAAATGAATTTTAGGCTCTCCGATATCTGGCAAGAAGTATTAAAAATATTAGAGGATGAACTCGATGAACAAAGCTTTAAGACCTGGATCAATGCTGCGCAACCGCTTGCATACCATGACGGTACACTCGTTATTACAACATTAAACGATTTTACCCGGGACTGGTTTGAGACCCGTTTCAGTGCTCTTCTTCGCTCTCATCTTGAATCCAAACTCAACCAGAATGTCACATTACGTTTCATAACCGCTAACGGAAAGGATAGTTTTATTTTAACACGGGATGGCGAATCAATCCCCTCTCTTAACCCAAGATATACATTTGATACATTTGTTATCGGAAATAGCAACCGCCTTGCTCATGCCGCTTCCCGTGCAGTGGCAGAAGCCCCTAGTAGAGCATACAACCCTCTATTTATCTACGGCGGCGTAGGTCTTGGCAAGACACATCTTATGCATGCCATTGGCCATTATGTCCTTGACAATAAGAAATCATACCGCGTTGTTTACGTTTCATCAGAGACCTTCACCAATGAGCTAATCAACGCAATCCGCGATGATAAGGCCGTCGATTTTCGAAATAAGTACCGCACCATGGACATACTTCTTATCGATGACATCCAATTTCTCGCCGGCAAAGAAAGAACACAGGAAGAGTTTTTCCATACATTCAACGCACTTTACGAGGCTAACAAGCAGATCATCATTTCCAGCGACCGCGCTCCAAAAGAAATACCTACCCTAGAAGATCGTTTGAGGTCACGTTTTGAGTGGGGTCTTCTTGCCGATATTCAGCCACCCGACCTGGAAACAAGGGTGGCCATTCTGAGAAAAAAGGCTCAACTCGAGAACTACGTACTACCTGACGACGTTCTTCTTTTTATTGCCACCAAAATAAAATCAAACATACGGGAACTCGAAGGAGCTCTGTTAAGAATTATAGCCTATGCCTCCTTGAATCAAAAAGAAATTAACCTTGACTGCGCCAACGAGGCCTTAAAAGATGTATTATTGGGTGACAGGCCACATCACATCACCATACCGATGATCCAAAAAGTGGTTGCACACTATTTCAATCTCAAAATAGAAGATTTTAAAACCAGGCGCCGAACCCAAAACGTGGCATTCCCCCGTCAGATCGCTATGTATCTGGCGCGGGAACTTACAGATGCATCCCTGCCTAAAGTAGGACAGGAATTCGGCGGACGGGATCACACAACTGTTATGCATGCCTACGAAAAAATAAAAACAGAAATATCCAACAACGCCGAACTCGATGCTACTATCAAAGATATCATCAAACAGTTGCAGGCTACTTAACCCGCCAATCACATTTAAAATAATACACAGCTAATCCCCAGATAATCTTATTTTATCCACAAAAATATCCCTGACAAACTCGCATATATTATCAGTTTGTTCTTGATTATTTCACAATTTACCAATAACTATTACTATACCTCCTACTATTTTATTTAATTCACACTAATTTTAGACCAGGAATTTAAGGAGGCCTATATTTTGAAAATCCAGTGCACACGAGAAGACCTGGCTCAGGCCATGGCCGCTCTTGGTCGCATCGTTCCTTCCCGGGCAAGCCTCCCGATACTTAACGGATGCTTAATGTTTACCCAGGATGGAATGCTGGTGATGCAGAGCACCGATCTCGATTTGAGTCTGACCATAAAAATTCCTGTCATGGTACAACAAGAGGGAAGCACCGTGGTTCCGACACGCTACCTCCTCGATCTTATGCGTCGTTTGCCGGATGGGGAGGTTGATCTCAACTGGAATGATTTGTCTAACCAACTGGAGATAACATATAACAACAACAGGTCGTCAATCAGACTGAATACCTGGTCTCCTGCTGATTATCCTTCGATTCACCCCAGGGCGAGAGGGAACAGCCTGAAAATTGACGGGAAGATGTGGAAAAATATAATCAAAAAGGTGATTTTTGCAGCTGCTTCCCGGGAGATCAGGCCGAACTACGCCGGTGTCTACTTCCATCTTCGCGAAGGTCAATTAAACCTCGTGGCAACCGACACATACAGGCTTTCACTGCTGACGCTTCCGTACCCTATTGACATTGATCCGAGTGAAACTGGTTTCTTTGTTCCTACAGAGGCAATCACTGAAGCCAGCAGGCTGGTGGAGGATAAGGATCATTTGGAGATCACCTGGGACCTGAAATTGGTCAGCTTCCAGACAGAGAGATTTGTCCTGACAAGCAGGCTGATTGATGCACAATTTCCTTCTTACGAAAAGGTTATTCCCGGGTCTGCGGAGATGGAGGTGTATGCCGACAGGGAAGCCCTGGAGGCATGTCTGGAGAGGGCATCACTTTTTGTAGCACCTCCCGAGCACTTCGCAGTCACCGAGTTGAAGGTTGGTGACAGTACATTATGTATAGCGGCGCAGGCTGCCCAGGTCGGCTCCATATGTGAAGAGATCCCGGTCGAAGGTCCTATTGAAGGAGAATGTGTGGCATCTTTCAATACCCGCTTTCTTCTTGATCCGCTAAAGGCCATGGATCAGCAAAAAATTAAGCTCTGCCTGAACGGTCCAAGCGGGCCCGTTGTATATCTGGAAAAAGGTGACGCTTCATACCTGCACCTGGTACTACCGGTTTGCCGCGTGAACTCCCCGGAGTAAAGATAATGCTTGTACGCCTTCAATTGACGAACTTCCGCAACTTTCAAGAGTTGGAATTCCTGCCATTCGAGGGTTTTACGGTCGTGAGCGGGCCCAATGGTTCGGGTAAAAGCAACTTGCTTGAAAGCATCTATTACCTGGGAACGGGTTACTCTTACAGGCAGATGCATGATGAGAACCTGGTGCGCTGGGGTGCAGATTTTTTTTCGATAAGAGGAGAGATCCGGCAGGGCAACCGACAACCCATTCCCTACATACTTGAAAGCGCATACCAGATGACTGCCAGGCGCAAAATAATCAAGATAAACGGCAAGCGCGATCTGCCCGGGAAAGTAGCAGCCTACCTGCCGGTTGTGATCTTTTCACCACAGGACCTTCTCCTCATCCAGGGGCCTCCGGGATTAAGGCGGCGCTTTCTCGACATGGTGGTCACCCAGGTCTGGCCGCAGCATGCTGCAGACATCAATTATTATAAGGGGGTATTGCTGCAACGCAACAATCTGCTCCGTCAGGGAATTGATCTCTCCTCTCAGATGGAGCCATGGGATGAGCAACTTGTTGCCTTCGGATCTCGAATTATAAGCCGTCGGCTGTCTGTTCTTTCGAGGCTCCTAGAAAATGTCAGTCAGGTGTTTGAAACCCTGGGCGGCTCGATTTTCTTAACGGGTGCCTACGTATCCCAGGTTTTTCCGTCCAGTAATGCGCTGCCGCGGGCGGACGAGGCCTACTGCCGCGACCTGTTCCGCACCGCCTTAAAAAATGCTCGCTCGCTGGATGAGCGCCTGAGGGTTACTACCCTAGGACCCCACCGCGATGATCTAAGATTTTTCCTGGATGGACACGATGCGCGTTTTTACTGCTCCCAGGGGGAACAGCGCCTGATCGCACTCTCCCTGAAGATCGGGCAGAGCCGTATCCTTGCCGAAGAACGGCAATTCGAACCACTTATCCTTCTCGACGACGTGTTTTCAGAACTTGATGCAAAAAGAAGATCACAGGTATTAAACGAGTTTTGTGCTCACAGGCAAGTAATTGCCACAGTTGCGGATTATTCGGGCGATTATGTTGATAAGTACCAGCTCACACCCAGTATAGTATCTTTGCATGTTCGAAGCCTCTAAACAAAGAAGGAGTTGATTGAATGTACCTGCATATCGGTGGCGATGTAGCAGTTTCCCTGAATGAAGTGATCGCCATCATCGATCTTGAGATCGGTCGCAAGAAGGAAGCAACCCGGGAGTTCCTGAGTTTAGCGGCAGAGGATCAAACGGTTGTGCATATTGGGAAGGAAGAAAGGGAGAAAAGCGTGGTTATCACCAGGCGTTATATTTACTATTCGCCTATTTCCACGGCGACCCTCCTGAAGAGGGCCCAGTTAATGGGAAAAACCAGGGTCATCAAGTGTATCTGAAGAGATTGTCTGTCTTTGTGGTATAATAAAGAACATGTATAGTACCAGGATTCATGCCGCCGGCTCAAGAAAGGGGGAAGGCAAGTTGGCAGAGCACGAAGGACATCAAAAAAATCACAACCAGTATGATGCCAGCCAGATCGAGGTATTGGAAGGAATAGAAGCTGTGCGGCGCCGCCCCGGGATGTACATCGGGAATACCGGTGTCCGGGGACTTCACCAGCTTGTTTTTGAACTGATCGACAACAGTGTAGATGAGGCCCTGGCGGGCTTTTGTGACTATATCGAAATAAAGCTGCACAATGACGGGAGCGTTACCGTTGCCGACAATGGCCGTGGCATTCCGGTGGACATCCACCCCCAGACCGGTCGTCCGGCAGTAGAGGCGGCCCTGACCCTGCTTCACGCCGGGGGTAAGTTCGGTGGAAACGGTTATGAGATTTCCGGCGGTTTGCACGGGGTGGGATTGTCTGTCGTCAATGCTTTGTCGCGCTGGCTGCAGATTGAAATAAAGAGAGGCGGTAAGAGATATATCCAGAAGTACGAGCGCGGGAGAATTAAAACTCCATTGAAGGAGGCAGGAGACACCGGCGAAACTGGGACGTCCATCCGGTTCCTGCCAGACGCGCTGATATTTCCCGACCGCACCTTCAACCGCGATCTCCTGTTATCCCGGATACGCGACCTGTCCTACTTAAATAAGGGTCTACGCTTCGTCTTGATCGATGAAGAAAAGAATGAGACCTTCACCTTTTACCACAAGGGCGGGATTGCTGACTTCGTACGCAGCCTCAACCGCAACAAGGAGGTCCTGCACGAAAACCCTCTTTACTTCTCTGCCAGTAAAGAGGGGGTCATGATCGAGATCGCCTTGCAATACCACACCGGGTACGTGGAGAACATCCTATCCTATGCAAACAACATCCACACACAAGAGGGGGGCAGCCACGAAACCGGTTTCAAGGCGGCCCTGACCCGGGTGGTCAACGATTATGCAAGGCGCTTCGGTTTCTTGAAAGAAAATGAGGAGAACCTGGCAGGGGAGGACACCCGGGAAGGACTCACTGCCGTCATCAGCATCAAGCTGAGGGAGCCGCAGTTCGAGGGGCAGACCAAGACAAAGCTTGGGAACAGCGAGGTGCGCGGCATCGTCGACTCGGTGGTGAGCGAAAACCTCACCGAATTCTTTGAAGAGAACCCGGGACCGGCCAAACTGATTGCCGAGAAGGCGGTTAAGGCATCACGGGCCAGAGAAGCCGCCCGGAAGGCCCGGGAACTCACCAGGCGGAAAAGCGCTCTGGACCACCTCAACCTGCCGGGAAAGCTGGCCGACTGCACCTCCAAGAACCCGGAAGAGTGCGAATTATACATCGTGGAGGGGGATTCCGCCGGGGGTTCCGCCAAGCAGGGGCGTGATCGCCGCTTCCAGGCAATCCTCCCGCTGCGGGGAAAGATCATCAACGCCGAAAAGGCCAGGCTGGACAAGATGCTGGCCAATGAGGAGATCAAGAGCATCATTACGGCTATAGGTACCGGCATCCTGGACGATTTCGACCTGGATAAGGCCCGCTACCACAGGATCGTGATTATGAGCGATGCCGACGTGGACGGGGCGCACATCAGGACACTGCTTCTGACCTTCTTCTACCGCTACATGAGGCAGTTGATTGAGGCAGGGTATGTTTACATCGCCCAGCCTCCTCTCTATAAGGTGCAGAAGGGGAAGGAGGAGCATTACGTCTACGACGACCACGAGCTGGAGCAACTCCTGGCGAAGCTGAAGACCGATAATGTTAATATCCAGCGATACAAGGGCCTTGGTGAGATGAACCCGGAGCAGCTCTGGGAGACCACCATGAACCCTGAGAAGCGCACCATGCTCCAGGTCACCCTGGAAGATGCCGTGCGGGCCGATGAGATCTTCACTATTCTCATGGGAGAAAGGGTGGAGCCCAGACGGGAGTTTATCCAGGCCCATGCCCGTGAGGTCAGGAACCTTGACGTATAATTTACGATAACAAACTTATGCACGGGGGAGTAGCTGAAACAGGTGCGGCGTCATCCCGGACTCTTGAGAGGTCCCGCTGCACCTGCGGATTAAATGCCGGGCGAGACCTTTGCATGAACTTAAACGTTCACGCAGAGGTCTTTTGTAAGCGTCAAATTCTCCCCACCTTGTTTCCCCATCCTGCCAGGCGGATAATCTTCCTCAAAGAACAAAACGAGGAGGATTTTTTATGACCAAAGCCGAGCAAAGACAGGAATGGGAAAACCTTA
>CADDZA010000057.1 GCA_902812435.1 Clostridia bacterium
CTTCTCCATAAATCCCGCAGGCAAACAAAACGCCTAGTAACACGCCTCTGAAAACGTATTCCCTGAATTCCGTGTCCCATGCGGCTTGCGGCCTTCTGTTTGTCTATGGGCTGTCGAACTCCGGTTATAGGTACGCTGGGAACACTATTGTCTGGCAATAAAGATAGGACTATTTTTCGCGTTTCAATTCCTTATAGGTACGCTGGGAACGGCTTGGTATTAACAGTGGTGCGTTATCGGAGTACAGTTTCAATTCCTTATAGGTACGCTGGGAACACGTGTGGCGGACCGCAAAGGATCAGTTCGCAATTGTTTCAATTCCTTATAGGTACGCTGGGAACAAAAACTGCTCGGAATCCGTTGTCCCTACGGGAGCAGTTTCAATTCCTTATAGGTACGCTGGGAACAGAGTCTGGGCTCTGTCGATGCCTCCTCCCTGCTCGGTTTCAATTCCTTATAGGTACGCTGGGAACTCGGAAAAACATGTGACCGCTTTTCGAATTTTGGAGGTTTCAATTCCTTATAGGTACGCTGGGAACTCAGCTACTGCCTTAGGTAAATATCCTACTCGAACAAGTTTCAATTCCTTATAGGTACGCTGGGAACGAAAAAGAACTAATGGAAATGCGCCCACCTTCACAGCGTTTCAATTCCTTATAGGTACGCTGGGAACCCGTCACGATCCGTCAAAAATGCCCCCTCACGGGTTTGCTCCCTTGAGGGGTTTGCTACAGGTTTAAAGCGCCGTTTCGCATCGTTACGGCATTCTTGCTGTCGTCGATCCCCCGGGGTTTTTACGCTATCTGGGATCGACGACAGTTTCAGACGAGTCATACGACTTCAACCATGCCAAAGCCCTGGGGGTTCTTGGCTCCGAGGCCGGTATCATAGGCGATATCGAGCAATTCAGGGGTCCCGCTCAGGATATACTGTCCAAGCCATCCCTTTATAACAAAGTCGTCGTAATACACAGTCTTAAGATCTGTGTTCTTCACCCGGTAGGGCTCTATTGAGAAGAATGCTTCTCCACCATCCACCCCGAGAAGTGCACCCTTCTTTAAAATGTTATTTCTAATTTGTTCGGGAAACTCCTTCTCTCCCGGGTGGTAATAATACGTTTTCTTTCTTCCGCCGGCCGTCAACAGGGTAGAGTAGACGGTGATCGGCGAGATGGCCCTGACCCTGATGCGGCCGGAGCTGAAATCCGGGTTCTTCGCAACGGCTACCGATTCCACCACCAGAGGACTGCCGCCGATATTGACCTGAGGAGAGCGCAGGAGGGAGTTGGCCAAGTATTCCAGAAAGGCTTCCTTTGGGCTGCCTATTTTTATCCTCACCGGCGACTTGAAAGATATTGTGCCGTTACCGACCTCTATGCCGGTTCCCTCGATCCTCGAAAAAACAAAAAGTCGGAACACCCGGCCTCCAACCACATACCCCCTGTCGTGCAGATCCGGCAGGTATTCCCTGATCTGATGGTAGATCATCCCCTGGACGGCTTTGTTATAGTGAAGCGGCAGGGTCATCCTTTCACCCTCCGCCGCCCTGAATTCTAAGATCAGCCTCATCCCAATCCCTCTTTTAAAAAATGTTCTCCTCGCCGCCCTTGAGCACCCCGAAGCACTGGCGCTCCGAGTATTTGGTGGTTCTGAAGGTGTAAAAGATCAGGGAGTCCTCGTTAAGATCGATTACCCTGAGCAGTTCTTCTTTGAGCTTTCTGAAGTTCGCCTCCGAAATCTCCCCTTCGAGCACCGAATTCTGGACCCAGTAAAGGTATTTCCTGCTCACTTTGAGCACCTTGGCCACCCTTTTTTCATTAACGTCGTAAACTTCGATCACGAACATCCCTTACCACCTGGCCACAAACGGCTCGTACATTGTCTCGCCCATCAGGTGCTTCTCCAGTTTGTAAAGCTCCATCCTGATCAGGCGCCGGTAAGAAACCTGCCGGCCCAGCGCCCTGTGCTTGATGGTGCTCATCATTTTCTGCTCGAAATTCTGAATGAAAAGGGTGCGGCCGCTTCGGCTCAGCACCACCCCGTCGAGCTTCTTCTCAAAATGGCTCTTTTTCAGCATCTGCTTGCCCGTCAGATAGAAAATCAGCCTATCCACCAAGATCGGCTTGAAGATTTCCGCCACATCCAGGTTTAAGGAAAAACGCCGGAAGTTGGAGGTGTGCAGGTAGCCGATCCGGGGATCCAGGTGGGTGCGGTAGATCTCCGAAAGTGTTGTGGTATAAAGCAGGGTGTTGCCAAAACTGATCATGGCATTGAGTCGGTTTTTCGGCGGCCGCTTGCTCCGCACCTCGAAGGCAAAGTCCGGATCGTCGATGATCAGATCGAAGGTGCTGTAATAGGTATCCCGGATGTTCCCTTCATAGGCCATCAGCTCGTCGACGGAGGAGACAAAGTCGATCTGTCCCATCAACTTCTCGATCCTGTCAAGGGCCCCGCCCACCTCTTTCCCTCTGTTCCGGTAATACAACAGCACCTGGCGGATATTCCTGACCGCCCCGCTCACAAAGGCCCGGGCAAGGGTAATGCGCAGTTCGGGGGTAATGTAGTGCTCCGCCTGTTTCACCGTCATGTATCCGGAATTGAGGTGCTCCCGGGGGTAAAAGCTCCCCATGTAATAGTCATAATGGTTGTAATAATGAAGAATGATTTCTTTTTCGCTGAGGAATTCCAGCAGCTTCTTGTTCAGGTCCACCTCTCCGAAGACATGGATCTCTCCGATATCTTCAACAGGAATGAAGCGTTTCCCTTCCTCCGTGATCAGGCAGAGGGTGTTGTTCTCCCGCTTCAGTTCCCCGCTGTTCAGGAGATAGATCGACTTGCGCACCCTTTTACCCCTCCTAAGACCAGCAGAATTCGGCGTAGGCGCAGGGCCGGCACCAGCGGGTTTTAACCGCAGGCGGAGGCACCGGAGAGTCGATAATCCCCCGGATTTCCCCGATTACCCTTTTGATCTCGGCAAGATCCTTTTCCTCAAGGGTAACGAATTCTCTCTTGCGTTCTTCCGGCACCAGCAGCATTCCCTTTAGCTCCAGTCCCAACTCTTTCAGCACAAACAGGTAGTATTTCAACTGCAGCCTGGCGCTGTCCAGAAACCGGCTCGATTTCTTGATTTCGGCGATCAAAACCTCACCCCTGGAGGCCTGCATCAGGTCGATCCTTATATTGCCCACCGCCAGCTCGTGCCTGTCCCTCCGGTAGCTGTGCTCATGGAGAAAACGGCCGATCACCACATTGTCGTCATCCTCGTCCGGGGTGAGCTGCCTGGCCATCAGCCAGACCTGGCGGTGGCAGATGGTGTAGTACCAGACCAGGGTGCCGTTGACGGGCCAGTGCTCACCATTCATGGTTCGCATCACCCACGGCAGCCAGGTCAGGCGGGATAAACCCCGTCTGCCGGCTGTAGATCCTGCCGATCCCCTCCCCCCGGACGAGATAGAAGCCGGGGAATACCTCTCTCAAGACATCGCCGTTTTCCGCCCCGTACACCGTTCCTCCCACCCGCAGCAACCACTCCTCGAGCATTTTTGCCGGCACCGAAACCGCATGAAGGCCGATTCTCCGGTTGGCCATCCGTTTCTGCTCCAACAGCCTCATGGCGTCCTCCCCGGGCGCGGCCTGCCGGGTTAACAGATCCAGGTCCCCATCGACTCCCTCATAGGCCACCACCAGCGTCGCCTCGCCTCTTTCCTCCTTCCCGATCAGATCATGGAACTCTCCCCACCTGCCGCTGCTGATGTCCTCCCAGAGACGGTTCTCCGCGGTTATCTCCTGCACCTTCCGGTAATAGGCGGCGATCAGTTCGGGACAGTCCCTCTCATCGAAACTTTCCCTTAAGATGGCTTTTGTGGCGACCAGAAGCGTGGAGTCGTAGACATAGCCAGCATAGCTCCTGCCGTTCTCATCGCACAGCTCGCAGATGAGCACCTCTCCCGGCTCCCTCTTCCCGTGGCGGTTGCAGCGGCCTGCCACCTGGATGATGCTGTCCAGCGGCCCCATATCTCTGAAGACAAACTGAAAATCCAGGTCTACCCCCGCTTCCACCACCTGGGTTGAAACCAGCCGGACCGGTTTGCCGGCATCTTCATCCTCTCTTATCTGCTGCAGGATCGACCTCCGGTCCACAGGGGTTACCCATCCGGAGAGAAAGTAAGATGCCACTCCGCACCTCTGCAGCTCCATATAGGCCAGAAGGGCCGAACGATGCGTATTGAAAACCAGCAAAGCACTCCTCCCATGCAGCTCTGAGGATTCCAGAGATGCCAGCAGTTCCGGCACGGTCAGGCGGTCGCGCTTCCATTTGAAGCGGTGCCTGATCACGGGAAAAAAGTAGGCGCGGGGAGCAAGCTCCACCCCCCGGGCAATCTCGGGTTGGGTGGCCGTCATCAGAATGAAGGTCGTATTCAGCTTCTCCGCCAGCAGGTTCAGGGTTTTGCCAAAACCCTGCCAGTAACCGGAAGGAATCGCCTGGGGCTCATCCAGAATCACCACCGCCCTGCTCAGGCGGTGCAGGGACATGGTATCGTTTCCTTTAGGTGAGAAAAGCACCTCCCAGAACTTGGCCATAGTGGTTACCACCACGGGCTCCTGCCAGTAGCGGAAAAAGGAGAGGAAACGCTCCCGGGGCGACAGGTTTTCCGGGTCACCCTGTTCTCCTGAGATTTCACTCAGGTAATGGTCCTCCCGGACCGGAGAAATATCTTTAAAAAGCACCCTGGCGACATCCGCATTCTGCTCGACCAGGCTGATGAAGGGAAGCACATAGATGATCCCGGTAGCCGCAAGCCTTTCCGCCGCCTGCATGGCCAGCTCCAGCCCGATCAGCGTCTTCCCGGCACCCGTCGGCAGGGTCAGGGTATAGATCCCCGGTTTTGCGATCACCTCTCCCGCCCGCCGGACCACCTCCTGACGTACCTGCTGACGCCATTCCGCCAGCGGTTTTCCCCTCAAGGATGCGGCGTATTCCTCCACCCGTTCCGAAGCCACCCGAAGGGGATGGTATTCCAGCTCCCGGCCCACCGCCGCATCATAGCGATCGGCGGTGACCAGCAGGGAGTAGAGCATCCGGAGCCGAAGCCAGGCCACCTCCAGCCTTTCCCCCTCGGGAGGATAGAGCTCCACCTGATCAAAGATGAACTCATCCCAGTCTGCCGGGTCTGGCAGCAGTTCACCCCAGTTCTCCACCCGGTGCCCCAGGGCCTCCATTACCGTTTCCGCCCCTTGCCAGACGGGGATCCTGCAGATCACCCCACCGGCATTCTCCCGGTAATCCCAGCAGGACCAAAACTTTTTCGCCTCTTCCAGGTTGTCCAGATACGAGTGGTGACGGCGCACCGCTTCGGCGCAGAGGAGATCCCCGGTCAGCCCCAGCACAAGGGCGGCAGAGGGAGCGGCGTGGCCGAACCGCCCCTCGTGCTGCAGCAGATGCCTCTGGAACAGGGGATGGGCCTTGGCCAGATCGTGCAGCAGGAGGCTCAACCGCTCCTGCGCACTTACCCTCAGCCCAAAATGGGCAGCTATGCTCAAGGCCAGCTCTGCCGTTTCCAGCAGGTGCTGTTCCAGTCTCTTCCCCTTGTGGCTGTACGCTTCACCAGGGCTCAAACCAGGCCACCCTTTCCGCTCCCACCAGGCTCACCTCCACATCCCCCCGGTTCCGGAGGTAGATCCGGCTGCTCCACCGGTAGTCGGGATAGATCACGTTGACCGTTTCCTGCTGCCTTCTTACATCGTCCAACCTGAAGGGAACCACCTCGGAGTGGAGACAGCCGCTCTGCTGCAGGTCCAGCTGCACATCCCCGTATAAGGGAAGCACACTGTCGATACCGGTGGCCTTTTCTTCCACCGGGACCTCCCGAAACTCTCCGACATAGGAATAGTCCGCCAGGGCAAAGGCCACCCCCAGATAAGGGGTGAAGATAAACTCCCCCCGCTCCAGCCTCTCCTTCAGTTCGCCGTAGATCTCACCGCCCCGGACGTAAATGCGGTAGGCCGGCCGCTTCAGCAGCTGGTGTTTTACCTGGATGTGTTCCCCCATATCGCCGCTGGGCGACTTGAACTTGATCAGATTGACCGCGGTGGAAAACCAGGCCACCGGCCGCCTCAACGCCAATGCCACCTGCATACCTCTGACCTGTTTCCAGTAGTCGGCCCTGACGGCTCCCCCCGATGCCCCGTGATCCAGACCGGTAATCGCCCCGATTAAACCGCAGATGGCTGTCGGCGGTGGAAAAGGGAAGGAGACCATTGATGTGGTGGTATAGGGCTTGCGAAACATGGCCTGATCTCCCCAGACGTCGAAAACCAAGGTCAACGGGGATCACCTCACCTCAATCTCGGCACCGGCCAGAGCCTTCACCCGGTCCATGCCCCGCAGCGGAAGTTCTTTATTCATGATAACCCTCAAACGCGCGATCTGATCCGATTTTTCGGCCACCGCATCGACGAGCGGATCGATATCCACTACCAGCTGGTTCAGGCGCCGCAAAGCCCTCTGGGCGTCTCGATCCGGTTCCTCCCCCGCCGCCGAAAGAATGCGTAGCTTTTCATCCAGCGCCCCGATCTTGCCGTTGAAGCCTTCTTTGTAGGTGATCTCCAAATAAAAACGGGATTTATGCTCCTGCTTGCTTCTGGTAATCAGGTTATCGGTACCGGACCAGAGGGCTTCGGCCAGCAGGTCCAGGTCCTCCTCGGTGGCTCCGGTGTATTTCGCCGCATGCTGGTTGGCGATCCCATAGGTGGCGATCAGGGCGAAGGGAACCTTGTACTCGTTGCGGAAGGAACGCTGCTGTTTATCTCTCCCCTCCCTACCTTCGGTGGCAAAGGCCGAGGTGCCCTGGATGAACTCGAAAGTGCAGGCGTGGAGGGAGCGACCCCATTTGAACTGTACCGGCCCCGTCCAGGCAAAGGACTCGTTGCCGAGGGCAAAGGTGACACCGAACAGCCTGGTGTCGATGCATTCCCGCATTACCTCTTCGCCTTTCTCCCTGCCGGTGATCTTTTTCAGCTCCTCAAACCTGGTTTTCAGGGTCTTCGGTTCGCCGTCCACGAAGACCGGCAGCCCCCGGTTGACCCACTCGTCCCTGACGGTGCGTTTGATCCGGACGTCGGATACCAGAGCCTGCAAGGTGTCCTCATCGTACCGAGGGTGATTCTCGTTCAGAGGATCGCCGTTCGGGTTGGCATCCACCACGGTATAGAGAAAAACAAACTCCCTTCTGCGCTTAAACTCCATCATCATTACCTCCCTCATTGTCTACCCCTTCATTCTCTTCTTTACCGAAGATCTTCCAGAAGTAATTGACGGCGTTGCCGAAACCGACGGTGAAGGCAAAATTGCCGTCTACCCCCAGGTCGCCCCTCCCCGAGAGAATCAGCCTTCCCACCTCGGCGGCCAGCCGGTTGATCAGGTACGAATGCTTCTGCATCCCTTCGTAGGCGCTGATCAACTGGGGCACCCGCGCCAGCTGCCGCTTCAAACGATTTAGGTCCATTCTGCCGAAGTCGATCTGCTTGAAAAGGGGCGCCTTCTTGATGTCCTCCTCTTTTCCCACCTGGCATCGGGCCATATAGCCGAGAAGAACCCCTGCCAGGAAAACCCCTTTCCCCTGCTCACTCTGCAGGTAGGGGTCCTCAAAATCCGATAGAAAATCCAGCTTCACACTGCCACCTCCTGATTGATACGGCACATGAAATCCGCCCAGGCCTGGGCGTAGAGCAACTCCCGCCCGACATCGTTCCAGTTGGCCGATTCAAAAACCAGCCTGGCCGCCCGTCCCACCACCGCCTGCTTGAAAAAGGCCACCGGCAATTGCTCTCCACGCAGCATCTTGCCGATCACCTTCAGGGCATAATCCCTGAAAACAGTCCTGTCCCCTTCGCTCTTCCCGGCAAAACCGCTCAGGGTTTTATACAGGCTTCTGATCGCCCAGTCCAGGGTGAAGAGGTCATTCCTGTTATCCCCGACATCTCCGAAGACCGCTCTGATCGCTTCCCCCCACTTCCTTTCCAGCAAGGCCAGCCGCTCCGGGGGCACGTCTTCCACCATCAGGTGCACCAGCTCCTGGGCGTTGTTTCTCTCCCAGAAGATGAAGTGAAAGACCAGACCGCTGCCCTCCCGGGCCAGGCGGGAGAAGTACTGAAATTCCCTTTTCTCCGAGGGGCTCTGCAGCCTGTCGTCAGAAAGGCTTTCCTCCATGCTGCCGATCAGGTGCTGCAGGAGGTGTCCCCCGCCGCCTCCGACCGCCTCCGGCAGGGTCCAGATATTGATCCCGGGAAGCACTGTGTTATTGCTCAGCTTCATCTGCAGCCTGTCCCGGCCGGAGGAGATCCTCTTAAAGCAATCATCGCAGATGGGGAAATCCCATGGCTCCTTTTTCTTGTCCAGCCCGTGGCAAACGTTAACCTTATCCCTGGTGGAAAACTTGAAGATCTTGCTCAGGGAACGGGGTGTGCAGGGCTTATGGCAATAGGCGCACCGGACCTGCTCCTCCCCCAGTTGCAGAGTGTTCTCCAGCTTCCGCTTAAAGTAACTGACAAAGGCGGGAATCTCACCGGGATAGAGGAAACTGCCATTATCCCCTTCCAACCCGAAGATGAAGGCGTGGGATGATTTCGGATCCAGGTGGGGCAAAACCTGCTCCAGCTTTTCCGGAAGTTCGGCCATCACCCGGTCCACCGAGCCGGGGGTGAAGGCTTCTTCTCGTTCGTAATCGACCAGCAGCTTGTTCCTGATCTTGAAAAGATGGCAGTCCTTGTCCCCCGCCCAGTCATCGTCCTTCCCCAGGATCGCTTCCCGGCCCTGAACGACGTTTTTCTTCGGCTTTCCCATCAGATGAATCGGACTAAATCCCCAGGTGGCAGCACTGCCGGCCCGCTTGCGATAGAGGTATTTCTCCTTCATCTCCGGCTCCATTAGCTGGTCGGCCAGATCGATCCAGGCCACACCCAACACATCGAGCGGCTCCGCCTCCCGGTCGGCCACCCGGAGGGCGATCCGGATCAGCTTGCCTCCCTTTTCCATCGGAAAAATGAGATATGACTCAAGCCCTTTCCCCGGGGATAGTGCCCCAAGGGAACGGATGGCGCTGATGAAACCCATCTGATCACCTCCTGCTTATATAGCGGTAACGACTATCTTTACCATAGCAGATATAAAAAGTTTCACCGAGATAGAATGTTACTGTTTTTCATAGTAACCGGTTACTATAGCAATCACACTCTCCGGAGATGCCGGGCTATCGTTCATGGCGCAGTGAGCCGCAACATTGCTTGGCGGCACTGTCCACCGGGGTGCAGCAGCCGTAGCCCTGGGAGTTCTTCGCCCCCAGGCCGACATCCAGGGCAATCTGCAGAAGCCCCGGGTCGGCATGGATCTCGTACTCGCCCATCCAGCCCTTGACTACGGTCTCCTTGTAGCGGGTAATCTTCATATCCCGGTCTTCCACCCGTACCGGCCTGATGGTGAACCCCTCCGTCCGGGCCGGGCGCCCGTAGATCAGCAGGTGTTTCTTCGCCAGGTTGCCGGCCACCAGAACGGAAAAGCGCGGCTCGAAAGGGGAATAATAATAGGTAAACTTCTTCCCCTCTTCGTCAGAAAGGGTGCTGTAAACCACCACCGGCGACAGCATCCGCACCTGAAGGGTATCCTGCCTTACCCGGGGGGCTGCAGTGGCGAACTCCTTCACCTCCAGCCGGGCATCCCCGAGCCGCACCTCCCCCTTCCGGAGAAAACCGGTACCGAGCTCCTGAAGGATGAAAGGGATGGGGGAACAGACCACCAGGCGCAGCGGCGGGGTGAACACCAGCCGGCCCGCCGCCTGGTCGTAGCGCACCTCACGCCCCAAAAGCCGCGAGAAGGTGAAGAGCTTAAACCGGCGCTTCTCCAGAGCAAAGCCCTGCTCGTGCAGATAGCTCCTGAGCACCGGATTATCCATATGGCTGTAGATCAGCCCCTGGAGCAGATGCCCGTACTGAACGGGAACAGCCACCGGCCCCGGAGCGGTGAAGAAAATGGTGAGTTGCACGGGGTATTCCTCCCGAAAGCTCGCTTTTAAGCATCGTCCGGTAAGAACTTCTTGATCTCCGCAATTTTTGCCGCATTTTTCTTGTTTGGTTTTCGCCACTGTTCGGCCTTATAGGTCATGTACCACTCCTTAAGTAAAACGGCTATTTCTTGCTTTACCTCCAGCGATAACCGTTCATCCTGCAACCTATTCAGCCATTTAGAAGTTAAAGAGGTCATAAACCGCTCGGGATCGCTGCTATAACCATCCCTCTCCATTTCTTCCCGGATTGGACTTAAGACAGCATCCACTTTCAGTTCCTTGATTGACGTGCCAGGCGATCCATTTGCTACCTGTACATTATCATCATCAGAAATGACACAGCTTTGGCGGATTTCGTCTTCAGTTTTTTCTTGTCGCGTAAACCTGCCGTAACCAACGGCAGTCTTGGAACCGGCACCAATAACAGCAAGCGCATCGGTTAACCACTCCATTGCTAGCCGGCAGTCGGCGCGGTTCTGCTCATCCGCTGATCGGCGGGGTGCTACTGCAAAAATGAATGTTTGTCCAGGCGCAACAGTAAAAAAGGGAATGGGA
Organism: Clostridia bacterium; assembly: GCA_902812435.1. GTDB lineage: Bacteria > Bacillota > DSM-12270 > Thermacetogeniales > Thermacetogeniaceae > DULK01. The sequence continues at coordinate 10,613 of CADDZA010000057.1, forward strand.
ACAGGATCATACCAATCACCAGGTGGCTTTTCGGGTCTCTCTTGCTGGTAATAATCGAGGTAATGGGGCGTCATTACGTCGACCTCCAGCTTCACCGGTTTAACCGGGAGGGCATCGAAAAAGATGACACTACCGACGTGCTTATCCCGTACCTCCCCATCTGGACCGAATATCCGCAGCACGTCATCCGAAACTGGTGGGTCAATCCATTTTTCTGCCCAGGTACGCACGATACCCTTCACCGAGGATCCTGGGAGAAAGGGCACTCCTAACGTATGGTGCCAGGCAAACCCGTTCTCAACCGGATGCGGCCGTCCCAATCCGGTAACGAAGCGCCAATCAGTACTAAAGCAGCGGTATTCTCCGACGAGAGCAAGGGCCAACCTTGTTAGCCGGAGGATAGCTTCATCCAGAAGAGATTTGTCCCCTACCGGGATAGTGCACACCTCTTGGATCCATCTCTTTTTTCCATCCTCTCCCACCGACCAATCTGTGTTCCAAAACCCGAAGAACTTATCGTACCATAAGCCGGTATTAAAGCCTCTGCTATACCTTTTGGGAACGCCATGGCCAGCATATAACGGCAGAACCATCCTTTCACCTCCCGGTACGATCCGGCTTCTTGAGGAAGGCCACGGCAAACTTCTTCAACCATTCCAGCCAGGCCAGAGCTTCGGATTGGGCGCGCAGGTAAGTTGTGCGGTCGTGATTAACGATCGCCGCCATAAGATCAGACTCAGCACGATACGGTGCCTGAGGGTCATCCCGGCAGAGCCAATCCTCCAAGGAACCGTAAAGGATATAATGAGCATCCCGTGTGTCGCCCTTGGCCTGTGCCAACAGCATTGCTGCTGCTTGGCCAAGGCTGCCGGTGAGAATGGTCGCCGGCAGGTTTTCCACGTAGGAAACAAACTTCTCCCACTGCTCGCCTTGATAATCGCGCTCGATCTCACGCACTTTATTTAAAGCATGTTGGGCTCTTTTCTGCTCGAGGGTCTGTATCACAGTGCCTCACCCCCGGACGCCAGCCATGATATAGCGCACCAACCCTGGCCTACCGTTTCGTTCCCGCCGACCTGAAAGTAGGGCCGATCGATAAATATTCTCTTCAGCTCATCCAAAACAACCTCTTTTTTAGAACGGTTAAACAATAGTGCATAAAAAAGACTATCAGGAGGAATGGATTCTTCATACCAAAGATTCGCGCTGGTTTTGGTACCGTTGTCCAGAACATTGCGGGCGTTTACCGACAGACCATAGCGAGCAAAATAGGCGAATTCATCATCATTCACAATTACTAACCCACCTAGTAACCGCTCCCGCACGGAGGCGTGCCGGATTAGGGGGCTTATGGCCTCAACCACCGTTGTAAGATTGGCAACAACCACATCGAATGAGAGTTCCTCCAGAAAGAGCTGCCCCTGGTTCTGATTCATTACAGCCTGCCCGTTCCCCGGCTGGGGTAACGGAAAGTCTGCCAGCATTCCCGCCAGCTTCAGATCACGATGGTAACGCTCCAGGAGATAAGGACATGTCACCCACTTGAAGTGACCGCTAAGCGAACGCACCGGCAGGAGCAGCAGCCGTGCATCGGTTACCGCTATAGCGCCGGCATTGTCCTGCTCGCCGAAAATTCTCTTGATCCTTTCATCTTCAATTCCCCAGACTTGTTCCGCCCGGTCGCGCAAGGCGCCTTTCAGGCTTGAACCGACAATAACAGGGTAGTCGGTAGGTTTCTCCCGCGCTACCGGAAGATCTACGGCCCCAATCACTTGGCCGACGCCCGGATGAAGGCTGGTTTCAGCTAACAAACCCAGAAGCGAGTTCTTCATTATTTCTCCTCCTATCTCAATTTTTTAAAACAGTATCTTTATAATACTCACTCTATCAGCCTTTTTTAAATTATCCTGGGTGGTCTACCCACTTATCGCTCCCTGCTAACCCTATCATGTCTCCCTGGGTCTAA
>CADDZA010000058.1 GCA_902812435.1 Clostridia bacterium
TTTTGCTATTTATGGGGTATTTTCCTGCCTGCTCGGGTTAAAAAATGCGAATTTATAAAGTTTTGCCTTGATACCGCCTTTCTTGCGCTGCATGGGCTTCAGGGATTAGATGCGGAGTTCCTGGGTTATTTTATCCAATGTTACTGGGATTCTGGTTTCCTCGTCAAGAGAAAACCATTTAATTCTCGGATCGCGACGGAACCAGGTGAGTTGTCTTTTGGCATAGTTTCTTGTTGCTTTTTTCGTTAGCTCGATTGCTGTAGCCAGATCATACTCACCATTTAAATAGCCGATAACCTGTTTGTAACCCAGTGATTGAAAGGGTTTGAGCTCTTGATTAAAACCCCGGGCAAGTATTGATTTTGTTTCTTCGACGATGCCCTTTTCGAACATCAAGTCAACCCGGCGATCGATCCTCCTGTAAAGTTCGGGACGGTTCCGGATCAGGCCTATCATGGCCATTTTATATTGGGAAGAATCAAACCTTTTCTGCTGGAAGCCGGAAATCGGGGTACCCGTTAAATAATAAACTTCTAGGGCCCTGCTGATGCGCCGGAAGTCGTTGGGATGAATGCGGTTTGCTGTTACGGGGTCTATTTCTTGCAGTTCCTTATAGAGTTCGCTTCCCCTCCCCTCGGCCCAAATCTTTCGAAATTTTCTTCGCAGTTCATGGATACCTTGAGTTTCCGGGAAATGATAGGGATCAATAACTGCCTGGATGTAGAGCCCCGTGCCGCCAACAAGAAATGGGAGTTTTCCCCTTCGGTTGATCTCCTCGATCTTTTTCCTGGCCATTCCTTGAAACTGGGCAACGCTGAATTCCTGGTCGGGCTCCAGTAGATCTAAGAAATAGTGAGGAACACCTTTTTGTTCTTCTGGTGTCATTTTGGCGGTCCCAATGTTAAAGTACTTATATAATTGCATTGAATCTGCCGAAATAACCTCACCCTGCAATCTTAAGGCGAGTTCAACAGCTATTTCCGACTTTCCCACTGCGGTGGGTCCCACAACAACCACGAGTGGTAACATTGGCTGGAAACCTCCGGTTAAGTTCGGTAAAATCTCTTCGCCAGCTCGGAATTAGTCATTTTAAAATAGGTAGGCCTTCCGTGGGGACAGTTGCCTGGCTGCGCTGTTGTGTCAAGCTGCTCCAGGAGCTTTTGCATCTCCTCGATGCTCAACCTGTCCCCGGATTTGATTGCGCTTTTACAGGCGAAAAGCGTGGTTACCCGATCGTAAAAAGTGTCGGGATTTTTCTTTACATCCGCGGTTTCCCGTAGAAGATCAAGGATCTTCAGAAGACATTGCTCCGGAGCGTCGCGCAGTTCGGCAGGTACTGTCACCAAGCTGAACGTATTATTCTGGCCTTCCTTAAGAGTATACCCTAAACCGGCAATAATTTGCCTGTACTCTTCATACAATTCTCTCTGTTCGGGAGTCAGTTTAATCTCGACAGAGACTACGAGCCTCTGTAGAAAAAATTCCTTTGCTTTAAACTGTTCTGTTATTGCTTCGTATCTGATCCGCTCGTGGGCTGCATGCTGATCGATGAAGTAGACCTCTCCTTCTCTTTCGGCTATGATATACAATCCCTGCACCTGTCCGATCACGCGTAACGATTGAAACCTGACCGGTGCTTGCTCCTGTACAGGAAAAGCCTCCATGTTAGAGGTAAAGGGAAGTCTTTTTTCGTGGAATTCCCGCGGAAATAATATTTGCTTTTCCTTATAAACAGGTGGGTAACTCGGAGTTTCAGGTGTGGAAGTATAGGTTGAAAATTGCCGTCCGGCAAGAGCCTTCCGCACCCCCTGCTGGATAACATCTGCAACAAGGTTGGGGTTGCTGAAACGTACCTCTCGCTTGGTGGGGTGAACGTTAACATCAATTGTTGATGGTTCCACCGTTAAGTAGAGGACGGCCAGTGGGAAATGGCCCTTGGTGATAAAACCCCCAAAGGCGTTCTCAAGGGCATGATTTAGAAATGTGTTGTGAACCAGGCGCCGGTTTACAAAAAAAGACTGGTAGAAGCGGGTTGCCCTGGTGTATTCCGGCCGGGAAACAAAGCCGTGTAGCCTGATTCCCTCTTCCTGGTGAAATATTTCGACGAAATGCCGCATCGCCTCGTTGCTGTAGAGAATACCGAGGACCTCCAGAGGATTCCCCTGACCGTTCGTCGCAAAACAGAGCCTTTTTCCTGAATAATAACGGAAGGATATCTCCGGATAGCCGAGAGCAAAACGACCGACCAGGTCGGAAATAACACCCGCCTCGGTTTTAGGACTTTTCAAGAATTTACGCCTGGGTGGGGTGTTGAAAAACAGGTCCTGTACGGTTACCTGGGTTCCAGGAGGGCATCCTACAGGACTGACAGAATCTATCTTTCCGCCCACAACCGTCAGCTTAGTCCCGGATATCTCAGCAGGGGTCCGGGTTATGAGGGTAAAACTGGACACCGCAGCAATTGCCGGAAGGGCTTCGCCGCGAAATCCAAGAGTCTCAATGCAGTTTAAATCACCCAGCGTGGTGATTTTACTGGTGGCATGTCTTTCAATGGCCAGGATGGCATCTTCCCTGGTCATACCGGAACCGTTGTCAATAACCTTGATTTCTTTTAACCCGGCGTCCTTGATCTCAACGGTTACTTGAGTGGCACCGGCATCAATGGTGTTTTCCAGCAGTTCCTTGACCACCGAGGCCGGCCTTTCCACCACCTCACCCGCAGCAATTTGGTTTATGATTTCTTGATCGAGAAGCGCAATCCGGCCCATTAAAACTGCATCTCCGACCTTTCGGAAACTGAGTATTGAAGGTAGGTATCCCTTGGCTTATCCTGCAGGTAAACGAAATCAAGCCCCTTTGGATTATTAATGGTTTCTTGATAAACATCCCTGGCTTCCTCCTGGCACTCTGGGCATGCCTGCCAGGGCAGAGCTACCGCCAGTACCGTGCGTTCCGCCCTGGTGGGGTATAGGCCGCGGGACCTGATAACCTGGTAGCCGGGGCATTTTGCACAGAGCTTGACCTTTTCTTCTTGCTGCTCCCTGATGTTATCCGTGTCGTAGTAAACAGTTCTCCTCCTCTCGTAGTATCCTCCCGTGCGGCGCTGTCTCTGTTCTGCGAGTGTCTCCCTATTTTTCCAAACCTCGTGCAGGTAAGCGATCAGGTCCTTGATGTAATCCATGCGTTCAGGAGATTCCTTGAAGTTTTCCGGACTATAATCTGGTTCTCGCACACAGGAGTAATCCAACCCGGCCATGGCAAGAATGATCCCCGTGTTTACGTAGGGCAGCGCAGTTTCGATGGCATACCCTCCCTCCAGGACGGCGAGATTGGGCTTCAGCTTATCATTCAGGAGGGCATAACCATGAGCGGTGAAGCGCATGTTTGCCAGGGGATCGGTATAGTGGTTATCCTGCCCGGCGGAGTTGACGATAAGATCCGGCTGAAACTCCTCGAGGATAGGCAAAACGAGGTTGTCCAGTATGTAATGAATCCCCTCATCAGTCGTATGGGGAAGCAGCGGTATGTTGATTGTGGTGCCGAAAGCCGTGGGCCCCCCCAGTTCGTCGGCAAAGCCGGAACCGGGATACAATGTGCGGCCGTCCTGGTGAAAAGAAATAAAGAGCACGTCCGGATCGTGCCAATAAACATCCTGTGTTCCGTCGCCGTGATGGACATCCGTGTCAACAATGGCAATTTTCTTTAACCCATAGTGTTTTCTTAGATACTCGATCATGATTGCCTCGTTGTGGATATTGCAGAAGCCCCTGTTCCCATGTACGACCCTCATGGAATGGTGTCCTGGGGGCCTTACGAGAGCAAACCCGTTGTCGATCTCCTTTTTCATCAGGGCATCCGCCAGGACGAGGGTTCCTCCAGCCGCGATCAGGTGTGCCTCAGTCACCTGGGCCTTGATATCGGGCACGCAAAAATGAACCCGGGCGATGTCTTTATAGGTGGCGAGCCTTGGTTTATACTCAACCACTTCAGGAAGGTCCATTATGCCCTCTTCGAAAAGCTGATCTCTTGTATAGAGCAGTCTTTCCTCACGCTCCGGGTGGGTCGGTGAGATCGCCCAGTCAAAAGCCGGGAAGAATACCAGACCTGTTTTATTCGGCACTTTGATCCTTCCTTTCTTCGAGCCAATTTTCCATGATACCTGTCGGGAACTGGACGCATATGTCATACAGTTTTCCGGTGGTTCTCCATCCACGCACCATGTTGAATACCTCACTGTAGACAAGTTCCAGTTCTTCGTCGGTGGAGATGCCGAGCTTTTGGCCCTCCTGCCTTAGCCTAGCAAAGCAAAAGTCTTTTGCTTGGTCCTCGCTCATAATAGGAAACGGAAGTTTTTCCTGAACCCCGTTTTCTTCTATGAAGTAAAAATTCCTTTCTGTGTCAAAGTGGAAGCTGAGTCGCAGGTTGACCTTGGCAAGGGCGGCCCCAATGGCGTTGGCAACCTCCGCATGAGGCGGTGCCAGGACATGGCATCCCATTTCCTCACCCAAGAGGGATAGAACTGCCGGAGCCGCGCCGCCGATTCCCACCACATTCTGCGGCCGGATTTTCTGCTTCTGCAGGATTTCCCAGATGCGGTAGGCAGGTTCTTGTTCCCAGGACAGGAACATATCGTCTATTTCCTGCGCAATCTTTTTTACCATTTGCTTTAGAACCAGATCCGCTGTATCCTTGGGGGAGAGGTTAAGACTGGCTCCAAGCCGCTTCATGCATTCAAAAGCCCGCCTCTCATCTCCGATTTCGGTCAGCCCTGCTACGCGCATCGCATCTGTCGGCGTTGGTTGAGGACCCCCCAGGCAGTAAGCGGGGCCTTCTCTTTGGGGCAGTATTTCGAGGGAATTATTATTAACGCGCAGGATGCTGTCCCCGCCCAGGGCTACTGATTTGGTTGCAAAAGCCCTGACCTGGGTATAGTCGTTGTTTATCTTCGCTCCCCGTGAAGCAAGGAGAGGTTTTCCTGAAAGGATCAAAGCCAGATCTGTGGTGGTACCACCGATGTCGAGCACTACGGACGTTTGGCCTTTTGGAGTAAGGGCAAGAACACCAAGGGTGCTGGCAGCCGGTCCTGAGAAGATGGTTTCCACAGGCTTGGTAAGGGATTGTGAAAAGGGCAGTGTGCCCCCATCCGCTTTCAAGATATAAAGGGGAGCGGTGATGCCCCTTTCTTTTAAAACCTGGAGGACCTGCTTGTAGAAATTTTCGAATTTCTCCTGGGTGGCCAGTGTTAACAAAGTTGTTACGGCACGCCTGGGAAAATTGAGGCGTCCGGTGACCTGATGCCCCATGATGATCTGGAACTCAGGTGCATGTGAAGCGAAATACGACCCGACTGCCTGTTCGTGTGAGTTATTCCGCTGGGAGAACTTCCCCACTATTGCAACGCGCTTTATCCCCTCTTTTTTGATAGTTTCCAGACACGCTTTAATTTCGTTTTCCTTGAGGGGTTCTATTTCCCGGCCCCGGTAGTCGATGGCCCCGGACAAAATGTAAGACTGGGTGGCTTTAAACTTATAACTGCTCGGATTCAGCCCGGGCCCCGGGATCAACACCAGAGCAACGGGATCAACTGTGTTTGTGGCAATCATGTTGGTAATCAGGGTAGTGCTCAAGACAATGCGTTGGATTTCTCGGCCCCGGGCGGCCTGCAAAAGGGGATCGAGTGCGCTGAGCAGAGAGTCCAAGAGTCCATCCGGCTTCGTAGGAATCTTTATTTTTTCAATAACCTCCCCGTGATCGATCAATACGGCATCAGTGTAGGTGCCTCCCACATCAAGGCCGATCAACATTTATGACACCTCACCTTCTTTTTTTAGTAATATTTTTCCCCTCGGTGCGTTTGTGCAGCATCTGTTGCCAGTTGGAAAGAGTGTTTAAGGCTTCGAGCGGTGTAATATTAATTAGATTCAGTCCCTGAAGTTCTCTTAATATCTGATCCTCCTCATCAAAGAGGACAAGCTGGACAGTCTTGTTTTTAATCCTGATATCCCGTTTCGGGAATTCTCCTTCCATGGAATCGGCGATCTCGCGGGCACGGTTCACCAGCGCCTCAGGGAGTTTCGCCAATCGTGCCACTTGAATTCCATAGCTCTTATCGGTCCCTCCGGGGATGACCTTTCTCAAGAAAATGATCTCGTCTCCTTTTTCAGCCACTGCTATAGAGTAGTTAACAACGCCTGAAAGCTTGTCTGCGAGTTGGGTTAGTTGATGGTAGTGAGTTGCGAAGAGCACCCTGGCCCCGATCCTGTCGTGGATGTACTCCACGATTGCCCAGGCAATTCCCAACCCGTCAAAGGTACCGGTTCCCCGTCCGATCTCGTCAAGGATAATAAAACTGTTTTTTGTTGCATGCTGGAGGATGTAGGAGACTTCGCTCATCTCCATCATGAAGGTGCTCTGCCCCTTTCCCAGATCGTCCATGGCACCTGCCCTAACAAAGATCCGGTCGACGATCCCGATTTCAGCCTCCTCCGCGGGAACAAAGGAGCCGCACTGGGCCATCAGAACCAAAAGGGCCATCTGACGCATAAATGTCGACTTGCCGGCCATGTTGGGCCCCGTCAACAGGTGAATCCTGTTATCCTCCTGGCCGATGCAGAGGTCGTTGGGGATGAAACTGCCTTCACCTATAATTTGCTCCAGGACGGGATGGCGTCCGTTCTTTATCTTGATGATGCCGGTTTCATTGACTACCGGTTTGACGTAGTTGTAACGCAAGGATGTTTCGGCAAAGGATAATAAACAATCGAGCTGCGCCAGAACTACAGCGTTCCGCCGGATTGTTTGGGAGTCCAAGCCCACCTTGCGGCGTATCTCGATAAAGAGGTTGTACTCCAAATCCTGCAGGCGTTCTGTTGCTCCCAGGAAGGCCTCCTCTCTTTCTTTGAGTTCGGGTGTGATGAAACGTTCTGCTTGTGTCAGGGTTTGTTTTCGAACGTAGTCGGATGGAACCAGCGATAAATTAGGTTTGGTAACCTCTATGTAATACCCGAAGACCTTGTTAAAACCTATTTTTAACGACTTGATCCCGGTCCGGAGGCGTTCAGCTGCTTCAAGCTCCTTAATCCAGGTGGAGCCCTGGTTAATGATTGACCTTAATCTGTCCACCTCTGGGTGGTAATTATTCTTGATGATCCCCCATTCTTTGATGTTTACAGGGGGGTTATCTGCGACTGCCTGTTTAATGAGATCTCGCGTATTTTCAGCAGGGTCCAGTTCTTTATTAAGTTTTTGCAAATAGGATGAACCAGCCTCGTTAAGCGCTTGTTTGATGCGCGGGATCACCTCCAGTGATTTTGCCAAAGCAAGCAGATCCCGCGGGTGGGCTACCTGCCACTCCACACGCCCAATAATCCGTTCCAGGTCATAGATATCTTTCAAACATTCCTTGAGTTCGTTCCGCAAAAAAAAATTATTAACCAGTTCCTCAGTTCCTGACTGCCTCTCCTGGATTTCCCCCACGTCGAGCAGGGGAAATTCCAGCCAGTTCCGGAGCATCCGGGCACCCATCGGAGTGTATGTATGGTCCAATGCCCAGAGCAGGCTCCCCTCTTTTTTGCCGTCACGCAGTGTTGCAAAGATCTCTAGGTTTCTTCTTGTCATAGTATCCAGGTACATGCGACTATGGGGAGTAAAGACGGATAAGGAGCGAAAGGGCAGTTCGGATGTTTTTTGCGTGCTTTCTATGTAAGAAAGAAGGTAAGCAACGGCAACAAGCCCTTCTTCGAGGGCTTGCCTGTCTATACCTACGAGGTCCGAATGATCAAATTGTTCGTAGACTGAATTCACTGCCTTATCGCGGTTTATTGTATTTTTGAGATGGGTTACATGAACCCCTTGTTCCTGCCAGTAGCCTGTTATCGAGGTTTTTAAAAAAGGGATCTGTTCACTTCTGATAATACATTCCACAGGTTGGAGCCTGTTCATCAGATCAATCAGGTAATCCTCATAGGATGGACCCGTAAACTGAGCCATCATAAACTCACCGGTACTGACATCGCACCAGGCACATCCTATGGTATCTTTTCTTAGATGCAGAGATAAAATATAATTATTTTTTTCCTGATCAAGAAAGATTGGGTTCAAGACTGTACCCGGAGTCAGAACCCTAACAACATCCCGCTTTACAAGATTTTTACCCGGTTTTGGCTCTTCTAGCTGCTCGCAGATTGCAACTTTATAGCCGCTGTCTAACAGCCTTTTGAGATAGCTATCGGCCGCATGGTAGGGAACACCACACATGGGGGTCCTTTGATTCTTGCCTATCTCACGGCTTGTAAGAACTATTTGTAACTCCTTTGCTGCCTTTTCTGCGTCGGTCCCAAACAGTTCGTAAAAGTCACCCAGGCGAAAGAAAAGTAAACAGTCCGGGTATTGTTTCTTAATAGCCCGGTACTGATCCATCATCGGCGTTAAGGTACCCAACTTATGCCACCCCGAGAAGAAACAAGAAACGGTTTACATGCACCCGGAACAGTTGCCGGAGCACGAAGAGGAACACGAATTGCCTGCTAAAACCTGGTTGATGATCGTGTTCACCTGTTCCAGCAGTTTCTTAAAGTTCTGCTGCGCTGCAAAGTAGGCCTGAACGGCCTTGTTGGCCTTCATCTTTTCCTGAACATCGTTGAACTCCTGCCACTCTTGATCGCTGACTTCCTCCCCCGCCTCCTGCGAGTCCTGAATTTTTTTGAACCTTTGCTGAAACTCCCTGATCAGTCTTTGGGCTTCCTGGTCATGATCAAGGTTTGTTTCCGCCGCCCGCAGTATAATGGTTTCTTCGCATTCCAATAGGGCTCGACCGAGTTCCTGGGCCTTTTCGATGTATGACAAAGTATTCACCTCCAGTGGATTTATATCTTTTATTTCTTGAAAGGGTTAAAGATTCCTCTTTTTTTGTTCGTTTTTTAAGAAACCAAATAATGTCCAGGTCCGGGCGCATTCAATTTCTACGTCTACCAGCTTGCCTTCAAGATCCTCTTCCCCATCGAAGACGACAATCTTGTTTGTTCGAGTTCTACCGCTCCACCGGTCGGAATTTGTCTTGCTTCTCCCTTCGACAAGGATCTCAAAGGTCTTGCCTTCATAAGCCTGGTTTATTTCCAGCGTGATCTGGTTTTGCACTTGATTCAATTCCTTAAGCCGCTCTTTTTTTGCCTCTTGAGAGATGTCATCCTTCATTTTCGCAGCGGGGGTGCCGTAGCGCGGGGAATAGATGAATGTATAGGCCGCATCGAAACGGACCCTCCTTACGAGATCGAGGGTTTCCAAAAAATCTTCATCGGTTTCACCAGGAAATCCAACGATTATATCCGTCGTTATGCTGGCTCCGGGAACTCTTTGTCGGATTTTTTCAGTCAGCTTGAAATAGTCTTCCCGCGTGTAACCCCTGTTCATCTTTTTAAGGATGTTGTTGCTTCCGGCCTGAAGAGGCAGGTGAAAATGCTCGCAGACCTTTTCTGAGTCTGCAATGGTATCAATGAGTTCATCGGTAAAATCCCTTGGATGGGAAGTCGTATAACGTATGCGTGCAAGCCCCGGTATTCGGTCAAGCATTTTTAAAAGCTTGGCGAAGTTGATATCTTCTTCCAGATCCTTGCCGTAGGAGTTGACATTTTGCCCCAGCAGCATAACTTCAAGGAAACCTTGATCGGCCAGTCGCACGACCTCTTCATAGATTTCCTTCGGGGGACGACTTTTTTCCCTTCCCCTGGTGTATGGAACGATGCAGTAGGTACAAAAATTATTGCAGCCGTAAATGATAGTGACGTAGGCTTTCACCCTGCTTGCGTAGTGAACGGGGAGAATGCCTGGAATTTCCTCGTCTTCGCATGTCGGTTCAAATACATTTGACATAGTCTCTTCGGCTTCCTTAATCAAGGCAGGGAGTTTATGATAATTTCTTGTGCCGAAAACAACATCGACGTAGGGTGCTTTTTTACGAATGAACTCCTGGATTTCCGGATTTTGAGCCATACAACCTCCCAGTGCGATGATCAACCCGGGTTTTTTTTCCTTTTGATGCTTCAAATTGCCCAATAAGCCCAGCACCCTTTTTTCCGCATGCTCCCTGACTGAACAGGTATTAATTACCACAAGATCGGCTTCGTGGATGTTGTCTGTCCACTGGTAGCCACTCTCTTCAAGCAGGGCGCGCATTATTTCCGAGTCATGCTCGTTCATCTGACAGCCGTAGGTCGATATATGCATGAGTTTCTTTGCTTTGTCCTGCAAGCTCGTTCACTCCCTCGTCGTTATTATACCAAAAAATAAATCGTGGATTACTTCAGATGCTGCTTTATAACCCGGCATAGCCAGATCTATTATCGGACAGTGTTATCCTTACACATAAGGCATAACAATAAAAAAACTGTTGACTTTTGCTTTCAACAGTTAGATGCTCATGACGCCCAAGCGGCACCATCAAAAGAATGTAAATAGTGGTTTATCCTTGCAGGCGCAGCGACCTTACGGAGGTTGTTATCTCGCCCTTGACGAGGAGCAGTTAACGGCAGCCGAATCGAAATAGGAGGTTGAGATAGGCGACTATGCGCCATGGATGGCGTCATAGGAGCCGGTCGGCTGCCGTCTGCGACGCGTTATAAGCGAGTTCAACCGGAGTACGGGAGCAAGCGCAAGGATAAATCGGGATTGGGACATATTTTCAAGACAGAAGTATTCCGAGTTATTGAAAGTTAGCTAGTTGGCCTTTTAAAAGATAAAAGGCTCGAAATGAAAATGGGACTTTACCCGTCACTTCGAGCACATTATATTTTTTATTTTGTCATGTTATCATGGTACTCCGTCAGGACACTCATTTATTGTGTCGATTGCTTGCGGCTTAAAGATTCACCGGGTTTTTCCAGATCCTCGTTGAGCCAGCCTAAGGAATTAAACAGGTAAATGATGAGCGCCAGTATTACTCCCACTACCGCGGCCAGGGCCATGCCCTTCATCTCAACTGTGCCCATGGTGATCTTGGCACCGCTCACCCCGATAATGAATACAACGGCTGAAAGGACGATATTGTAATTTTTGCTGTAGTTAACCGCTTGCTCGACCAACAGGCGGATACCGGCAGCGGCAATGGTACCATAGAGCAGGATCGTGATACCACCCATTACCGGAGCAGGAATAGATTTAATGGCGGCAGCAAATTTACCAATCATAGACACAGCAATGGCAATTATAGCAGTACCGCGAATTACCCACACAGAATAAACCCGAGTGATCGCCATAACACCTATATTCTCTCCGTAGGTAGTATTTGGGGGAGAACCGGTAAATCCTGAGAGTATGTTGCTGATGCCGTCACCCAAAAGGGATAGGTGCAAACCGGGTTTCTTTACCAGGTCGCGTTCGACGATGTTGCCCGTGACTATCAAATGACCAATATGTTCCGCCAACACCACCAGGGCTGCCGGTGCAATTATGGCAATGGCGCTGGGATCGAAAACCGGGGCGCTAAACTTGGGGAAAGCAAACCACGGCGCTCTGGCAATGATGCTGAGGTCGACCATACCCTTGGCAAGGGCGAGCAGATAGCCGCACACGACCGCTATCAAAACGGGGATGATCTGGAGGAAGCCACGAAACACCACAGAACCGATAACTCCAACGAGCAGGGTAAAAATAGCAACCGTAATTACATTGGGGTCGGCTGTATAAGGCTGACCCGGTGTAGGAGCTAATCCCGCCATTTGGGCGGCTACCGGGGCCAATTCCAGACCGATAACTGCAACCACGGCCCCCATAACGGGTGGTGGCATAACGATATCAATCCACTTCGTACCCACCCAGCGAATAATGAAGGATACTACCACAAAGATCAGGCCAAAGAAGATAAAACCCGACTGGGCATGGCTGTATCCAACTTTGGAGATAATCAAAAGGGTTGGCGCAATGAAAGCGAAACTGGAACCCAGATAGGCTGGAATCCCGCCCTTGGTAACAAGAGTATAAATAATTGTACCAATGCCATTCATCAATAAAGCAATGGCCGGATTAATATGAAACAGGTATGGCACCAGTACCGTTGCTCCAAACATGGCCATTAAGTGCTGCAGGCTTAAAGGGATGATCTGTAGGATTGGCAGCTTTTCCTCAATATGGATAGTTCGCCTAATACGGCTCAATTTTTTTCCTCCCTTTTGATTTTTTAAACCAAATTTGAAATTCCTTAATTTGTTGGGTTTGGTTTCTCACTCCCTTCCGTCCTTGCCAGTGCATTGGGTGGCAAGTGCCGAGGTAACAGACCGGAGTTCGACAGTACCGAGGCATTTTTAGCGATAATTTCGAAGAGCGATCCTTTAATATCAAGGGTTAGCGGGTTCGGAACCGAGGCAAAAACGAAAAATGCATAGGCACACGTTTTGCG
>CADDZA010000059.1 GCA_902812435.1 Clostridia bacterium
GTAGCAGTCAAGGCCGCCAACCGTATGTTTTTAATCTTTATGATTCATGTTTAGTTTCTAAAATTTAATCTGGCTGAGTTGCTTTGGTGGTTACAGGGAACAACCTACTTTTACTTGACAGCATCGTATCCGCCGGTTATGGCGTAACCGGCAGTTTTATGTGGTATAATAATCCCTTGAGAAAATTTCCATGGATGAAAGGGGCGGAGCCTGGTAGCCGTGGGGCAGCACCGGGCGGCAATCATGAGTGAGAGAATCTTTTACGTGACGACTCCTATTTATTATCCCAGCGATAAACTCCACATCGGCCACGCCTACACCACCGTGGCCGCGGACTGTATCGCCCGCTACAAACGGCTGCGGGGTTACGACGTATTTTTCCTCACCGGTTCCGACGAACATGGCCAGAAGATCGAGCGCAAAGCCCGGGAACAGGGTATGAGCCCCAAGGAATACGTGGACAGGATCGTGGCCACCTTCAAGGACCTGTGGCAGAGGCTGGAGTGCACCCACAACGATTTTATCAGGACGACGGAGCCGCGCCATGAAAAGGCGGTCCAGGCCATTTTCCAGAAAATCTACGACCAGGGGGACATCTACAAATCCACCTACGAGGGCTGGTACTGCACCCCCTGCGAAACCTTCTGGCTGGAAAGGCAACTCCAGGACGGGAACTGCCCGGACTGCGGGCGCCCGGTGGAACTGTTAAAAGAGGAAAGCTACTTCTTTCGCCTCTCCAAATATCAGGACCGGCTCCTGGCCTATATTGAGGAGCACCCGGAATTCATCCAACCGGTCTCGCGCCGAAACGAGATGATCAATTTTGTCAAGGGCGGTCTGGAGGATCTCTGCGTTACCCGCACCACCTTCAGCTGGGGGATTCCGGTTCCCTTCGACCCCAGGCACGTGGTCTACGTCTGGTTTGACGCCCTGGTGAATTATCTTTCCGCCCTCGGCTGGCAGGACGGGGACGAAAAATTCGAGCGCTACTGGCCGCATACCGTGCACCTGGTCGGGAAGGATATCGTCCGCTTTCACACGGTAATCTGGCCGATCATTCTCATGGCGGCCGGGATCGAACTCCCCCGCACCGTTTTCGGGCACGGCTGGATGCTCCTGGAGGGCGGAAAAATGTCGAAATCCAAGGGGAACGTGGTGGATCCCCTGGTTCTCATCGACCGCTACGGGGTTGACGCCGTAAGGTACTACCTGCTGAGGGAACTCCCCTACGGCGGCGACGGCTACTACAGCGAAGACAGCCTGATAAACAAGATCAACACCGACCTGGCCAACGACCTGGGGAACCTGATCAGCCGCACCTTTGGAATGCTGGAGAAGTACTGGAGCGGGATTGTGCCCGAGCCGGGGCCGGCTCTGGCGCCGGACTGGGAACTTATCGAAACCGCCCGGGAGGCCAAGGCCGAGGTGGAGCGGCAGTTTGAGCGCTTTGATTTTGCGGGGGCCCTGGCAGCGGTTTGGCAGCTGGTGCACCGGGCGAACCGCTATGTTGACGAAACAACCCCATGGGTTCTGGCCCGGAGCGAGGATGGCCGGAAGCGCCTGGCGACCGTCCTCTACAACCTGAGCGAGGCCGTAAGAATCCTGACCATCTGGTGCAGCCCCGCCATGCCCGTCTTCCCGCCGAAGGTCTGGGAGCAGTTCGGCATTACGGATCGCCCCGAGCTCCATACCTGGGACAGCACCGCCGGGTGGGGCAAACTCCCCGCCGGCCTCAGGATCAAGAGGGGGGCGGGAATTTTCCCGCGCATCCAGGAGGAGAGGGACGGAGACCGGATGACAGTAGATGTGGGCGGAAACGGAGAGGCGGCGAAAAGCCCAGCACAGGATATCAAGGCGTCACCCCATGCGGAAAGGGTCCCCTGCCTGGAGAAGCAGGGTGTCAGGCCGGAAATCACCATCGACGATTTCGCCAGGCTGGACCTGAGAGTAGCCGAGGTGCTGGTGGCGGAAAGGATCAAGGGGGCGGACCGGCTCTTGAAGCTCGAGGTTGACCTGGGAGGAGAACAGCGGACGGTGGTGGCCGGTATCGCCCAGTATTACACACCGGAGGAACTGGTTGGGAAGAAGGTTGTGCTGGTTGCCAACCTGGCTCCCGCCAAACTGCGGGGAGTTACTTCCCACGGCATGATCCTGGCGGCAAAGGTGGAAGACAGGCTCGGCGTCCTGACGGTGGAAAGGGATATCCCGGCAGGAACCCCGGTGAAATAGGCGCTCATCGGTGCGCTTTAATTTCCGTTTGACCTCCATGCCCCGCTGCTCCTCGTCAAGTGCGAGATAACAACCTCCGTAGGTCGCTCGCTTACTTAAATTTCACCTGTTACGGAGTTGCGGCTTCGCTGTACTGTCGGACTGGGATCGGGAGCCGAGCGTCAGACCGCCGGTGAATTGATGTATTTTCATGGCAGACCACCACGCCGCCTCCGGCGACACCAACAGAGGATGAAATCTGGTCATCCTTGCGCTTGCTCCCGGACTCCGGTTTAACTCGCCCTAAAACTCGTCGCAGACGGCAGCCGACCGCCTCCTACGCTGCATCCATGCATCGGAGTCGGCTACTTCGGCATCCATGCCTCAGTTCGGCTGCCGTTAGCTGCTCCTTCGTCAAGGGCGAGTAATAACCTTCGTAGGTCGCGGCGCCTGCAAGGATAACCAGAACGTATTTACAGGATAGGGAAAGGGTTGATCTGCGCTGACCGTTGGGAAGTATGAAATAATCGATACCCACGCCCATCTAGAGGACACCAAGTTTGCCCGGGACCGGGCGGATGTGCTCGCCCGAGCCCGCTCTGCGGGAGTCAAGGCGGTCATCTGTGTGGGGAGCGATTTCGCTTCCTCCCGCCGGGCGGTGACGCTGGCGGAAGAGGAGCCGGATCTCTACGCCGCGGTAGGTGTGCATCCTCACGAGGCTGCCGGAGTGGTCCCCCGGATGTGGGAGGGGCTGCGGCTGCTTGCCGGAAGGAAACGGGTGGTTGCCTGGGGTGAGATCGGACTCGATTTTCATTACAATTTTTCTCCTCCGGACGTCCAGGATGCCGTTTTCAGAAAGCAGCTCGAGCTGGCCCGGGAATGCCGCCTTCCGGTGATCGTCCATGACCGGGAGGCTCATAAAGAGACTATGGCAATTTTAAGTGAATTTCCCGGTCTGAACGGGGTTGTCCTGCACTGCTTTTCGGGGGGCATGGAAATGGCGGAGGAATGCCTGGCCCGCGGCTACTACCTGGGGATTGGAGGGACCCTTACCTACCCCAAGAACAACCTTTTAAGGGAGATCCTCCGTACCGCTCCCCTGGACAGGCTGCTCCTGGAAACCGACTGCCCCTACCTCGCCCCGCAGCCCTGGCGGGGCAAGCGCAATGAACCAGCTTACTTAACCGCGGTGGTTGAGACAATCGCGGAAATCAAGGGAACCGTCCCGGAGGAGGTGGCTGCAGCCACGGCAGCCAACGCCAGGCGGTTCTTCAACCTGGTTGCCTGAACATTTCTGGTTCCGCCTAGCCGAAAAGGTCCCCGACCAGCTTCTTCAGCAGGCATTTGCTGAAGGCGAAGACAAAGGCTTCCATCCCCTCGACCAAGGCCTGCTGCACCAGCGGGGTGAGGGTTTGGAGCAGATCGCCTGCCTGGGCCCTCCCGGCAGCATATTCTCCTTTCAATATCTGCACCCCTTTATCGGCAAAACGCTCCTCCGCCGGACTTTCATGTTTACTCTCCCAATAGGAGAAAGGCGTTCCGAACCAGAAGTGTTCTTGATGCCTCATCTGCTTTCCCTCCCATTTCTCTACCGTTAATTCAAAATATGTTATCTGAGCTTTATTTTCTAATCCGGGAAATGCTTCCCATAATGTAGGCTTCAAGAGGCAGTGGCGATTAATACTTAAAGAATTACAGGGTGTCGAAACCCCCTCCAGAGACAACTTGATGAATAGAAAGGGTTGTCATGGGAAATAATGGATGTAAAACCAATCCCAGGAGGGGAGGGTAAGATGACGCGATTGGAGTTGCTGGAGTTTGATCTCAGCGCAACAACAAAGCCGCGAGGCATTTCCAGAAAGAGGATTTTAACGGTCGGTGCCCTTGCGTTACTGCTTCTTGGTCTGCAGCTGGGCGGCGTTTTGGGGAAGCAGTTCCCGGTTGCTTACGGCGCCCTCTGGCAGGACTTTTTTGCAAAACCGCTCAGTTCGGAGGCAAGGCGCGTCGTGCAATTCGGTATAAGCTATAAACAGGGCGAAGGAGTTGCTTTCCATGTCTTTGAGGATACTCCTGTCAGGGTTCAGGTGGATGGAGGAACCGTTGTGACCCGTGCGCCCTTCCCACGATTGGAAAGCATCCTGCAGGATGCAGGTGTCGAGTTGGGCGGGAAGGACCGGGCAGAAGCAAAAATCGTCACAGGTGAAGGGAACATACCGGAAATAAACGTGGTTCGCGTGCGCAATAGGATCGTCGGCGAAGAAGAGCCCATTCCATTCCCCGTCAGAAGGGTCGGGGATCTCCACCTGGCCCCCGGCGAAACCAGGGTGCTATCCCCGGGTCGGCCGGGCGTTCTGTTGAAAAAGTTCGAGGTTACAACTGAAAACGGGCAGGAGGTTGCCAGGAAAGAGCTCGGCAGCGAGGTCATCAAGAAACCCGTTCCCCGCATCATAGCTTACGGGGCCAGGACAACGCCGGAGGTGCGGCAGACCGCCTCTCGCGACGATGGGCCCGGGGGAAATGCGCGCCGGGTGATCAGGGTTGTTGCAACTGCTTACACCCATACCGGAAATCCGACGGCCACCGGGGTTATGCCCTACGTGGGAGGGGTGGCGGTTGACCCGGATGTAATACCCCTCGGTTCCAGGCTGTATATCGAGGGATACGGCCCGGCACGAGCGGTGGATACGGGCGGATTGATCAAGGGGAACCGCATCGACCTCTTCTTTGATTCCGCCGCCGAATGCTATAAATGGGGGAAGCGTGAGGTTAACGTTTATGTTATGGAATAAGAGAGGAAAAAATTAAGCCCTATATCCGGGGCTTTTTCTTTTTGGAAAAATTTTTTCCAAGGAAGGAAGGAATTTTGGATCAGGTCCCGAATAGAATATTATGTGACAACCCGCTTAATAAAAGAAGATGCCTGTTAATAAGAGGAAATCAATGGTTATGCATGGAAGGGGGATGAACGCAATCAAAACAGGGAAATGTCTGAAATCCCTTCCGGCACGGCTGGCGCTGCTTGCCTGTTTCGTAGTCGTCCTGGTTTGGGGAACGGCCGCCAGCGCCAGGCAGCAGATCAAGATTTATGTCGACGGTAAGGTTGTGGAACACAAAACCCTGCAACGCACACTGGGCGCAGCCCTGTGCGAGGCAGGCATCGTTCTGGGACCGCAGGATGTGGTGAGGCTGGGGCCTGCCACCCTGGTAAAAAAAGGAATGACTGCCCAGGTGGTCCGTGGTGTCAGGGTGCGCCTGACCGCGGATGGAAACACTGACGAGATTCTGACGCAACCCGTCACTGTTGCAGAAGTGCTTAAGAAGGCAGGGGTATCCCTTGGCCCCAGGGATCGCCTCAACCTGCCTCTCCGGGAGGTTGTAAAAAACAACACCGAGATTAAGATCACAAGGGTTCTCGAGAAGATCGAGGGCGAGCGCTTTGAGGTGCCGGTTCCCCTGGAGAGGAGGGCCGACCCCTCAATGGAACGCGGCCGGATGCGCCTGGTCAGGGCCGGAAACCCGGGGGAAGGGGAGCGCCTCGTCAAGGTGACTTATGTTGATGGAAAGCCGTCCGCACGGGAAATCCTCCAGGAACGGGTTCTGCGTCCGGCGGTCAGCCGCATAGTTGCCTTCGGGACTCTGAGCACAGCGTATCGCGGCGGCTCCGTCCTCCGCTTCAGAAATGTGATGGAGATGAGGGCGACGGCATACAGTGCCAAGGCGGGCAGGTATACGGCGACGGGCCAGATTGCAAGATACGGGGTGGTGGCCGTCGATCCCCAGGTGATACCTTTAGGAACGCGGCTGTACGTAGAGGGCTACGGCTACGCTACCGCCCTTGACGTGGGGAGCGCCATCAAGGGAAACAGGATTGACGTGTTCTTCCCATCGGAGGCCGACTGCCAGAGATGGGGGAGACGCACGGTCAGTGTTTACATTCTGGAGTGACCACCGATCCATAAGTCTTCATAAGCGGAATGTCGAAAACCAGCCGGTATGGGCTGGTTTTCGCAACTTTTTGGAATGTTTGCGGTTTTTATAGTATAATAAGCTTGATTGGAGGCTTGTGAAAGTTGCAACCAACCTCGCCGACAGCAATACGCATACTGCTGGATCGCTATGGTTTGGGGCCGAAGAAAGGCCTTGGCCAGCATTTTTTATGGCAGGCCGGCATTGCCGAAAAGATCGCCGCCGCCGCCGAACTGGACGGGGAAGATGTGCTGGTGGAAATCGGTCCCGGTCTCGGGATCCTTACCGCCGCCTGCGCCCGGCGGGCGGGACTGGTGATCGCAGTGGAGATTGACGAATCCCTGTTCCCCCTTTTAGGCGAGGTCTTGCAGGATTACCATAATGTACGGCTGGTAGCAGGTGATGCCCGCACGGTGGATTTTCGGGAAATTGTGGCCCGGTATGCTCCCTGGGTAAAGCGGCCTTGCAAGGTGATCGGGAATCTCCCGTACTACCTGACAAGTCCGCTGTTGCTGCGTTTGCTGGAGGGGGAGTTCCGTGCGGAACTCCTCGTTTTTATGGTTCAGAAAGAGGTGGCGGAACGCATTGTGGCCGGGCCCGGGGGAAAGGAGTACGGCTCCCTTTCGGTGGTGGCACAGTATTACTCCGAGCCCGAGTTTTTGTTTACGGTAAAGCCGCAGGCCTTTCTGCCGCCCCCCGAAGTAACCTCGGCGGTTGTCAGGCTGCGCTGCCGAAAGAGTCCACCGGTGGAAGTGGCCGACGAGGGATTCTTTTTTCAGGTGGTAAGGGCCGCTTTTTGCTACCGTCGCAAAACTATACGGAATGCCCTGCAGGAAGCAGCATTATTGGAGCCGGTTGATGCCTCCGCCATCTTCGCGGAGTCCGGAATTGCCCCGGAAAGGCGTGGGGAAACCCTCGACCTGCACGAGTTTGCCGGTCTGGCAAACGCCATCCTCAGGGCACGTGAGAGGAAGATCGGTCATGCGCTTCGTCAGTCCAACTAAAGGCGTACTGAACTGGGATGAGGTCGTTACCGATATCATCGACTACGTTACGAGCAACGAGAATTTTTCGTACAAGATCATTATCGGGACCGACTCCCAGGTACGGGAGGAGACCCACTTTGTAACAGCCCTTGTGGTGCACCGGGTCGGCAGGGGGGCGCGTTACTATTACCGGCGCAAGCCTTATGAAAAGCTGAAAAGCCTGCGCCAGAGGATCTTCATCGAGGCCGCCATGAGCCTGGAGGTGGCCAGCAAACTTGCCCAAAGCCTTGCCGAAAGGGGACACAGCGAACTCGACCTGGAGATCCACCTGGACATCGGTAAAAACGGGGAAACCAAGGAACTGATCCGGGATATCGTGGGGATGATCGTGGGGAGCGGCTTCGATGCCAAGATCAAGCCGGATTCCTGCGGGGCCTCGACGGTAGCCGACAAGTACACGAAATAGATTTAAGGGAACGTAGCGGAAGATTCGTTCCCTTAATTATTTTTTCCATAATACGGGTGCGCCGATGTGCGGACACCGCATGGGTGCACAGTTGCGAGCGGAAACGGCCTGCCCCTGCTACACCAGGTACTCTATCGTGGCATGGGGGAAGTTCTTTTCTATCAAGCTACGGAAGAATGCTTCGATTTTGTTGTGCACTTCTTTCGGGTAGACGTATTTACCGTAGCCGAACTGCCCCCACTTGAATGTCCTGTCCCCTTCTTCGAGAGGGAGCTTTGTCTGGGGGAAGATTTCTCTGATCGTGCTTTTCGCCCGGGGGGTGAAGCGGTGGGTGATCAACTCAAAAGTGAGACCTGTGATCTCCGCAAAGGGGGCCAGCTCCCGGAAGAGGCCGCCGTATTCCTGCTCCCAGTTTTCCCCGGTGATAATTGGAGCGATCATGAAGCCAAGGGGATACCCTGCTGCCGCCACCTTCCTGGCTGCTGCCAGTCGTTCGGCAAGGCCGGGGGTGGCATGTTCGTACCTGCCGATGATTCTTGGTGTGTTGATGGAAAACCTGAACCTGGTGGCACCTCCATGTCTGAGGGGGAGCAGGGAGTCCACTTCGGCAAATTTGGTGACGAAGCGGAAGCGGCCCCGGGGCTGCCCGGCGAAAAAGGTGATCGCACGGGCGAGGGCACCGGAGTACCGCTCGACGGAGAGGGGGTCGGAGGTGGCGGCCCCTTCAAAAACGGTGATCCCCGGCAGCCTCTTTCTGATATAGTCCTCCGCCATCTGCAGGATCTCATCCTGGTTGACGTAGATCCGGACATAGGGGCTGCGGCCCAGGTTGGTGAGGAGATAGCAGTACTCACAGAACCCCGGACAGCCGGTGGCAATGGGAAGCTGGTAGTGGGCGGAGGGGCGGCAGGTTTCAAACTTCTTGCTCCGCCTGACTCCCACAACGAGGGTGCGCTTCGCCCGGAAGAACCTCTCGCCCCGTGTTTCTCCGGATATTCCCGTCACGCGGTTGTGTGAACCTGTAAATCCTACCTCCACCTCCTGGGTCCGGAAGTAGCGGTACAATTCCTCCCCCAAAGGGTAGGAAAGGGCATCTTTTTCAAAAAAGACACGTTCCGGCCGGAACAGGGATGTGGGCAACGCGTCGCCTCCTTGATGATTTGCTCAAATTTGCTTATATTTTAACCACCACCGTTCTCAAATATGATAGGCATTTGTTCCTTGACAGCAAGGGATGATCAAATATAATTGATATTAGCAATAATTTCACGGCCAACAATTTTGGGGAGTGTTTAAGAAGTGATCAAGAGCAGTGATTTTTGCCGGGAAATAACAGCACTGACAGACGCCCTGCTTCATTTGTGCCAGAGAAAGGAGAAGCATCTCCTGAAGCATGCCGGGATCACCTCCGTGGAACTCCGGGCGCTGCAGGCCGTGGAGGAAAAGAGGCAGACGATGCGGGAGCTGGCCCAGCGCCTGGGGCTTTCCCCCAGCCGGGTGACCCGGGTAGTGGACAGCCTGTCCCGCAAGAACCTCATAAAGAGAGAGGACTGCCCGGATGACCGGCGTCTCTGCCCCGTTGTTTTGACGCCCGAGGGCCTGGAGCGTTTAAAGCTGGGGGAAGAGGTTCTTTACCGGTTCCAGGAACAGGCGACATCTTGCCTTGCTGAGGAAGAAAAACAGGAGGTTATCAGCGTGCTCAGCCGGTTCGTAAAGGCGATGGAAAAGGGAAGGGCCGGGGAGTAGCCGCCAGTGGCCGGCGTACCGGCGAATACGGTAAAATTATGTAATAACGAAAAAAATAGGGCCGTGGCAATGAAATGCCACGCTTTTTTATTTAAAGAGGGAAAACGTCCGATACACCAACCCCCCTGTTTCATCATATTATGTACCAGGCTATTGGGAAAATACTGGGAAACGAGGGGTGATCTGGTGAAAGAGGTCAGAGTCGGAGATATTGTCACTCGCAAGTCTTACAACGGGGATATCTTTTTCCGGGTTGAAGGAATCACAAAGAACGAGGGAAAAACCACCGTCCGGCTGCGAGGGTTGTTTATGCGGCTTTGCGCGGACGCACCCCTGGATGATTTAGAGAAGAAGAACATTACAGAGATCAACAACTGCAGGAGGGAGTTTGTTAAAAAGCAGGCCGAATCTATCAGAAAAGTGCTTACACGTCAGGACCGGAGCCGCCAGGCTGCCCTCCTCCGTGCGGGAAAAAGAGAGGAAGGTTTAAATTTTTTTGAGTTACCCGGGCGGGTGCTCCATTTGGAAGGAGATCGGGAATACCGTGAACAATGCCTGCATACGTACCTGCAGCTCGGTGTTCCGTGCCGTGTCGTCTATGTTCCCGAGCAGGAACAGGCTGCCGTCGTATACCGTTATCTGCGTGAAGAAAGTCCTGACATTCTCGTCCTCACCGGGCACGACGGCCTGCTGAAGGAGGCACGGGAATACCGTAGTGCGGAAAGTTACCGGACCTCGCGGTTTTTCATCGAAGCTGTGCGCCGCGCCCGGGAATATGAGTCGGACCGCGACAAACTGGTAATTATTGCAGGAGGATGCCAATCTTATTACGAGGCTTTGATTGAGGCAGGGGCCAACTTTGCAAGCTCCCCGGAACGGGTCATGATCCACATACTGGATCCTGTGTTTATAGCCGAAAAAATTGCTTACACCTCGATTTACGAGAAGCTGTCCCTTTCCGACATCCTGGACTCCGCTATGACGGGAAGCAGGGGTATAGGAGGAATACAAACCAGGGGGAAGTTCCGCCTCGGGCTGCCGCGTTCCAAATATTAGCATGGACGGGGTGTTGTCAGAAGGAGTTGATCTTGCGGCAGAGAATATAAAGAGTATACGAACTCTACTCCGGGCGGTTTTCAGCCCGTGGGAAAAGGAGGAAGGGGAAAATGTCCTTTCAGGTTGACGGGGTTTATGGGCGTCGTTACCAGGCCCTGGCTGCCATTATGCTGGGCAGCATCATGGGCCCCATTGACGCCAGCATCGTCAACGTGATTCTCCCGACTATCACGGGCTACTTTGGCGTACCTATCGCCACCGCCCAGTGGGTGCCGATGATCTACCTGTTGACCATCAGTAGCCTGCTTTTATTCTACGGTCGCATGGGGGATATCCTGGGGTATAAGCGCATCTACTTGATGGGGCTGGCGGGCTTTATCGCAGCGTCCGCCCTCTGTGGTCTGGCCCCCGGTATTTACTGGCTCATTCTTTTCCGGGCCGTTCAGGGGGTGACTGCCGGGATGATGATGGCGGTGCCTTATGCCATCATCACAGCTGCCTTCCCCCCACAGGAGCGGGGCCGGGCTCTGGGGATCAACGCCATCAGCATTTCGGCGGGGCTGGCCCTGGGCCCCTCCCTGGGAGGGCTGGTTACTTCCCTGTGGAGCTGGCGTGTGGCCTTTTTGATCAATATTCCCATCGGGATCGTCGGCCTGATGTGGGCGCGCAAGGTTATTCCTGAGTTAAAGGGCCAGCCGGGCAAAATGGATGGCGGCGGGGCGGTGACGGCCTTTATCTTCCTTTTCTCTTTCCTGCTGTTTATCAACCAGGGACAGAAAATGGGCCTTAATACCGCCACCCTGGCGATGCTGGGTGTGGCCATACTGGCAGGCGCGGCTTTCTTCTATATCGAGACCCATGCCGCGCAGCCCATGTTGAATCTAAAGCTTTTTAAGAACGTCGGCTTTTCCCTGGCTCTCCTCAGCGCTTTACTCAATTTTATGTCCCAGTATATCATGGTCTTTCTTACCCCCTTCTACTTGCAGCGGGTTCTTCATTACCCGGCGGGTCGAGTAGGGCTCCTCATGACTTTCTTCCCCCTGGCGGTGATGGCGGTGGCCCCCTTCAGCGGCGCCCTTTCTGACCGGATAGGAACCAGGGTCCTGGCTTCCCTGGGGGCGGCCGTTTGCGCTCTGGCCCTGGTGGCCATGGGCTTCCTGCCGGCTGCCGTCGGTCCCCTGGCCGTAGGCTGGCGCCTGGCCTTATTCGGCATCGGTACGGGGATCTTCCAGTCACCCAATAATAGCGCCGTCATGGGCGCCGTCCCCCGGCCTTACCTGGGGATAGCCTCCGGTACCCTCGCCACAGTGCGGAATATGGGTATGGCGATGGGTATTGCCACCGGCGGGCTGGTGCTCTATGCCTGCGTGCCGCCGGCGATCATGACCAAGATCAGCCTGGATGTCCAGGAAACCCTCAGTTTTCTGATGGGATTAAGGTATGCTTATCTGACGGGAGCCGGATTTACCGCTGCAGCGGCGGCCTTTTCTTTTATTAGAATTAGGGGGAGCATGGAAAAGGACAAGGCCCGGAACTTTGCCCCCTAAAATAACTTCTACTTCAGGGGAGCTGGTACAATATTCCTGCCGAGGTATCCGGAGAGGGCAGTTTTTGGCATTTAAGAAAAAAATCTTACAGGAACTCCGCATCTAATCCCTGAAGCCCATGCAGCGCAAGAAAGGCGGTATCAAGGCAAAACTTTATAAATTCGCATTTTTTAACCCGAGCAGGCAGGAAAATACCCCATAAATAG
>CADDZA010000060.1 GCA_902812435.1 Clostridia bacterium
AGAAGAAACCTCCTTTGTGATTTTGACTGGATTGCATTGGAGGTTTTCTTCTTTTCTCCAGGAAAAACTCCTTCTTTTCTCCCTGGAGGTTACTGGTGATTACCCACACTTATTTTACAGCTACTAAAAAAACCGGCGGTATCTCCCCGGTCCTTTCAAAAACTGAAAGAGAACGATGTTGATGAGATAAATCCGGCGCAGGGCAGGATTTTGTTTTTTCTGTGGCAGAAAGACGGTGTTTCCATACAGGAGTTGTCAAAAAGAACTGCTCTAGAGAAGTCAACTCTTACCTGCATGCTTGACCGTTTGGAGGATGCTGGTATTATCAGACGTGTTCCCTGTAAGGAGGACCGGCGCAAAGTTCTTATCTATGTTACCAATAAAAATGAAGAAATGAGATCTGTTTATGAAAAGGTGATTCGCGAGACGGACGAGATCTTTTATAAAGGTTTTACTGAGAAGGAAATACAGGAATTTGAAGATTATCTGAAAAGGGTTTTAGAGAATTTAACAGACCATGACGGTGACAGATAAATTACCGGTTGGAAACCGATGAGGAGAAAGAAAAATGGATCACTCAAAGCAGTTAGGTGAAGTGAAGGTCGTAAGGCTTCTTTTGAAGTTCTCCATCCCCGCTATTGTGGCCATGCTGGTCAACGCCCTCTACAACGTTGTGGACAGGATTTTCGTAGGAAACAGCGTGGGCCCCCTGGGCATTGCGGGCATAACCATCGGATTCCCGATCATGCTGATTATGATGGCCTTCGGGATGCTGATCGGGTTGGGCGCCAACTATCTGGTATCGATAAGGCTCGGCGAAGGAAAAAAGGACGAGGCAGAGCTTATACTGGGAAACGCAATGCTGCTCCTGGTAATAGTTGCCCTGTTACAGTCGGTGTCAGGACTGGCCTTGCTGAATCCTCTGCTGAAGATCTTTGGAGCAAGCGGTGCGGTGCTTCCTTATTATGCCAGGGCCTACATGCAAATCATCCTGCTGGGAGCGATTTTTCAAAGCCTGGGCTTCGGCATGAACAACTTTATCCGGGGGGAAGGCAACCCCAGGGTTGCCATGCTCACGATGCTGATCGGAGCCGCCTTGAACGCCATGCTGCCCTGTTTTTATTTTCGGGCTGGGAATGGGAATAAGGGGTTCCGCCCTTGCCACGGTTATTTCACAGGGGGTGTCGGCCGCCTGGGTTCTCCGCTATTTCTTCTCCGGCCAGAGCACCCTGAAAATAAGAAAAAAGAAAAACCTTGGGCTGCAGAAAATGGTAGTGGGCAGCATATTAGCCCTTGGCAGCGCTCCCTTTGCGCTGCAGCTGGCTGCAAGCCTCGTGAACACGGTGATGAACAAGAGCCTTGGTTACTACGGCGGCGATCATGCCATCTCGGGAATGGGTATAGTGATGAGCGTGCTCAACCTTGCGATGATGCCGGTGATCGGGATCAATCAGGGTGTGCAGCCCATTATCGGCTACAATTACGGGGCGAAAAAATACGACCGCGTTAAAGAGGCGCTTAAACTTGCGATTATCGGAGCCACCGCGATTGTCTGCCTGGGGTTTGTCCTCGTTCAGGTTTTTCCCAGGCAGATCGTCGGCCTCTTCAACAGCAGCAACCCGGAGCTGCTGAAGCTGGGGGTTTATTTCCTGCGCAGTTTCTTAATATTCCTGCCTTTGGTCGGTTTTCAGATCGTCAGTTCCGGTTACTTCCAGGCCGTGGGAAAGCCCAAGCAGTCCGCCTTCCTTACTCTGTCTAGACAGCTTATCCTTTTGGTTCCGGCGATCTTGATCTTGCCCCTGTTCTTCAGACTGCACGGGGTGGTCATGGCCGGCCCGATAGCCGACTTGGGCTCTTCGATGCTTACGGGCTTCTGGATTACGAGAGAAATCAGGCGTCTTGGTTCGAACGGTCAGCCTGTTTACGTGTTAAACAAGGCGGAATTGACGGACTAAAAAAGCAGTGACACCACCTCAGGGTTTGGTCATGAGGGTTTTATTTTACATCATCTTCTCTGACATGACAGCCCTTTGAGCATTCGTTTTGCAGGATTATCGCCCTTCGGTATGGAACAATTCGTTGGAATATGCTCCAAAGGGGATGCTGGCAGGTGAGATTTCTGCATACCGGAGATGTTCATCTCACCCCGGGGGCTCCCGCCAGGTTTGAAGCCCTCAGGGCCGTCTGCGGGATGGCGCAAGAACTCGAGTGCGACGCCCTGCTGATCGCCGGTGATCTTTTCGACAGTGCGGCGGCCGCCTCGGAAATGAGGGTCCGGGTAAGAGAGTTGTTTGATTCTCTGCCGTTCGCCGTTTGCCTGATACCGGGCAACCACGATGCGGAGGCCTTTTCATCCGGCCAGTATTACGGCAGCAATGTGCGGTCCGCCGGGACAGAACCGGCGGTCTGGCAGGTGGGGGAGGTGCCTGTCATAGGGCTGCCCTTTGCTCCGGGCAGGACCGCCTACGAGTCTCTTTGCACTGTTCCTTTACCTGGAGAGGAATCCCCACTTGTTGTAATGGCCCATGCAAGCTTCTATTACTCCGCTCTGGCCAGGCTCTACCGGCAGGAGGAAGATGGGAGCTCCGGCGAAGCGCATCTGTGGGACCGCGACTTTACTGATTTTCCTCATTCCTACATTGCCCTGGGCCACTGGCACAACCCGACCCTTCCGCCGGTGCAGGTCAACCGGGCCTGGGTCGCCTACAGCGGCTCCCCCTACCCCATCGCCAGGGGAGAGACGGGCGCCAGAAAGGCATTGCTGGTGGAAATCGGCCCGGATGACATCAAGGTCGAGGGACGGGATATTCCCGGTGTTCCCCGCAGGGAGACGGTTGTCTTTTACTTCTTGCCCGGCTCGGAAGAGCAGACAATTGAGGAGATAAGATCTTATCTCTGCAACAGCGCCGACCCGAACGTAATCCTGGACATCGAGACAGGCGGCTGGCTTGGTGATGCAAGGGAAGAGACGGTTGCCAGGGAGATTGAAGCTCTTGCCGATCACTTCCGGGACGGCTGGAAGGAAATCAATCTAGGCACCCCGCAGTTTTCGAGCACCGGGTCCCTTTCAGGCATAGGCCGGAGGTGCCTGGAACTGCTCGAGGAAGTGGAGCCTCCGGGTGTTTTCGAGATGGAGGATTTCACCGCTCCGTTCTTGCGAACCCTGGCTGAAGAGGTTTTAGGCGAAAGGGAACAGATCTATCGTGAGACCCTCTCCTTTATCCTGCGCTACCTGGGAAGGGGTAATCGTCATGCTGATTCGTGAAATCGCCTGCAGGCCGGTGGGGCCCCTCGAACGGCCGGTGTTGTTCCGTCCGGAAAAGCCCTGCACCGTAATTTTTGACGAAAACGAGGCGGGGAAGACCGCTTTCGTGGACGTGCTGGTGAACCTGCTCTTTCGCAGGAGTTCCGCCCAGTCCCGGTTCCAGTCCCGGCGCTTCACCGGCTTTGACGGGTGCGTCAAGATCGAGCACGGCGGCGTGGAAATCCCTTTCCATGGAAGCGGGGATCTCGACAAGCGCCTGGGGCTCCCCCCGCATTTCGCCAGGCTCCCCATCGTGCGCGGCAGCGACCTGGCGGTTCTCTGGTCGGGGGACAGGGACAGGAAAGCCCCCCTGATCGATGCCTGTATACAGCATTTTGCCTCCGATCTCCGGGAAAACCTGGAAACGGTGATTAAGAACATCCGCGCGGAAGCCGGACTGCCTGCCAAGAAGAATGCCTGGTCCCAGGGCGCATTGAAAGAGATCGAGGGTTTCCTTAACCTGTACCGCTGCAAAGACCTTTACCTTAAGGATCTAGCAGAAAGGGAGCGGCTCCGGCGGATGCTGCAGGAAGTTGAGGGAAGGCTGGCGGCAGTCAGGCAGGAACTCGGGGAGACCCGGGAGTACCTGCAGCAGCTTGAAGAGGAAAGGAAGGCGGCAGTATGCGCTGCCGGCAGGAAGCTGACGGGGAAACTCTCGGAGCTTAACCGGCAGTACAGGGACGCCGGTTATGAGAGGTACACCCAGGAGGATGCCAGGCTGTGGGCGGAAATTGACGTCAAGCTGGATTCCCTCAGGGAAAAGAAATTATCGCTGCAGCAGGAGATTGAGAATTACGAAGCCGAGTTACAGGGGATGCGGGAGAGATTGGAGACCCTCAATGTTAACTGCAGGGATGCGGATACGGCAAGCAGGTCCGCCAGAGCCGCCCTCGACAAAGCCATTGAGGAGGCAAACCGCCGGGGACGGCTTCTGTCAAACGCCCTGGGCGAATTGAGAAATGCTTTTAGCACTGTCGAAGCGGCAAGGACCCGGAAAGAAAAAATCAGGTGGATGTTGCTGGCGGCGCCTCTCCTGGCAGTGGCGGCGATTTTACTTTTCTATGCCGGGTGGCTTGTGCCCGGGGGGGTGGCGGCGTTTGCCTGCATCGGGGCGGCAGTGTGGAGCGCGGCCATTTCGGCCGCCTGCAGAGAGGCGGAAAAGGAGGCTGCGGAAAGGGCTTTCCGTCTCCTCAGGGATTTCGGGGTGCAGCCGCCGGCGCGGTTGGATGCTGCGGTGTCCAGTTTTGAAAGATACTGCCTGGATGAAGAGGACAGGTTGAAAAAGGAAGTTGCCGGGGCGGACCGGGCCTGCCAGGAGTCCGAAGCATATCGCCAGCAGTTGCTGAATGAAAAAGCCGCTTTGCTCCAGAAGAGCGAGGTTTTGGATGGAGGCCGGCAGCGGGCCCGCACCATGCTCCAGACCTGCGGGAATGAGCTGGCGGCGGCGGAACAGGGTCTACAGGAGTTGATGATGAGGACCGGCAAACCGGCCCGTGCAGAGCTTGAAAAGACCCTTCAGGAAAAGGCGGCCGTTGAGAATGAAATGGTGAAAATCAAAGCCCAACTCGAATCGTGCCTGGGCCCCGGGGGAGAGTGGCACGAAAAACTGGCCGGGCTGGAAAAATACATCGAGCGTTATCCGAGCCCGCGTTCCCTGGAGGACCTCGACCGGTTGCAGGGCGATAAAGAGGCCGCCGAAAAACGGCTGAAGGAAAAGGAACAGGAGCTTCAGGCAGAGCGCGATGCCCTGCTGCAGCAGATCTTCGAGGCTTCCCGCAGGCTCGTGGCAGCAGGCTGCGAGGATGTGGGCGCTCTGGCCGGCCGCCTGGTGGAAGCAGAGGGTGCTCTGAAGGCGGTCATCAGGAAGGCTCTGGCCGCCCTCTGGGCCCAACGGGTCATCGAGGCTGCCCGTGGGAGCATGGAGGACGCCCTCCTGGAGCCCCTCGCCCGGGCATCGGAAATGTTCAGGCGCATCACGGGGCGGTACGATTCCATTTCCTATACCAGACAGGATGGGGACCTGCTGTTCAAGGTCGCGGGGGGCGGCCGGACATACGGGGAGGAAGTTTTAAGCGACGGGACCAGGGCGCAGTTCCTGCTGGTTCTCAGGCTCGCCCTGCTGGAAAAGTTCCTGGGCGGCGAAAAGGGCTTCCTGGTCCTGGACGATCCCCTCTTAAACTCCTCGGACACCCGCAAGAGGCGGGCCATCGAGATTCTGGTGGACTACGCCAGGGACGGCTGGCAGGTCATCTACCTCACGGTTGACGGTGCCGTTCCGGAGATCTTCAAAGAGTTTGGAGGGGATCTCGTCGAATTGAAGCAGGTCAGGGATCTGTACCAGCCCCCGGAGCTACAGAATGAATCTTGAGATATCCGGCCAAAATATCAGTTGGAATTTTTTTAAGGGGTTGGTCCGATGCTTTTGATCGCCGTACGGGCTTTGATCCTGTATGCCGTCCTGGTGGTGGTCATGCGCCTGATGGGAAAGCGGCAGATCGGCCACGGCGAATTAAATGGTGCTTCCCTTATATTTGCGGAAAGGTATCTGTCTGCCCCCACACGTGTTCTCCTGCTAAGTACGGCCGGGTGGTTTACACTAAAGCCGGAGTGGGATTTAAGACTTTTTACACAGATGCCCCGTAATTCAAAAGCCTGGTGGAAGGATGTATACGCCCGGCGGACTGCCTCGGAACGGACGAACAAGCGCCAGAAGATTGACTACCAGCTGGAAAAGATCCGGACCCGCAGTAATATAAAGAAGGATCTTTTGGCGGCTTACCCTGGGGGCTATCAACCAGCACCTGGATATCTGGGTTGCTGAGTCCCACATTACGCTTGCCGAGATTATCGGGGTAGAAGCAGGCGGTGTAATCCGAACCCCGATTGTAGGTACTCTCCCAGGAAAAATATACCATTTCACTGATCTGGTTGGATATTGCCTTTTGACCGGTTCATTCCGGTGCGCTGCCCATGAATCAGCCTATTGAGTTATCAAGAAACGTGTTTTAGACTTGTCTCTGTATGTTTGTGACTTTCCTATTTTCTATCGACGACATTTAAAAACTCATTTATCTCACCCCGATACCAAGACATCTACAGGATCATATCCGGCCCATCTCACCATGTTAAAGCCTGCTCATTTTGATTACGGGTAAAATAGCGTTTCCTGTTGACGATAACTAGGAGTTGCCTTCCACACTGCAAGGAAAGATGCCAGCAAAGAATAAACCATCCAATATCCAAAAAGATAAACAGTCGAACCTCAGGGCCGGGTTTTCATTGCAACTGCTCCACCCCCTCCCTAAAGGAGGCTCAAATTTCTATAAATTATACCTGTGCGCGTACAGCTCGGTGTAAATGGCTGCGTATATCCCTCTCTTGCCAAGCAACTCATCATGCATCCCCTGCTCTACAACTATGCCGTTATCCAGTACAAATATGTGATCGGCTATTTTGACGGTAGACGGTCGGTGCGCAATCACGATAACGGTGGCAGTTTCCTTAAGATCCATGATCGCCTGGTATATGGCATTTTCCGTTTCCGGATCTAAGAAAGATGTGGGTTCATCCAGGATAACTATTTTAGGATTGATCAAAAACAACCTGGCAAGGGCAACCCGCTGGGCTTCGCCGCTAGATAATTGGAGCCCTCCCTCTCCGAGCCGGGTGTAAAATCCTTGAGGCAATTGCATGATAAAATCGTAGGCGTTGGCCATCCTTGCAGCAGCAATAATCTCTTCTTTACTGCAGGAACCAGCCCCATAGCAGATGTTGTCCCAGATAGTGCCGCTAAAAAGAAACTCTCCTTGGACAACATACCTAACATTACCCCGCAGGGACTCTAACGTCACTTGTCTTATGTCGATCCCGTCAATCAAAATCCTCCCCTCCCAGGGATCGTAAAGCCTTACCAGCAATCGTGCCAGTGTACTCTTACCGACCCCACTTCTCCCAACCACCGCGGTGATTTTTCGCGGCTCCAAGGTAACGCTCAACCCCTTTAAAACCGGCTCTCCCGGCTTATATCCGAACCAGACGTTCTCGAAAACTACCCTACCTTCTTTCAATGATAGTTCGACCGCTTCCGGAGACTCGTGTACCGCCGGCATCACTTGATGGTATTCCAAAAACCGGTATAGACTGACACGCACATCCTGAAAAGAAAAGACGCTGCCAACAACAGAGGCTATACGGGGATATAGCATTCCCGCGATGAGCAAAAATGCCATAAGTGTCCCCAAAGTGATTTGCCCTGTCAATACCAACCTACCACCGTACCATAAAATCCCGAAAGACCAGATGTTGTTGATCAGCACTACAGATAGCTCCGAAAACTTGCGAAACATAAACGCCTTGACGTTGATGCCCATCAGTTCTTCCAGATACGACTTAAATGCATCTGCCTCCACTGCTTCAGTGTTTAATGTTCTGGTGAGTTGAATGTTCCTAAACCTCTCGACCACGAAACCAGACAAAAATTGCGCTTTACCTTTTTGAAACAGAGCATAGGCCAGTAAGGGCTTTTGAAACCCAATAATCACGAGCACCTGCAAACACAACACGGCGAGCACGAAAAGAGCCATGCGCAAATTCCAGTTAGTCATGATAGAAGAGATAACGACGATAAAAAGCAAGTCGATGGGCAACGCAATAAGTAGCTGGTTAAAGAACCCCTGTATTGCCTCCGTGTCCCCAAAGATGCGATAATTCAGTTCCCCACTTCGCTGCATTGACAGGAAATCTACCGATGCTTTTTGCAATCGCCTAAAAAGGTCGTGCCGCATTAACAACTTAGCTCGCTCGAAAGCGTTGACCAGAACGTAGTCCGAAATAAGCCCCGTAAAGAACAGGATGATGAGGATGATCCCACAGATGATCAGCAGCGGCAAAAGCAAATCCCCGCGATTGGCGTGAAAAATAACATCAATTAAAAACCTGGTTATGTAAGGGGTAGCAAGACCGGTCAGCGAAAAGATGATACTGGTAAAGAGACCCAGAAGAATCGCGCCTGCCTTGCCCTTCAGGTAGATTTTCGTCAGCTTCCACAAAGCGACTAGATCCTTCCACATAAGTTCAAACCCCTCTAAATTAATTGTAGTTCGTGGATTGAAATCAAAATTCTACCGGCAGCGCGCCTCTGGCTATAAGTTCCTGGTAGAACTCTTCTACACCGGGATACGACAGCACGTAGTAGCGGCCATCAGACTCCAGCACTACCTTATGGGGTGACTCGACATACCGAAAATACAGCGCCTCTTTGCCGTTTATAAATTTAAACCTGCCCGCGGAAAGACCACGGAGACCAATCCCGTTTATGCGCAGACTTGGCTGCCAGGCCCCATTACTCTCCACCAGAGTAACTCGCGCTTTTTTCAGTTCTATGGTCTCCGGAGCTCCCGGGTTAGCTTTTATCTGCAACTTTCTGTTTTCTAAACGCCACCCCGAACCAGTGTAAAGCAGACTTATGACCGGTATAGCTGCCAGCACAACCATAACTATTACAGGCAAAAAGAGTAGCTTTCGAAAAGGTATTCCTTTTCTTAACGCGTACAGTAGGGAAGCGAGAGGGATGCCGACGCCTGATACGAGAAAAAGATAAAAAACGGGATCTACCGGCACGAAGAAGACTTTAATTACTTCCCAGAAGCTAAGCTGGTAGGCCAACTTTTTTCACCTCCCAACGCGCGAAAATTTTTTCTTTCCTTTCAGCTAAAGTACGCAACTTCTCCTGGCATGCCGTGCCCAGGTAAAAGCAAGCTTCGCACCCTCGGTAGAATTTCTTTTCCACTCCCAGTTCGGCAAGCACTGCTTCTGGCCCTTCAAGATGCAGCCACCAGTAAAACACGTTCCTCTGCATCCGCCCGACAATTTCGGGCAGGGATGCCCCGGAAGCCAAGCTATCTACCGTCAGGATTGCCTGCGCCTCGCTATTTATGATATGTCCGCAGCAAAACAATGCTTTTCCGTCCGGCAAGATTGTTAAGGTATGCCCGGCCTCCTGGCAGCCACCTCGCTCTCTTTTCTCCATGCCAGACGGGAAAAAGTATGCCGGCAGTTTCTGCCGGGCCCGGCCTAAGGGAAACACGAAATCTTCCAGGAATTTGATTTCTTGTTGAATACCGGCGTCTTTAAAAAACCTGCGCAAATAGCCGGACCTTATTTTGGCGCCGGGGTATAGTACCGCACCCACCAGTACGCTCATATCCAGATCGGTTGCTGCCCGCACGGCGTTGAGCACATTTTGCTCGCCGCCAAACGCTCCAAGATATGCGGCATGGAAGTCGTCATAGCTTATGTTGAGTTCGGCCAGACCTGCCGCCCGGAAGTCCTGTAGAAAACGGTATGCCTTCTCCGGCGTTTGGGCCCACCAGGCGTTAGTTACCAGACGGGTGACAAAACCTTTTTCATGCGCCAGCTTAATGCCCTCTTGCAGGAGGTCCGGGTAAAGAGTGGGCTCACCGCCCGTAAAGACTATCACCCGGATGGACGGCAGAGCGTAAGTTTGTTCTATGGCCCGCTGCATAACGTCTGCTGCCAGTACTTCCCGGCGATCCGGCCCGGCAGTGACTGAGCAATGATCACACGAGAAGTTGCACCTATACGTCGTAATAAAAGCCAGAACCTGCGGAATCATGATTTTTCTCCTCCCTGACGGTCTTGGCTTAAGTGCCGCTTCACCGCTTCGACAAACTTTTCTGGTTCGGCCGGAGAAAGGTATATTTTTTTGCCATCGGTAGTCTTAATCTGAGCCATTCGTTTAAGGTTTGTTGCATAAATCCTTACCGTATCGTTATCATCCACAACAAAAAACAATCCGAAATAACCGAAAAGCCCGGCATTTGCACAAGCCTTAAAGCCCACGTTTACAGTATTCACAACTTCCACAGTAGCAATCTGGCTGTAAGGAATAGAGAACGAACCCACCGGTTTTTTGATAACTACCCGTTCCGCATTGACTATATATTTACGTACTGCAGAGAAGACATAGGAGAGGAGATAGATGATTAGTAATGTTCCACCAAGTATTAAAGGAAGATCCCAGTCTTGTTTTTTTATAGCTGCCCAGCCTATAGAAGGCACCACGAGAACAGGGGCGAGTCCATACGTCGTAATTTTCACGAAAACATCGTATGGAGCTGTTTTAAAAACTCTAGTCCCACTCAAAGATTTGCCACCTCACTAGTTGGAAGGCCGAGGATTATTCTATCCATTCCCCGACCTCCTCATTAATTTACTCATTACTATAATAGTTGTAACTACCCATCTCTCAATAGATATAACCCTTACCGTTTACCCTTTATATACAAATATGTCTTTGTTGCAATCCCAGCCCATGCCCCAGCCGTAACAGCGGCAGCAGCTGTATGAACAACGGCAACTACATTATAGGCAACAAGCGGTGTAACGACGAATGGAGTGTAGAGGACTAGAGGCCTTACCTTGTCATCTGACGACGAATTACTCGCCTCCATTGCTACAGCATCAACCGAGCGGTCAAGTTCAAATTCCCTCACAGCCGTTCACCTCCTTCCTCTCCTGGATTTCAGAGGAAGGTGGCCTCCATTGAAAGTCACTCCCCTCACGCGTATAATAGTCACGGAGGGTAAGGTGGATCTTTTCCCTGTTGAGCCGTTTAAGGATGATCCAGTGGGGTGGAGGCCACTTTATCCTCACTTAGCTCCTAAAAATTCACTTGCTCCCTTCACCGCCTGCTCCATCAGGTCCACAAACCGTTTCAGTGAACGCATTTCCTTCTCAGTAGCCATTTTCTTCGCTTCTCGTAATACAGTTTCATCGTCACCGCTTATCTTCTCAACCAAAAACTCTTCATCATTGGAGTAGGCGAACACCTCCTGATCTTCTCCAGTTCTACTTATACATACAAAGGGCTCAAAAACCTGACTGGAGAGGTTCCGGAAAGTGTACAATACATTTTCGATGTTCTTTTTGCACCTCAAAGCATCTATATTCGTGGAAGCATCTATATTCGTGGAAGTGCACATGCGAACAACGGTATAACTTTCTCGTGGCAAAATATCTACCTTCCGCACCTGTACAGTCACTGTTGTCCCTACGCTTACCTCTTTGTCCGCCACTCTCGCCAGGGATAAGTAAGGAGCTATATAAGCCAGGTTCATCGTAGCAAGCGATCTCAGCAAAGCCTGCCGATTAGAAGCCTCTAGCTCCCTATTATCCTTTTCCAACAAGCTTCCTCCCGATGCTCCTGACTCTCTCTTAAGTACTTCCTCCAAGTCATCTCACCCCTTGAATTATCATTCCACAGCAAAAACATCGAATTAGTGACCAAACAAGCGCATCTAATTGACAGCTATAAAGAACACTAAATATCGACTTCCATGAATTCAAATGGACTTTTTGCAGCAGAAACATTTGGTTTACTACAATAGGTATAAACTCTGTTAGGCGCAAACCAAGGAGGTTTGCGAGAAAGCATTCCATTAGTGAAAAGCATAACATTAACTTCAATTTTTGTCGGCAAGCCCATTCCATCATAGTATACTTTCATACGAGGTTGAGGTTTTGGCAATTCGGGATCCGGAACATATAAACCGGAAGGGAAGGACGGATTTTTTTCGATTTCAGCACTCCACTTTCTTCTTTATGCTATCATTACCTACCAATTCTTCCTGTAAATTAACCGGAGTTCGACAGCCCATAGACAAACAGAAGGCCGCAAGCCGCATGGGACACGGAATTCAGGGAATACGTTTTCAGAGGCGTGTTACTAGGCGTTTTGTTTGCCTGCGGGATTTATGGAGA
>CADDZA010000061.1 GCA_902812435.1 Clostridia bacterium
GTTTTTGCTATTTATGGGGTATTTTCCTGCCTGCTCGGGTTAAAAAATGCGAATTTATAAAGTTTTGCCTTGATACCGCCTTTCTTGCGCTGCATGGGCTTCAGGGATTAGATGCGGAGTTCCTGCGCCTAACCATGTAATCAAAGATACGATGTCTGGGGCATCTCGATGCACCTCTACCGGTACATGCTGCATCCCTTACAGGGCCCGGGAAGATTTAAATGGATGACGCTGGATACATTAAAAAGTGTACCGGGCAAAAAATAAGGTTGAATAACTGCATCTAAACATTCTCAACTACAATTAATTTGGGTACGAGGAAACTGCACAGGATTGGTGGTGTGGCCGCTATAAATGGGGAAAAAGATATACAACAGCTTCTGCAACTGGCGCGGCTGTACGATGTAGAGGTAACCTCCTACGGTAAAAATGGAATTCCTCAGCAGGCGGAACCGCAGTCGCTGCTGGCGGTGCTCCGGGCGCTGGGGGCGCCTGTGGCCGGTATGGGCGACGTGCCTGAGGCAATCCGCCACCGCAGGAAGGAACAGCGGCAGCGCTGCCTGGAGCCGGTGGTGGTGGCATGGGAGGGAGAGCTTACCGGAACCCCCCTGAACCTCCCGGCCAATTGCGCAGAGGGCCCTGCCGACTGCTGCCTGATGCTGGAAACAGGGGATGAGTGCCGCTGGTACTGCGACCTGTCCTCGCTACCGGTGCTCCAGGCCGAAAGGGTGGATGGGAATGACTATGTGGTAAAGCAGCTCGTACTGCCTCCAAAGCTGCCCTTTGGATACCACAGGCTTATACTGGCCCATCCCGGCTGCAAATCCGAAACGCTGGTTATCAGCGCACCACGCCGGCTTT
Source organism: Clostridia bacterium (assembly GCA_902812435.1). Taxonomy (GTDB): domain Bacteria; phylum Bacillota; class DSM-12270; order Thermacetogeniales; family Thermacetogeniaceae; genus DULK01. Next base: position 862 of record CADDZA010000061.1, read on the forward strand.
ATATCCTTCCTCCGGGAGCAGAAGGCAGGATCTGGGGAGTTTTCATTCCCCTCTATGCCCTCCATTCCGGGAAAAGCTGGGGTTCAGGAGACTTCACCGACCTGGAAACCTTGGTGCACTGGGTACAGGAACTGGGAGCCGGTACGGTGGGCTCCCTCCCCCTGCTTGCATCCTTCCTGGACGAACCCTTCGAGCCGAGTCCCTATTCGCCGGTCAGCCGCCTTTTCTGGAACGAGTTCTACCTGGATGTTACAAAGGTTCCAGAACTTTTGCAGAGCGCGGAAGCGCAGGCCCTATTAAGCTCTCCGGTATACCAGCAGGAGATTGAGGCTTTACGGGCGGCTCCCCTGGTGGATTACCGCCGCGGTATGGCCGTAAAACGCGGCATCCTGGAACACCTGGCACGATCCTTCTTTGCCCGGGATTCCACCCGGCAGGAAGAGCTGCATCGCTGGTTGACTGCAAACCCTGCGGCTCTGGACTATGCCCGCTTCCGGGCTGTCGTTGAGCAGCAGCGCGCCGGCTGGCCGGCCTGGCCGGAGCGGATGCGGGACGGAATGCTACAGGAAGGGGATTATAGTCCCGATGCCGCCCGTTATCATCTTTACGTACAGTGGCTGGCACACGAACAACTGCGGGCGGTTGCGGCACAGGCCCGTCAGGGAGGAGTAGGGCTTTACCTGGACCTGCCTTTAGGAGTCCATGGCGCCGGATACGACACCTGGAGGGAGCGTTCAGCCTTCGCCCTGGAAGCAAGTAGTGGGGCGCCACCGGACCTATTCTTTAGCGAGGGGCAGGATTGGGGGATGCCGCCCCTGCACCCGGAGCGAATCCGGGAACAGGGTTATCGCTACTACATTGCCTGCCTGCGCAACCACTTCCAGCATGCCGGAATCCTTCGCATAGATCACGTCATGGGGCTGCACCGGCTTTTCTGGGTGCCTCGAGGCCTGACGGCCAGAGAAGGTGTTTACGTACACTACCGTGCCGAGGAATTCTATGCCATCCTGGCCCTAGAATCCACCAGGTATAAGACGGTGGTGGTGGGTGAGGACCTGGGCACCGTTCCCGACTACGTCCGGCCAACTATGGCCCAGCATGGGGTTTACGGGATGTACGTGCTTCCCTTTGAATTCACGCACGATCCCCAGCATGTGCTGCGCCCCGTGCCAAGCGCTACCCTGGCATGTCTGAACACCCATGACATGCGCTCTTTTGCTTATTTCTGGGAAAACAGAAACGCCGAGGAAGGAACAGACCTTCTCAACTTCCTGCACCGCCTGGGCTGGCTTGATCCTTATCAAAACAGGGCGGAGGCTGTTCTGCAAGCCTGTCTGGCATACCTTGCCGCCAGCCCTGCTCGGATCCTCCTGGTTAACCTCGAGGATCTCTGGCTGGAAAAGGCCCCCCAAAACGCTCCTGATCTCAAAGGATATCCCAATTGGCGGCGGAAGGCGCGTTATTCACTGGAAGTTTTTACTAGTATACCCGAGATAACAGAGAAGCTTCAGGAGATCGACCGCCTGAGAAGCAGCAGGTGAAATTAAAACGATCGCTCCCGGCACTCCGGTTGAGTTTTAACAGTTGTTTCCGCTCGCTCCTGATTGCGTCCCGGACATAACCAGGGCTCGCTCAGACCGGTTCTAAGGCAGCTGCGGAACTATGTAACGAATCGCTGCTAATCTACTGATCTCGTGTGATGTTTTCAACAGCTTCTTAAAGCATATCAGCGGTACCAGTCCTCGCTGCCTGAACCGGATGCTTCGCTTGCGCCCGGTGATGTTACCCGGTTCTCCATAAGTCGCTCGCCGGAAACAACTACATGGCACATAATCCAGGTGCACAATCTTTATTCCGGCAGAGTACGGTAATGGAAAACCGCCAGGATGCCGGTGGCGACCCGGATGCTGGGGTTCGGCTTCGTGATGACGTTGGAAACCGCGTACTGGCACCTACCGTCCAGGACCACCTGGTGCAGGGGATACCGAAACCCCTCCTCGGTTACCCCTGTCGCCCGGTCTCCTAGGACCAGTACGGATACGGTGTCCCCGACTCTGCCCGGCACGATCAGCCGGTCCCCGACCAGGTAGATGGTCAAACCGGGCGCCTCGAACCGGACATCGATGCCGTCTTCAACGAGCTTCGCGGCATTGAAGAGGTTGGAAAGGGTGTGATCCAGGCGGGAGCCGGTTCCGCCCCAGACCGCCACCTCCCGGGCGCCCTCTCTCCGGGCAAGATCCAGGGCTAACTGGGTGTCGGTAAAATCCTTTTCGGCCGGGTAGATTGCGAACCTGACGCCCGCCCTCTCCATGGAGGCGCGGTCCTCCTCATCGATGGAGTCCATGTCCCCCACGATCCAGTCCGGGACGATGCCCAGCCTGCGGGCGGTGCCCGCCCCCCCGTCCACGCAGACAACCCGGTCGAACAGCTCCGTACGACCTTTATACCATGCCAGGTCGCCGTATTTCCCGTTGGCCATGATCAGAAACTTCATCGTCCGAATCCCCAGTTATTCCAGGTAAATTTAAGGAAGCAAGCGACTTACGGCAAGTTCAACCGTAATATTCATAACTTCTCCACAGTCTCCATTATATCCCTGAAACTATTGAAAGGCATCACTGGTATACCCTTTTCCCGGCAGTATTTGTACAGCGTCCCTTTTGCGAACACCAGGTCGGCATGGGCGGCGGGGCAGGTGTCGGAATACCCGTCCCCAATGTAAATCACCTGCTCCTCCGGTTCCCTCAACTCCTCCATCAGCCTTTTCTTGCAAGTCCCGCAATTCCCGCAGTCCGGGCTGTTGTAAGGGCACTCAATCCTAAACCCCCCGTCATACACCATCCGGTTGGCGTAGTACGGAACGTCGATCCCGTACTTTTTAAAGATAAGCTCGATGTTGAAATCGTACCCGTCGCTCAGGACGAAGACCCGGTAGCCGCGCCTCCGGCAGAAGGCCAGGAAGTCCTTGAATGAGCCGTCCATTTCAACGGTCTCCACCAGTTTCCTGACATCCTCCAGGCAGGCGTTGAAAAGCCGGAAGATCCTGTTGGCGCACTCCTCGGTGGAAAGCTCCTTCCTCTCCCACATCTCGTTGATCTCCTGCCAGCCGTCGGCCGCAAAGGCCTCCACCATCGCCGCACAGGTGTCCGTCCTGGTTACGGTGCCGTCAAAATCCGTGAAGAATACGCGTTTCATACTCGCCTCCAGGCATTAAGGAGTTCTCTGGCCGCCCCCTCGATGTCCCGGTTTCCCAGGATGGCGGAGATGACGGAGATCCCGTCAACCCCCGCTTCCTTCACTGCTGTTATATTATGTAAACTAATCCCGCCGATCCCGACAACCGGGATGGAAACAGCCTCCTTTATCCTCCGCAGCCCGTCCACCCCGATGGGAGGAGCGGCCACCTCCTTGCTGCTCGTCGGATAGACGATCCCCGCCCCAAGGTAGTCGGCCCCGCTTCTTTCCGCCTGCACCGCCTCTTCCACGCTGGATACCGAGCATCCCAGTATCTTCCCCGGGCCCAGGAGCCTCCTGGCGACTTCCACCGGGAGGTCATCCTGTCCCACGTGCAGGCCGTCGGCGTCCACCGCCAGGGCGATGTCCAGCCTGTCGTTGATGATCAGCGGGATGTGATGGGAGCCGGCGACCCTCTTCATCTGCAGGGCAATCTCATAGAACTCCCGGCCGGACGCATCCTTTTCCCTGAGCTGGAGTAGGGTGATGCCGCCTCTAATAGCAGCTTCGACGGCCTCGAAGAGATCCCTGCCGCCCAGGATCCCCCGGTCTGTGACCAGGTACAGGGTGTAATCTAGACAAGCCTGATCCTGCATCTTTTTGCCGCCTCCTCTCCCGTCAGGCCGTAAACCGCATCAAAAAGCCGCACCCGGAAGGTCCCGGGGGCCCCGGTCCCGCTCAGTTCCGCCGCCGTTTCTCCCGCAATCCCCAATGCCGCGAGCGCCGCCGCACTCGAAATAAACCTGTCATCATACACGGCGGCGGCAGCCGCGGTCAGGGCGCCTGCCATACAGCCGGAACCGGTCACGAGGGTAAAAAGGGGCGTGCCGTTGTCCACCAGGCAGGTGCGATCGCCGTCGCTCACCACATCGGTTTTGCCTGTAGCCACCACCACCGTGTTCAGGCGTTTCGCCAGGCTCCGGCAGGCATCCAAAACCCCTTCGCCCTCGTCCACCGAATCCACTCCCCTCATTTTCCCCGAGTACCCCGCCAGGGACTTGATCTCCCCGGTATTCCCCTTGATCACCGTAATTCTGGAGCAGTCCAGCAGTTCCCGGATGACATCCATCTTCCTTGTAATCGCCCCGCAGGCGACCGGGTCAAGCACAACGGGTTTACCCAGTTCCGTCGCCCTTCTGGCAGCGGCGACGGCCGCCTCTTTTTGTTCCCCGGTCAGGGTGCCGAGGTTGATGTACAGGGCCGAGATCGCTTCCGCAAATTCCTCGACCTCTCCCCGGACCTCCACCATTGCCGGAGAGGCCCCGAAACAGAGGAGGATGTTGGCACAGTCGTTAATGGTAACATAGTTTGTGATGCACTGGACAAGAGGTGTATTTTCTCTCACCTTTTTTAAGACCGCTGCAATTTCGTTGAGCATGTCTCTCTCTCCTTCACAATAAAGTTGTGCTTGAGAAAACGGAAGAACAGATAGGCAATCCCTGCCTTTTGATACATATAGAAGTGATTGGTGGGGCCGACCCCGTGGCCGAGCCGGAAGGAGTGTTCAATCGCCCCGGTGATATACTCCTTGGCGCGCCTTACCGCCTCGACCACCGGATAGCCGATGGCCAGGTAGGCGGCTATGGCCGAGGAAAAGGTGCAGCCGGTGCCGTGGGTGTTTTTGGTATCTATTCTCCTCCCGCGGAGGTGTCTGAAGTGCTCGCCGTCGTACAGGACGTCGACGGCATCCCCGGCGAGGTGCCCCCCCTTCACGACCACGTTTCTTGCCCCGAGCTCGTGGATCCTGGCGGCTGCCTCTTCCATCTGATTCAGGTTTTCGATCTGCATCCCCGTGATCACCCCGGCCTCGAACAGGTTCGGAGTGACCACCTCTGCAATGGGGAACAGTACCTTCACCAGTTCCTGGCGGGATTCCGGTCTCAGCAGGTGGCACCCGCTTTTTGATACCATGACGGGGTCCACCACGATGTTCCGTGCCCGGTAGGCCCGCAGGCGCTCCCCGATGACATCGATTATTTCAATGCTGGAGACCATCCCGATCTTCACCGCATCGATCTCGATGTCTTCAAACAGGCAGTCGATCTGGTCCCGGATGATCTCCACGTCCAGTTCCCTTACGCTCACGACCCCCGTGGTGTTCTGGGCGGTAACGGCGGTGATCACGCTCATGCCGTAGGTGCCCAGGGCGCCGAAGGTTTTCAGGTCGGCCTGGATGCCTGCTCCCCCGCAGGAATCGGAACCGGCAATGGTCAGCACTTTTTTCATTTCGCTCCTCCTTCCCGGTACTTACCCACTTTCTCCTCTATGGTCACTCCACCGGCTTTACAATCGATCTTCACAACCGACAGCACCCGGCTTGCCCCGTGCTGCAGGCAGAGTTCCTGAGCCTGCTCCACTATCTCCAGCAGCCGGTGCAATTCTCCCTCCATGGTGGTCTCCATGGGCCCGACCACGTACTTGACGCCTGATTCCCGAATCAGGTCTATCACCCGGTCCACCAGGGGGTACAGTTCGCCTTCGGAAACGTTGGGAATTACCTGCAGGCTGACGTTGCAGAGCATGGCATCACCCCCCATTGGGGCCGATCCCCCCCATAACCTGGTTCATGCTGCGCACGGCGCACATTTTGCCGCACATGGTGCAGGTGTCCTCGTCCTGCGGGCGGGACTCCTCCCGGTAACGCCTGGCCTTTTCCGGATCCAGTGCCAGTTCGAACATCCTCTCCCAGTCGAGGTTGCGCCTGGCCTCGCTCATCTCGTCATCCCACCGGCGCGCCCCGGGCACCCCCTTGGCTATATCGGCGGCATGGGCGGCGATGCGGGAGGCGATGATCCCTTCCTTCATATCCTCCAGAGTGGGGAGACGCAGGTGCTCGGCCGGGGTGACATAACAGAGGAAATCCGCTCCGCTGGCGGCGGCAATCGCCCCGCCGATGGCGCTGGTGATGTGGTCGTAGCCAGGTGCAATATCGGTTACCAGCGGCCCCAGCACGTAAAAGGGCGCGCCGTGGCACAGCTTCTTCTCCAGCAGCATGTTTGGCGCAATTTCATTCAGAGCCATATGGCCCGGCCCCTCGATCATCACCTGAACATCCTTTTCCCATGCCCTTTCGGTCAGTTCCCCCAGGACGATCAATTCCTGAATCTGGGAGGCGTCGGTGGCGTCATTAATACTCCCGGGGCGGCAGGCGTCGCCGAGGCTGATGGTCACGTCGTATTCCCTGCAGATCTCCAGCAGTTCTTCGTAGTACTCGTAAAAAGGGTTTTCCCGGTTGTTCTTTTCCATCCAGGCAAAGAGCAGGGAGCCTCCTCTGGAGACAATGTTGGTCAGCCGGGGGTTTTTCTTGAACCTGGCGGCGGTTTCCCGGTTGATCCCGGCGTGAATGGTCATAAAGTCCACCCCGTCCCGGGCGTGTTTCTCCACCACCCCCAGAAACTCCCCTGCAGTGATTTCCTGCAGTTCCTTATCATAAAAACCCACGGCGTCGTAAACCGGTACGGTGCCAACGGCAGCCGGAGATATTTCCACCAGCTTGCGTCTGAATTCCTCGGTTTTGCCGTAGCAGCTCAGGTCCATGATGGCATCGGCCCCCAGTTCGATGGCCAGACGCGCCTTCTCCAGCTCCCCCTCAATGTTGCAGCAGTCGTTGGATACCCCCAGGTTGACGTTGATTTTGGTCCGCAGCCCCTGCCCTATGCCGCACGGGTCGAGGGATCTGTGGTTTTTGTTTGCCGGGAGCACCACTTTACCCTCAGCGACCAGCTTCCTCAACACTTCGGTATCAACCCGCTCCTTGCGGGCGACGATTTCCATCTCCCGGGTAACAATCCCCTTGCGGGCAGCGTCCATCTGAGTTGTATAATTCACATTCAGCACCTCCTAGTTTCTGGTTGTTCCGGCCATAGCCCTTCTCAGGGACTCCACCCTGGCCTTGATATCCGGAGCCCCTACTATCTCCGTCACCATGGCGATGCACCTGGCCCCCCGGCGGGCGACCTCGGCGATGTTGTGCTCCTTGATCCCGCCGATGGCCACAAAGGGAAGCCTGATGTTCCGAACGACGAAATCCAGGTACTCGAGCCCCACCGGGTCGCAAACATCCTTTTTGGTCCTGGTCGGAAAAATCGGGCCCACCCCGATGTAATCCACCGCTCCGCAGCTTTCGGCCGCCCGGGCCTGGGCCGGGGAGTGGGTGGAAAGCCCGATGATCATCCCGTCACCCACCAGCTTCCTCACCTCTTCCGGCGGCAGATCTTCCTGCCCAAGATGCACTCCATCCGCGCCCACCAGCAGGGCGAGATCCACATGGTCATCGACAATGAAGGTAACCCCGGCCTTCACGGTCATTTCCCTGATCCTCAGGCACTCCAGGTATTTCTCCCGGTCCTTCTTATTCTTCTCCCGGTACTGGATCACCCTGATGCCGGCATCAATCATCTGCGCCACCACCTCGATGTTGCTCCGGCCCAGGGAGTACTCTTCCGCCGTGATCCCGTAGATGTCCGCTTCCAGCAGGCCGGACAGACCACGCCTGGCTACCATACCGTTTCCCTCCTCATGGTTGCTTATCAATGACGTTATCGAACGGCTGCTCCATTTTCCCCCAAAAAGTAACTCAACACCACATCGGCCTGTTTTGCCGCCGCAGTGCACACCCCCGGCGCCAGGGGAGGGAGATCTGGCCCCACCCCCGATACCAGATCCCCCACCAGGTAAAAGTTTTCCCGGATGCGGCGGATCCTGATGCCTTCACTTCTCCCCCAGCCGGCCAGGCCGGAGGCGGCCACCAGGAGCTTCGAGGTATCCAGGTAGGCCTCCACAAGCAGCCTTTTGGCTTCGGGGCGGTCGAAGGCTTCCACCACGGCGTCGCAGCCGGCAAAGATCTCCTTCACATTCCCGGCATCGATCCTGGCGTGGACGGCCTCGATCTCCAGGGCGGGATTGACCAGCAGCAGGTTTTCTTTCAGAGCGTCCACCTTCCTGCGCCCCACCTGGGCGGCGAAGTAAAACTGGCGGTTCAGGTTGCCGTAATCTACAGTATCGCAGTCCACGATCCTCAATTTCTTAAAACCGCTCCGGACCAGGAAGAGGGCGCAGTTGGAACCCAACCCCCCGGCGCCGGCGATGCCCACCTTAACCTGCTGGATCCTGGCGAGCCTCTGCTCACCGAGGACCTTCGAAAGAGCTTCCTCAAAACCGTTCATGCCCGCCACCGTCAAACCATCTGCCAGTCCTTGTAGACCGGCTGGTAACCCCGGGAATAGATCATTGCCGCCATCTCGGCCACACTGCGCCCGTCGGAGATCTCGAACTGCCCGACGGCTTCGGGATGGGAACGGCCCCCCACCGCCGTATTGGACCCCGCGGACATCTTGGTTACCCCGAGCCTGACGAGATGGTCCCTCAGTTCCGCCCGCTCCCTGCTGGATATGGTTACTCCACCCCTGGGCATGAACAGCCTGAAGGCCAGGATGTACTGCACCAGGTTCCTGTCGGTGACCTTCACCGGAGGTTCAAAGCCCCCCAGTTCCGGCCGCATCCGGGGCGGGGAGATGCTGATCTCCACCTCCGGATAGGCCCTTTGGAGGTAGTCGGCATGCAGCCCTGTGAAAAAGGCCTCGGTCCTCCATTCATGCAGTCCCAGCAGCGCTCCGATGTTCACCGTCCTCATCCCCGCCCGGCAGGCCCGCTCCGGGGCTTCCAGGCGGTAGCGGTAGTTCCGCTTCGGCCCCGCCGGGTGCAGCCTGGCGTAGACCTCCTCGTCGTAGACCTCCTGGTACATGCAGAACCCGTCCACCCCGGCGTCGACCAGCTCCCGGTACTCTTCCTCCTCCAGGGGGTAGACCTCGATCCCGATGGAGGCAAAGTATTTCTTTAAGATCTCCACACACTCCCTGATGTAGGAGACCGGGGACTTGCTCCTGGACTCCCCTGTGAGGAGAAGGATGTGCTTCAAGCCAGTGGCGGCGATGATCCTGGCCTCTTCCTCCACCTCCGCCGGGGTGAGCTTCTTCCGCTCCAGCCTGTTGGTGGCCTTAAACCCGCAGTAGAGGCACTGGTTGGAACAGTAGTTGGCCACATAGATGGGTGTGAAAAGCAGGATCACCCTTCCGAAATGCTGAACGGTGAGGCGGTGCGCCTTCCGGGCGATCTCCTCCAGGTATGCCTCGGCCCTGGGTGATAACAGGGTCAGGTAGTCCAGCGCCGTGAGACGGTCCCTGTTGATGGCCCTCCTGACATCGGCGTCGGTAACCTGCTCAAAGAAGCCCTCGAAATCAAAACCCTCGTATTTTTTTCGCTCATCGTAAAAGCTCATCAGCGGTCCCCCCTGCTCAATCCCTCAGAAATCCGGTCAGGGGCGATGATGCCCTGGCATACTCCACGCTTTCCCCCGGCCCCGCCAGATAGGCGAGCCGCCCGGCGGCAACGGCCAGGCTGAAGGCCCGGGCCATGGCCACCGGGTCCTCGGCCGTGGCGATGGCGGTGTTCACCAGAACCGCCGCCGCCCCCATTTCCATGGCCTCAGCCGCCTCGGACGGACGCCCGAGCCCTGCGTCCACGATTACGGGCAGGGGTATTTCATCGATCAAAATCCTTACCAGCTCCCTGGTTTTAAGCCCGCGGTTGCTTCCGATAGGGGCTCCCAGGGGCATTACCGCGGCCGCTCCTGCCTCCACCAGCTTTTTGGCCACCATCAGGTCCGGGCTCATATAGGGCAGGACCACAAAGCCCTCTCCTGCCAGTATTTCCGTGGCTTTGATGGTCTCATAGTTGTCGGGCAGGAGGTACCTGTTGTCCGAGATGACCTCGATTTTGACCCAGTTGCCGCAGCCCGCCGCCCTGGCCAGTCTGGCGATCCTCACCGCCTCCTGAGCGTTCCTGGCACCGGAGGTGTTCGGCATCATGATACAGTCCTCGGGGATATACGCTGCTATATTTTCCTGCTCAAACTCCATGTCCACCCGCCTTAGGGCCACAGTCACCACCTGGACGCCTGCGGCCCTGACCGCCTCGGGAATCAGGCGGTTCGAGGAAAACTTGCCGGTTCCCAGGAAAAGGCGGTTGGTTATCTGCTTTCCCCCTATTTCCAAAACATCCCGCACCTTCTTCAACCCCCTTCCACGAATCTCAGAATCTCGAGCCGGTCGTTTTCTTTCAGAACTATCCCGTCCCAGCACTCTTTCTTAACCAGGTTGTAGTTGTATTCAACAATGATCGTTTCAGGATTAAGCATCCTTTGGGCAACCAGTTCGGCTATGGTGAGGCCGTCCGGGACATCGGTTGCTTTGCCGTTCAGGTAGATGTTCAAGTCAGTTCCCCCCATATTACAAACATGAAAGCCAAGCCTGCTCTTCACCATCCAGGGACAGGGCGTGGAAAAAGGTTTTTACGTCCCCGTTATTCAACCGAAAGCGGCATCTGTAAAGAGACGAAAAAGCACCCCAGCCAAGTGGAGTGCTCACAAAAATCTAACGATTCTCACTTCCCTCCGCTGGCATTACCCAGATCAGGTTCTAAGGGTTGGCTTGTAATAAGCCTCTCAGCCTTTCGGCACCCCTGTGGAATTCACAGCATATTATTTTTTATATAAAGTATACCACCTCCATCCTTTTTAAAGTAGTTTCTCGGAAACTCCACTTGCTTGCGGCTAAAGCATATTTCTAGCCACATCATTTGGTTTCACCTCCAATATCTTTGGGTGCGTAAAACTACGTAAGAACGAGATATTGGAAGTTA
>CADDZA010000062.1 GCA_902812435.1 Clostridia bacterium
CTTCTCCATAAATCCCGCAGGCAAACAAAACGCCTAGTAACACGCCTCTGAAAACGTATTCCCTGAATTCCGTGTCCCATGCGGCTTGCGGCCTTCTGTTTGTCTATGGGCTGTCGAACTCCGGTTTCCGCTCCCGCCCAATCACCTGCCTCCACTTTCAGCACCACGTCCCGGGCAAGGCAGCGCAGGCGTAACAGATCCGGCGGAGCCTTCCCGTCATATAACTGAATGAAATCGGGCAAAAAAGAGGCGGCGTTGTTGGCAGCCAGCTGGGACCCGTACCGGTCACGGGCCGCAAGTTTGTTTGAAAGGACGTTCAACTGGCCTTCGAAACCATCAACAGCATCCGGATTGGCACCGCTTTTCATGGCATTTGGCTCGAAGGCATTCCACTGCTCGTGAAGGCGGACAGACTGCTGGTGGAGCTTTGCCCAGTCAATCTGCTCTGACGGCGAGGGTGCACTCTTTCCTCCCTGTCCTCCTTCCTTTTGACCCCCCTGCTGCTTTCCCCGTCCTCCTCCCTGACCGCCTCTCTGGAGCCTTTGCATCTGCTCCGCGGTACCGGGCTGTAGCGGTTTCAAAGCCGTATAGATCCGCTCCAGTCCTGACTGGATTTGGGTCAACTCCCTGGGAGGCTTACTTTTCTGACCGACCTGAGTCTTTCCGGGCATTTGGGGCTTTCTCTGGGCTCTGCCGCAGCCAACCAAACTGCAAATTAATATGAAGATAATCCCAACCGCAAGCATTTTTGTAAGCCGGTTGTTTCTTGTACCCAAAGTGACCACCTCCAGGTTTAGTATGGCACCCGGTGGTGACCCTTCATGCATCGAACAGCCTCACTAACTAACAATAATGGGATCCCTTCACTCTTTATGTTCCCACCGCATACTATAAATGAAAGATAGCTTGGGAAAATGTGAACTTCAGGGAGGTTCAATCATTGCACGGGATCCGCAGCGGCCTGGCTTTTGCCTTCACCCGGTGGCTTGAACGCAGCGCAACCGCAGTGGCATACGGCATTGCCGGTTTTATAATCGCCGGCGTACACAATGGTTGCTCGACCACAAGAAGGGCTGCCGCGACAGCCGATGATCTTTTCTTGGCCAATTTTACGAAGATAAAAGCCGGGCTGCTGCGGCTGCTGCGATTACCAAAGTAAAAAAACAGGCAGTCGCCGCTCTTACATGGGTTGTCCAAACCCGTGACAAAAAATATCTCTTTCGAAGGGAGTGGATTAAATGTCATTCTGCCCAGGTGGAACACCATATGCCATCAGACCGGGTGATACCTATTTCAGCCTGGCCCGGCGTTTTGGTACTACGGTGGATGCGCTGATTGCCGCCAACCCCGGAGTGGATCCGAACAACCTGCAAATCGGCATGACCATCTGTATTCCGGTAGCCCCGGTACCCGGACCGTGCCCGGGGGGCTTCACATACGTGATCAGAGCCGGGGATACCTTTTTCAGTCTGGCCCGGCGGTTCGGTATTTCGGTGGAGGCGCTCATCGCCGCCAATCCAGGTGTAGATCCGAACAACCTGCAAATCGGTCAGACAATTTGCATCCCGGCGCCGATCCCGGTACCTGCCTGTCCCGGTTTTATTCATACGGTTATGCCAGGTGACACCCTTTTCGGCCTTGCCCGGCACTTCGGCACCACCGTGGAGGCCATCATCGCCGCCAATCCTGGGATAGACCCGACCAACCTCAGGATCGGGCAATCAATCTGCATACCGATCAGGCCGGTTCCACCGTTCTGCCCTCCGTGGACGACTCCATACACCATTCAAGCAGGAGACACCCTCTTCTCAATCGCGCGCCGGTTTGGGATCGAACTGGAGGACATCCTCAGTACCAACCCCGGCATAGATCCCAACAACCTGCGGATCGGTCAGGTTATCTGCCTTCCCACGGGACCGCGCTAAAAGGAGTGTCCAAATACCCCTTGCCCAGCCAGGGGTATTTGTTTTTTTAGCTCCGGGCGGTATACGGTTCTATTTCGGAAGCCAGGTTATGCTCACTGGCTCTCGCATTCCGCCCAGATGAGATCGTGGTCAGAGTTGTCGCCCGCCGCCACAACCCCCGAACTGCAGGCGAAGATCCCGTATCCAAAAAGATAATCAATCCTGGCCCGGAAACCGGTACCGGGAGGCCTGTAGGAGGATCCTTCAAAGTGACCAAGATCCTTGAGAAAAAACTTATCTTCCACCATTTTGCGGTAAACGACACCCTGGCGCTCCTCGTTCAGGTCCCCTCCCAGAAAGAAGGGCGGGCAGGAGGAATTTACGAAACACTACCCTCGGAGGAAATATCAACCGTGAAAGGTTTTGGGAGGGCTATCGGGAAAGTTTCTGTTTGAGGGTGAGCACCGGGGCAAAGAGGTCCCCGAATTCTTCAAAGCGCCGGACAACCTCTTCAGCCTCAAATGTAAGCAGGTCCGGCTCCCTTTTGCTAAAGGCTGATTCAACCTCCCGCCAGGTGACCGGTGTTGATACGGTGGGGTGTTCTTTTGCCCGGAGGGAGTAAACGCAGACCGTAGTTTTATGGTCGTCGTTCTGGCTCCAATCAATAAAAACCTTGCCGATGCGCAAGCTTTTGGTCATCCTGGAGACCACCAGATCCGGGTGGCGGCTTTCAAGCATTTCGGCGCAGGCTTTGGCGAAGGACTTGGTTTCCTCGTAACTGGTGGGTAAATTTAGAGGGACATAAACCTGCAGCCCTTTCGAACCGGAGGTCTTGGGAAAGCATTTCAGACCGGCGTGTTCCAGGAGCCGCCGCAGCAATAAAGCGACTTCCGAACATTCAATGATGCCGGCGGGTGGGCCCGGATCGAGATCGAAAACCAGCATCGTGGGGGTCAGAGGGTCCCGGGCCAGTGAGAGGGAGGTATGCAGTTCGATGGCTGCCAGATTGACCGCCCAGACCAGGGAGGGAAGATCGTTGAGCAGGCAGAAATTGATATTCCGATCGTTGCTCTCGCTCCAAACCGGTGCAGTGAGGACCCACTCGGGCCGATATTCGGGGCACTCCTTTTGATAAAAGAATTTGCCTTCTACGCCGTCTGGATAGCGCTTGAAAGTAATTGGCCTATCGACCAGGTGGGGAATTAAAGCGGGGGCAATTCGGACATAGTAATCGAGTACCTGGGCCTTAGTAAAGCCTGTGGCCGGATACAACACCTTATCCAGATTCGAAAGCCTGACTTCCACGCCCCCAACGTTGATGGTGGTTTTGGCCGTCATGGTCTCTTTCCTTTCCCGGGCAAACACCCATGTCCACTATTCACGAACAACCTCTTGATGATTCTTGTCCTGCCGCAGACCCTTGAAAGAAGGGTGGCGCAGCGTTCCGTGCGGCGTCCATTCGGTAAACTCGATTTCAGCCACCAGCACCGGATCTACAAAGACTGCTCCTTTGACAGGAGGTTTTTGATAAAATGGGCTTTTGTCCCGTCGCAGGGGCTGAAGCTGCTCGCCCAGGCGGATAAGTTCGGTTTCGGTGAAACCCGTACCCACCTTTCCTGCATAGATCAACCGTTGTGGCACTCCACGCCCTGCAGCCTGTTCGGGAGTAACGTCATAATAGCCTAGCAGCAAGGCCCCGATCCGGCCGGCCCGCCCCCCTTGACCTGGCACCCAGCCCCCGATCACAAATTCCTGACGGTTGTGATTCCTTATTTTCAACCAGGCGCCCGTACGCTTGCCGGGCTGGTACGTGCTGTCCAGGCGTTTGGCCACAACCCCTTCCAAACCCAGGTCGCGGCTCGCTGCCAGGACCTCCGGGCCCTTCCCACGGGTGAAGTCCGGGGTTTGCCAGGTAGGGCCGGAGAGCCGCAGACCTTCCAAAACCCCGCGGCGTTCGGTGTAAGGCAGGTCCTGCAGGGAGCAGCCGTTCAAGTAGATGAGATCAAATATGATATAGATTACGGGAATTGCCTCCATCGCCTGTCTGATAGCCTTGCCGGAGGATAGGTTCATGCGATGCTGGAGGCGTGAAAAAGAAGGTCTCCCGTCCTCCCCAAGAGAGATTATTTCACCGTCCAGCACCATCTGCTTGTTTCCATTTTCACCGCAAATGGAGTGAAGTTCCGGGTACTGGTGAGTTATGTCTTTAAGGTTGCGGCTGGTGATGCGCAACCGCTTTTGATCAAGATAGAATATTGCCCGGATGCCGTCCCACTTGATCTCAAATCCGTAGTTATCATAGTCCTCCGGCATCTGAGATGGCTTGGCCAGCATGGGCAATACCGCTATGGGCATTGGCCGGTATTCCATGGGAAAATCACCTGCCTTTGAGACTGAAGAAACGGCGGTTGTCACCTGTTCGCCTATTTCCTCTTCATATCAGACCCCGTGTCACCCTTGATGATCTTTATGCTGTCAAACCCCTCATCAAGGGTGGGCATTTCCAGTTCTTGATATTTCGTGATTACCACCTCATCAGGCACCCTTTTCCCGGGCGGGCGCGCCGCGTTGCGCTCCATCAGGACATCAAGTTCCTGCGGAAAAACCACAGCTTCTATAAAGGCGCCGGCTTCTTTACCGAGCCGGATCAGCGGCCGGCGACGTGCCCTTGTGGTATTGGTTGCATCGAAGCCAACCACTTTCCCCGCCGCAAGAGCCTCCGCTACCCGCTGGTAGGCAAGACGCCAGACGGCCGGTTCCACCCGCGGATCAAACTGCACCCCGAACTCCTCGAGGCGGATGTCGTCTGTGCTCACTATTTCACCCGAAAAACGCCTCAGCCAGGTGGATTTGCCGGCTGCCGGCGGGCCGACTAGAATAATGAGCTTACCGGCCATAGCATCCCTTTACCTGTCTAAATTATCTTATTATAATTATTTCCCGCAACGACGGTTTCTCAGCCCTTACTCTTTCTTCCAGGCAGAAGGGCAGGGTTTGGATCATTTCGTCCACGTTACAACCAACCTGCGGAGGATAAAGCCAGGTATTCTACAGCTACCTTTGAGGATATGATAAAGGCCGTCTTAACGGCTAATTCCAGAAATGTTTTCTTAAAAAACCCGGATGGAAAGGAGCAGATCATGAGTTACCTTGACCTTTACCGCAGCGGAGAGTTGCGCCGCAGGGCTGACGAACTCAGGGAGTACCTCGACCGGTGCAGCCTGTGCCCACGGGAATGCGGTGCCCTGAGACTAGAGGGAAAAAGGGGAAAATGCGGGGCAGGAGACCGCGTGGAAATATCTGGCTATGGGCCGCATTACGGGGAAGAGCCCCCACTGGTGGGAAAAGGCGGCTCGGGCACCATCTTTTTCTCCTTCTGCAGCCTGCGCTGCGTCTTCTGCCAGAATTACGTGACCAGCCGGGGAAGAGACAGATATGAAGTAAGCACCGGGGAACTGGCCGAGATCATGCTTGAACTCCAGAAGAGGGGGTGCGTAAACATCAACCTGGTCACGCCCTCGCACTTTGTCTACCAGATCATAGAGGCGCTGGAAGTGGCCTGCGGACTGGGTTTGCAAATCCCGCTCGTATACAACTGCAGCGGATACGAAAAGCTGGACATCCTGCGGAAATTGGAAGGCATAGTAGATATCTACCTCCCGGACATCAAGTATGCCGATGCGGAAATAGCCAGGAAATATTCCGGCGTTGAAGATTACCCCCGGGTTGCCAAGGCGGCCTTGAAAGAAATGCATCGCCAGGTTGGAGACCTGGTTTTGGACAGGAAGGGGGTAGCCGTAAAAGGGCTGCTCATCCGCCACCTGGTTATGCCCGGCGGCCTGGCAGGCACGGCCGATTTAATGGAGTTCATTGCCCGGGAGATCTCTCCTACAAGCTGGATCAACATTATGGACCAGTATTATCCCACCTACCTGGCCAACCGCTACCCTGAGATTTCCCGGCGCATAACACGGGAAGAGTTTAGGGATGCCCTAGCGGCAGCTAAAAACGCAAGTCCACAGTTTCACCTTTTATAGATTGCCGTCGTCTAAAAAACCATTCCCGGCCAATCACCTACAAGCTGAGCAAAAACATGAGCAGAAAAGGGATGATCAGGGTCAAAACCGCTCCACTGCAAAATGCCAGAATGGCATATTCTTCCCCCAGGCACCGCTTCATCATGGCCAGGGTGGTATCCATAGTTGTCGCTCCACCGAGGGCGATGGGAGCAAGAGCAGAGACCCTGGCCAGCAGCGGGCTGAGAAAAAAGGTCATGACCTCCCTGATGAAATTGGACAGGAAAGCGACGAACCCCATTTCGATGCCGGCCTTCTGGGTAACCACGGCCATGGTCAGGGAATAATAACCCATACCCCCGCCGATCGCCCCGGCCGTATTGAAATTTGAGTTCATAAAGAAGCCTGCCAGAAAACCGCCTGCTATACTCCCGGCTGTAATAACGAGCGGCAGGAAAATATAAGCGGATTTATGGGGGCTGTTCTTCAACCCCGCGATGCCGTCCTTTAAGCCCACACCCACGCTCACGTAGATAATTATCAAGGACAGATTAATTAACGGTAAAACCAACCGCTCCGGTGGAGCAAAAAAGTAGCCTGAGGCCATGCCGATTCCCAGAAAAATGACCACAGACAGGATAAACAACAACTCCCGACGGAAATCCTGTCGGTAGGAGTTCGTTTCATCATCCCTTGAGCCAACCGTGTGGTTGTTTAAAAACAGGGAACCCCACAGAATGACCAGGACAATGCTTGCCGCAGAGGCCATCAGGCAGACAGCAAAGGATACCAGGCCAAGCCGGGGGATGGATGCCAGCAGCGCCCGGTTAAGTCCTATCCTGGCACCAAGCCCGAAGAGCAGCAGAAAGAGGGTGTATTTGAGCAGGCGGTCCGACCACGGTTTGATAAATGGAGCGAGCAGTGCGCCCACGGCCAGGCAAAAAAAAGGTAGCCACACCAGTGTTCACCTCATGAGAATTATCTCATTTATGGCACTGTTTGGCTACCCATACTGGAGGCATTAAATTTTACAGCTTGAATTTGCAGGCTATTCCGCTGGAGATCCTGTCCCATGCCGGCCAGCACTACTGCCGCGTCGCTGATCTCCCCCATAGAGGCCAAACGGAGAGAACGCAAACCAACTGCTGAATCTGTCGGATAAAAGAATGTACCAGAACAAAAGGGAGTAAAAGCTGGCGGGACACTACCAGATGGTTCTCTTCGAGCAAACCCACGGATACCCGCTAGTGCCCGGCGTTGAACGTAATTGACCATTACTCCAACCCTGCCCGTCCAAAGACAAAACCAGTTGATAAAAAGGTAACTCCCAGAAACGGGAGGTACTCAAAAGACCTACTTGCCCAAAAAGAACTTTTCTATAATTCATTTTAATAATAAAGAAAGCAGACCGCAATAATGAGGTCTGCTTGATTTTTTATTTGGTGGAGGCGAGGGGAATCGAACCCCTGTCCGGAAGAACGGCCACAAAGGTTTCTCCGAGCGCAGTCGGTGTTTTCAATTCGCCGTCAGAGCGCCCGCCGACAGGCTCTCATCGGGCTATCTCCGTAAGTATCCCGCGCCATCCCCGGAGAGCAGGAGGGAGCGGGTGAGCCTGCTGTGTGACGCCCGTTACCGGCCCGCAGGCGAGGCCGGGCGGACGCGCTGCTTAATTAAGCAGCGAGAGCTAATTCGTTGTTGGCAGTTATTGTTTTTCCACCGTTTTTCGGGCTGGTGGGATCCCGGCTCGCTGCCTTTGCTCCAAATTCCCCCGTCGAAACCAGTACGCCCCCATATTTTATTTTCAGTATAAAAAGCTCTCTCCCGGTGGAAGAGAGATTTCTACATTGAATTATACCACAGATCCACCCTTTTAAAAATCCCCCTGTTTAAAGCCGGAGCACACCTAAATAATTCAAAACCACCGGCTCGTCGGCGATTTTATCGCTATCTGTCCCGCTCTCGCCCTCGCAGTTCGCGGGCAATCTCCCGCTGGGCGTCCCGCCTGGCAATGTCCTCCCGCTTGTCGTAGAGCTTCTTGCCACGGGCCAGGGCTATCTCTACTTTGGCTTTCCCTCTTTTGAAGTAGATGCGCAGGGGAATCAGGGTGTACCCCTTCTGGGTGGTCTGTCCCAGGAGGCGCCGGATCTCCTGCTTGTGCAGAAGCAGCTTCCGGGGCCGCTTGGGGTCCCGGTTGAACCGGTTCCCCTTTTCGTAGGGGCTGATGTGCATGTTGTGCACGAAGACCTCCCCGTTGGTGACCTCGGCGTAGCTGTCCCGCAGGCTGGCCTTACCGGCCCGCAGGGATTTCACTTCCGTGCCGGCAAGGGCGATCCCTGCCTCATAGGTTTCATCTATGAAATAATCGTGGCGTGCCTTCCTGTTCTCCGCCACCACTTTGATCGGTTCTTTTGTGATCCCGCTCATTTTTCCTCCTATCGCATTACACTGTACGGCCCTACTCGTGAATCCGGCCTTCCATGGCTCCCATCATATCCTCCTGTACGTTTGGTGCCAAAACGATGAACTTCCCGGTGGCGGTGGCGATCAACCTGCCTTCGGCGTCCTCGATCTTTCCCTGCGCCTCCAGCAGGCGCCCCTTTTTCCTTGCAACTCTACCTTTCGGGTACAGCGGGACTCCCACCCGGGCTGGATTGCGGAAACGCACCGTAATCTCCGCGGTCATGGCTAACTCCCCGGAGGAGGCAATCGCCTTATACATTACTTCGTCGAGCAAGGCAGCCAAGATGCCGCCGTGCACAACTCCGGGGTAGCCTTCCCAGCGGGAGTCGGGGGTAAACTCTCCCCTGGCTTCCTCCCCGTTCAAGTAAAAACTGGCCTCGAGCCCGGCCGGGTTCTTGTCGCCGCATACAAAACAGCCCTCATACAGTGGTAGTTTCTGCA
Organism: Clostridia bacterium; assembly: GCA_902812435.1. Classification (GTDB taxonomy): domain Bacteria; phylum Bacillota; class DSM-12270; order Thermacetogeniales; family Thermacetogeniaceae; genus DULK01. The sequence goes on from CADDZA010000062.1 coordinate 8,822, forward strand.
AGATGGTTAACTCCCTTCCTCTCCCGCTGTTATAGAATCCTAAGTCTGCGCAGCAAGTTCGAAATCGATCTGGCGGTCTTCGACACTCGCCCTTACAAGCTGCACCCGTACCTTATCTCCAATGCGGTACGTTTTTTTGGTATTTTCCCCTGTCAGGGTGTAGTTCTTTTCATTAAAGAGGTAGTAGTCATCGGTCATGGTGGAAACGTGTACAAGCCCTTCGACCCCGTTGGGAAGGCCGATAAACATCCCGAAGTTCGTTACACTGACGACGACCCCCTCAAACACTTCTCCCATGAACTGCCGCATATACTCGACCTTTTTAAGGTCGACCGTTTCCCGCTCTGCTTCCTCGGCGATCAGTTCCCTGGCGGAGCTCTGCTCGGCGTAGACGGGCATCAGGCTCTCGAGTTTCGCTTTACGCTTCTGGCCGATGCTGCGGTGCGCAAGCACATCCCACAGCACCCTGTGGACGATCAAATCAGGGTACCGGCGAATCGGTGATGTAAAGTGGGTATAAAGCTGCACCGCCAGGCCGAAGTGTCCCAGGGGCCTGGGGTCGTAGCGGGCGTGCTGCAGGGAGCGAAGCATCACCGTATGCACCACCAGCCGTTCCGGTCTGCCCTCCACCTGGTTGAGTATATCCTGGAAGAAGCGGGGGTGGACACCGTTTGCGTGCGGGATGTGAAAGCCGAATCCGTGCAGAAACTCGTTGAGCTGGGCCAACTTATCGGCTTTAGGCTCCTCGTGCACGCGATAAAGGAACGGGACTCCCAGGTGGTAAAGGTGATGGGCGACCGTCTCATTGGCGATCAGCATGAATTCCTCTATAATCTGGTTGGCGATAGACTGCTCCAGCAGCCAGACGTCAACCGGCCTCCCCTGTTCATCAAGGGTTACCTTGCTTTCGGGAAAATCGAAGTCCAGGGCGCCCCGCATCTTTCTCCGCTTGCGCAGGATCTGGCACAAATCCCGCATTTCTTTAAAGGTCTCCACAAAGGCCGCGTAGCGCTGGCACAGCTGGGGGTCCTCCTCCTCAAGGATCCGCCGTACCTTGTTATAGGTCATGCGTTCGTCTACCCGGATCACCGAAGGGCCGATCTCGTAGCGGATGACGTTGCCTTCACCGTTGATTTCCATAAATACGGAAATGGCAAGCCGGTCCTCCCCGGCGTTAAGGCTGCAGATCCCGTTGGAAAGCACCGGCGGCAGCATAGGGATCACCCGGTCCACCAGGTAGACGCTGGTGCCCCTGCGAAAAGCCTCTTTGTCCAGCTCACTGTTTTCCTTGACGTAATAGGCAACGTCAGCAATGTGCACTCCCAGCCGGTAGTTGCCGTTAGGCAAGACTGTAAGGGAAACGGCGTCGTCGAGGTCCTTGGCATCCTCCCCGTCAATGGTAACCATGGGAAGTTCCCTGAGGTCCCAGCGACCCTCCCAGTCTTCAGGTTTCACGCTCCGGGAAATGGCTTCCGCCTCTTTGAGGACGCGCTTCGGGAATTCCTCGGACAGGCCGTATTTTTTAACGATGGACAGGATATCGACCCCGGGCTCCCCGGCCGACCCGAATCGTTCAACGATCTTACCTTCCGGGTTGCGCCGCGCCTCCGGCCAGGAGGTGATCTCCACGACCACCTTGTCCCCGGTACGGGCACCCTTTGTCTTTACCCGTGGCACGAAGATGTCCCAGCCAATCCTTTTTTCGTCGGGCACCACAAAACCAAACTGGCGGCCGGCTTCTTCGAAGGTTCCCACTACCCTCTGGTTGGCACGCCGAAGAATCCGGATCACCTCCCCCTCGGCTCTCCTGCCCCGCAGGCTGAAACCGAGCGGCCTGACTATTACGCGGTCGTTGTGCATCGCCCCTCTCAAATTCTCCTTTGAGATAAAGATATCGTCAGCCCTGTCGTCATCGGGAATCAAAAAGGCGTATCCCTGCGAGTGCCCCTGGATGGTCCCCACGAACAGGTTCATTTTCTCCGGGACGCCGTATCGGTTTTTGCGGGTGCGGACGACTTCCCCGCTTGCTTCCAGATCATTTAATATGGCTGTTATTTCCGTGCCGTCCACGGTACCAAGCCGTTCGGTCAATTCCTGGATGCTGAGAGGGCGGTGTGCCGCCCTCAGGCACTCCAGCAGGGATGCTTTGCTTAACTGGCCGCTTTTCTTCTTGCGTGACCGTTCTTTTCGTGTCCGTTCTTTTGTCCTCAATGCCATAATTACCACCGTTTCCAGTTTGACGATCTTAATAAACGATTTTATCATGCCGCCCTTCCAATAACAACCATAACCGCAGCATTCCCCACGATAAATACCGGCAGACTGCAGTCGGTGAAGATGCTATTGCCTCACGCTATTTTTCAATAAAATTTTCCCCAGATAATACGGGAAAATTATAAAATGTTGCATAGATCCTTTTCCCTATTATCAGTTAACGTTTAGGCAGCGTTCCTGCTATTGGGAATACATGATTACCATACCCTGGTAGCACCTTCTGCCCGTAGCTGTAAAATAAGTGTGGGTAATCACCAGTAACCTCCAGGGAGAAAAGAAGGAGTTTTTCCTGGAGAAAAGAAGAAAACCTCCAATGCAATCCAGTCAAAATCACAAAGGAGGTTTCTTCT
>CADDZA010000063.1 GCA_902812435.1 Clostridia bacterium
GTTCCCTGAAAAAAACAGGTAATTTAGGGAAAAGGGGTTATTTACACTCTTTACCAGGTGCTGTAGCTGGAAGCCTTGTGGCTGTTGAAATGTAGGGATGGTAAATACTGGGGGCGCGGGTTCTGGTAGAACAGTTAAGTGCTTTTATAAAAGGACACAAAGTGGTAATATCTACGTTAGATGTGTCTTTTTTATTTTTAGAGGGAGAAAACATGTCTGATAAAGAAAAACTGGCCCGGGACGTGGGGATCATCACCGTTGCCATGATCCTCTCCCGGATCCTCGGTTACGTACGGGATGCGCTGATCTATTTCCAGTTCGGGCAGAACAGGGTTACCGACATTTACAACGCCGCCTTTTCCATTCCCGATTTCCTTTACATGATCCTGGTCGGAGGGGCCTTGAGTTCGGCCTTCATCCCCGTTTTCGGCGGATACCTGGCCACCAACCGGGAGGAAGAGGGATGGTATGTGGCCAGCAGCCTGACCAATTTATTGATGCTGCTGCTTATCTTTGCCATCGGCTTGGGGATGATCTTCACCACCCCACTGGTGCGGGTGCTCGTTCCGGGTTTTGACGCCGGAGAGATCGCTTTTACCGCCCGCCTGACCCGGATCATGTTTATCCAAACCTTCTTCATGGGGTTGAGCGGGCTGACCATCGGGATATTGAACTCTTACAAGCACTTTAACTCACCGGCCCTGGGTTCGATTCTTTACAACCTGGCCATTGTGGTGGTGGGAGGTCTGTTCGGCCCGCGCCTGGGAATTATGGCATTCTCGCTAGGTGTGGTGGCGGGAGCCGCCCTGAATTTTGTGGTGCAGATTCCTCCTCTCATGCGCATTGGCCTGCGCTACCGGCCTGTCCTGGATATCCGGCACCCCGGCATCAGGCAGATCGGCGCTTTGGTGTTTCCCGTCCTGATCGGTCTTTCGGTTGCCAATTTCAACCTATTTGTCAGCCAGAACCTGGCGTCCGCCCTCCCCGGCGGTCAGCTTGCGGCGCTCCGCACCGCCCAGCGGCTGATGCAGATACCCCTGGGGATCTTTGCGGTTGCCATCGGCACGGCCATTTTCCCCACCCTGACGGAGCAGGCCGCAAGGGGCGAGTGGCTGCCATTCCGGCGAACCACCTCCCTCGGGCTCAGGACGACCAATTTCCTGACCATCCCCTGCGCCGTGGGGATGGTTGCCCTGGGATTGCCCGCCACCAGGCTGTTCTTCCAGATGGGAAGGTTCACGCCGGAGGACACCTGGGCAACGGCGATCGCCCTCATTTATTATTCCTTTGGCATTATCGGCTACTCGGGCGCGCTCGTTCTGACAAGGGTTTATTATGCTCTGAAAGACACCACAACCCCTGTAGTAGTGGGTATCGGGACGGTGTTTCTGAACCTGATCCTGAACCTGGCGCTGGTCGGGCCCCTGGGGCATCGCGGCCTGGCCCTGGCTTACTCCATCGTGGGCGTGGTGAACATGTTTGCCCTGCTCCTGATCCTGAGGTTTAAGATCGGGCACATCGACGGCAGGAGGATCATCCTCTCAGGCATTGGATCGAGCTTTGCCTCCCTGATCATGGGGGGAGCCTCCTATCTGGTGGTGGCCAAGCTGCAGGCATTGCTGGGCATTGCTTCGAAGATCGCTCAGCTGGAAGCGGTGGGCGCCGCCACCGCAGTGGGGGTTGCCGTCTACCTGGTGCTCGCCTACCTCCTGAGGCTGGAGGAGTTCAGAATGGTGGTGGAAATGTTCGGAAGGCGTCTGGGGCTGAAAAGAGGGCGAGCCGTTTAGCCACTGCACCCTTACAAATTTACTTGCATCATAAACCGGTGTTTTCATCCTCGAATGGTGCCGCCTTGGCGGCATGAGGGTTCTAAGTTAAAATATTTAGGGATTTTGTTTTGTCAATCTCCAGAAGGTGACGATAGATTATGGAACAGGAACGAATCAGGAACTTTTGCATCATAGCCCACATCGACCACGGGAAATCGACCCTGGCGGACCGCTTTCTCGAGGTTACCGGTGCGGTTGAGCCGAGGCAGATGGTGGACCAGCTCCTCGACCAGATGGATCTGGAAAGGGAGCGGGGGATCACCATCAAGCTGCAGCCTGTCCGGATGCTTTACCGCGCCCGCGACGGCAGGGAATACCTCTTGAACCTGATCGATACCCCGGGACACGTGGATTTCAGCTACGAGGTATCCAGGAGCCTTGCCGCCTGTGAAGGCGCCATCCTCGTGGTGGACGCCAGCCAGGGGGTTGAGGCCCAGACCATAGCCAATGCCTATCTGGCCATTGATGCCGGCCTGGAGATCATCCCTGTCATCAACAAGATCGACCTTCCGGTTGCCGAGCCGGACCGGGTTGCCCGGGAGATCGAGGATGTGCTGGGCCTGGAGGTCGACAACAGCCTGCGTGTTTCCGCCAAGGAGGGTACGGGGGTGGTGGACGTGCTGGAGGCCCTGATCGCCCGGGTGCCGCCTCCCCGCGGTGACGCCTCCGCCCCCCTGCAGGCCCTGATCTTCGATTCCCACTTCGATTCCTATAAAGGGGCGATTTCCTACATTCGTGTCTTTCAGGGGACGGTGCGGCGGGGGATGAGGATCCAGATGATGTCCACCGGCAGGGTCTTCGAGGTGGGCGAGGTCGGAGTCTTCACCCCTGCCATGAAACCGGTGGAGGAACTCGGCCCCGGCGAGGTCGGCTACCTGGCGGCCGGGATCAAGAATGTTGAGGATACCAGGGTGGGGGATACCATCACATCTGCCGACAGCCCTGCGGTTGAGCCGCTGCCTGGCTACCGAAAGGTGCTGCCTGTTGTGTTCTGCGGAATGTACCCGGTGGAGCCGGGTGAGTACGACAACCTGAGAAGCGCCCTGGGGAAACTCAAACTGAACGACGCCGCCTTCCAGTACGAACCGGAGACATCTGCAGCCCTGGGCTTCGGCTTCCGCTGCGGTTTTCTCGGCCTGCTCCACATGGAGATCGTCCAGGAGAGGCTGGAACGCGAATACGGGCTGGACCTGATCACCACCGCCCCTAATGTCATCTACAGGATCACAAAGAGGAACGGCGATGTCGTGGAGGTGGACAATCCGGCCAACTGGCCCGACGCCGGCGAGGTGGCGGTGATCGAGGAACCCTACGTCCGGGCTACGGTGATTACCCCGGCCGATTACATCGGAACTGTCATGGAACTGATGCGGGAGCGGCGGGGCGAGTACAGGGAAATGAGTTATCTCTCGCCGCAGCGGGTCCAGATCATCTATGATCTTCCCCTGTCCGAGATCATTTTCGATTTCTTCAGCCGGCTGAAGTCCTGCACCAGGGGCTACGCATCCCTGGATTATGAGATCACCGGCTTCCGGCCCTCGGACCTGTTGAAGCTTGACTGCATGGTTCACGGCGAGGTGGTGGACGCCCTATCCGTCATCGTTCACAAGGACCAGGCAATGACGAGAGCGCGCCAGCTCGTGGAAAAACTGCGCGGCCTGATCCCCAGGCAGTTGTTCGACGTGCCCATCCAGGCGGCGGTGGGCAGCAGGGTGATCGCCCGGGAGACGGTCAAGGCCCTGCGGAAAAACGTCCTGGAGAAGTGCTACGGGGGTGATGTCACCCGCAAGCGGAAGCTGCTGGAAAAGCAGAAGGAAGGCAAGCGTCGTATGAAGCAGGTCGGTCGGGTGGAGATACCCCAGGAGGCCTTCCTGGCGGTGCTCCGGGTCGACGATGAGAAGTAGGGGGAGCCCTGTGGCGGGACTCGCCCTGTACCTGCATATCCCCTTTTGCGTGCGAAAGTGCCGCTACTGCGTCTTTGTCTCCCGCCCGCTTGCGGGCGGAGGTGCCGGTAAAACCCTGGTGCAGGATTACCTGCGGGCGCTTCGCCGGGAGATCAAAACCGCCGCCTCCCTGGCCGGGAGGCAGTCCCTCGGAAGCATCTACTTCGGCGGGGGGACGCCGACACTCATTGACCCATCCGATCTGGTTTCCCTTTTGGAGGAGACAAGGGAGCGTTTTGATTGGGGCGAAGATATTGAGATCACCGTGGAGGCCAATCCCGGCACCGTTTCCCCTGCCGGGCTGCGGCTGCTCCGGGATGCCGGTGTGAACCGGCTCTCCATCGGCGCCCAGTCCTTTAACCCGGAGGAATTGGAACTGCTCGGCAGGATCCATGGCGTTGCCGAAATTTACTTGGCTTTTTACGCCGCCCGGGATGCGGGTTTCGACAACGTCAACCTGGATCTCATCTACGGCATCCCCGGTCAGACTTTGTCCGGCTGGCGCGCCAGTCTGGAAAAGGCCGTTGAACTGCACCCCGAACACCTTTCGGTTTACGGTCTGTCCCTCGAGGAGGGCACCCCGCTGGTGGAGGAGATTGCGAAGGGATGTCTGCAACCCTGCCCTGAAGAGACCCAGGTGGCCATGTGGGAGATTACGGGCAGGCTTCTTAAAGGGGCGGGGTACGAGAGGTACGAGATTGCCAACTTTGCCAGCCCCGGCCGGCAGTGCCGGCATAACCTGACCTACTGGCTGAACCGGCCCTACTTGGGCCTCGGCGCAGCCGCCCACGGTTACTTCAACGGGATTCGTTATGCCAATCACAGCGATTTAGAAACATACATCGAAAGCTCCCTGCAGGGGAAGCTGCCGCGCGCCCAGGAGGAGCACCAGACCCCGGAGCAGGAGCGGACCGATACCATTATCATGGGCCTGCGCCTCACCCGGGGGCTTTCCCGTTCGGCCTTTCGCAACAGGTTCGGCTATTCCTTCGAAGATGTTTTCGGGGAGCAGCTTGCCGTCATGGAACAGGAAGGGCTCATGGAAGAAAATGAGGGATTCATCTACCTGACGGAGCGCGGCTGCCTCCTGGCCAATTACGTACTGGCGCACTTCGTCTAGCCGGTCAACCGGCTGGTTTGTTGCCTTTTTTCACCAGCCCCTTCTCCTTGAGCCGGCTCTTTTCTATTGACAAAAAATACAGGCGGTGGTATCTTGGTGCTAGGATTTTAGCACTCGTTGAGTAAGAGTGCTAATCAAAAAGGTGGTGGCGCCGATGAAGCTGAATCAGAGAAAACAGAAGGTTCTGGAGGCGGTTGTCGAGGATCACATTGCCACCGCTGAACCTGTCAGTTCCCGAACCATTGCTCGTAAATACCAGCTTGGCGTCAGTCCGGCGACGATCCGGAACGAAATGGCCGATCTCGAGGAAGCCGGCCTGATCGAGCAGCCGCATACCTCTGCAGGGCGCATTCCGTCCCAGAAGGGTTACCGCTACTACGTTGACCGGTTGATGCGAAAAGGTCATCTCACCGATCGGGAGAAGAGCACGATCACTTCCATCTTCGCCCAGCAGGCGCGCGAGCTGGTCGATATCGTTCAGCGGACTATTAAAATAGTATCGCAATGCACCGATTATCTTGTCTTCCTGTCCGGTCCCCAACTGGAAAACGCCGCCCTGCACAAGGTTCGATTCATTTCCCTGGCGCCCGGTAAGGCCATGCTTGTCATCGTATCGGAAAACGGGTGGGTTGAGAACAAGCTGATCGACCTCCCGGTGGCGGTTTCCCAGGAGGAGCTGGAACAGGTAGAAAGGGTTTTCAATAACTATTTTCGCGGCCTGACGTTCCCGCAGATCACCCGGGCAATCCTCAAGAGCGTCTACGACGAACTGAGCAGGCAGCGCCTGCTGATCGACCTTGCCCTGGACATCATCGAGTCCGTTCTTAAACGGGAGTCGGAGGATGCTCTCTACCTGGGTGGGACGCGCAATATTTTAAAACAGCCTGAGTACCGGGATATCCAGCAGGTCCGCAAGCTGCTGGATCTGATCGAGGAGCAGAGCGTCCTGCGGACCATCCTGGCCGAAACCCAGAATATAGGAATTACCGTAAGGATCGGAAGAGAAAATAAATTTGACCAGGTGCAGAACTGCAGCGTGGTGACGGCAACCTACGCAATGGGTGGAAATACCGTGGGAGCTTTCGGATTGCTGGGCCCCGTGCGGATGAATTACGCCAGGGCAATAGCACTGGTGGAGTTTATCACCCAAACCCTGTCAAGCGCTCTCACACGATCCGGCTTCTAGTTGTGTAAAATATTTTGCACCAGGCACCAGCGAGGAGGAACGTTTTGAGTATCAAGCAGGCACCGGAAGGAAAAGAAGTTGACCAGCGGCTTGCCGCCCTGATCACTAATGCCAACGCTGTTCAGGCTGTTGCCTCTGCGGTGGAGGGTACCATTGGTCCCAAGGGGCTTGACACCATGCTTGTCGACCGGTTCGGGACCGTTACCATCACCAACGACGGGGTAACCATCCTTGAGGAGATGGAGGCAACCCATCCTGCTGCAAAAATGCTCATCAACACCGCCCGGGCCCAGGAGAACGAGGTTGGGGACGGGACGACTACAACCACCATCCTGGCGGGAAGCCTGGTGAGTGAAGGATTGAACCGTGTTATAAAGGGGGTGCCTGTGGCCCGCCTGCTGGATGGGCTGCAGGTGGGGGTGGAGCGCTCCCTGCAGTTTTTAAGGGACAGGGGGCGGCCGGTTATGGGCTGCGATGATCCCCTTTTATCCCGGGTAGCCCTGGTTGCCGGGCGTGGCCGGGCGGACATTGCGGACCTCATTGTGCAGGCCGCCAGGCTGGTTGGCGAGGAAAAGCTCAGGGACCCCGCATTCAAGCTGCGGGACAGCATCGTGGCAGTTGAGGGAGCGGCCAACCAGGTTTTTGAAGGGGTGCTGGTAGGACGCGGCCGTTTGCATAAGATGATGCCTGCCGAACTGCATGATGTGAGGGTTCTAATCATCGACGACGCCTTGTCCCCGGAGGAGCTTGGCGATGGATCTCTGGCCACCGAGGCCGGATTCAACAAGTATCTTGCCCTGCAGGAAGAATTTTATAAGAATCTTGTTAAAATAATAGATCTGGGGGTAAAGCTGGTGCTGGTTGACCGCGGGGTTGACAGCCACGCCGAGGAGGTCCTGGCGGATGCAGGCGTGATGGTTTTGAAACGGGTTTCCACGAAGGAGTGGCGCAGAGTCGCGGAGCACACCGGCGCCTGGCCGATTAAGCGCACCGGGCTAAGGAAGAGCCCGGAGGAACTGCTCAAGTGCCTGGGAAAAGCCAGGCACGTTTGGGAAGATGAGAAACTGGAGCACGTCCGGGTGGAAGGCGGCGGAGGGAAACCCTACGCCGCTGTGCTCGTTGGAGCGGCGACGGCCGAGGTTTTACAGGAGCGGGAAAGGATAGCCCGCGACGCCGCCAGCGCAGTGCAGGCCGCCCTGCAGGGCGGTGTGGTGCCGGGGGGCGGATCGGTAGAACTTGCGGTGGCCCGGGACCTGGCAGCGGTGAAGTCGGAGATGCGGGGCATGGCGGCTTACGGGGTCGAATGCGTGATGGCCGCTCTGGAACGCCCCTTCATGCAGATCGTCACCAATGCCGGTTTCAATGCCCTGGAAAAGCTGGGGGATGTCATAACCGCCCAGCGAGAATCCGGAAGGGACTCAATAGGGATTGACTGCGATACAGGTCTTGTCTGCGACCTTTGGGAGAAGGGGATTATCGATCCCGTGCCGGTAAAGGTTAATGCACTGCAGGCCGCCGGGGAACTGGCCCAGGCCATCTTGCGCATAGATACCATTATCAGGAGGAAAGAGGGAGAAAAAGGCCCTGATTCCGCAAGGAGGGATGAGTTTTGAAAAACGATGTTAACAGTGATGTCGAACTTAAAGAAGCGGAACAAGATGCGGAACAGATAGAGGACCGCAAAGAACAGGAACCGGAGACGGAGCAGGAGCCGGATTTGATGCAACAGCTGGATGAAATGAAAAAGGAAATGGAGCGGATGCGGGACCGCTACCTCCGGCTCGCAGCCGACTTTGACAATTACCGCCGCAGGACACGCCAGGAAATGGATGAGGTCAGGCGCACCGCCGCGGAGCGGTTGCTGCGTGAACTGCTCCCGCTGGCAGATAATTTTGAACGCGCCATTGCCGCGGTGCGTTCCGAACTTTCTGATAAGGTCATTACAGGGATCGATATGATCTACAGGCAGCTTCTCAATATACTCAGCCAGGCGGGCGTGGAGCCCCTGGAGTCGGTGGGCAAACCATTCGATCCCGCTTACCACGAGGCCTTTGAAGAGGTGGTTACCGGTGAGTGGCCTGAAGGAACGGTTGCCTCGGAGATCCAGAAAGGCTACCTGCTGGGGGGCAAGGTGCTGCGGCCGGCTCTGGTACGGGTTGCAAAAGGTCCTGAAATAAAAGATCAAGCAGAAGCGGAATGTTTGGATAAGGAGGATGGTAATAATGAGTAAAGTCATCGGTATTGACCTGGGTACAACCAACTCATGTATGGCAATAATGGAAGGCGGGCAGGCGACCGTCATACCGAACGCGGAGGGAAACCGTATCACCCCTTCCGTGGTTGCTTTTACAAAGACCGGTGAGCGCCTCGTCGGGGAACTGGCGAAAAGACAGGCGGTAACCAACGCCGATCGCACCATTCGTTCCATCAAGCGGAAAATGGGCAGCGACTACCGCGTTAAGATAGATGACAGGGAGTACACCCCGCAGGAAATATCGGCGATGATCCTGCAGAAGCTGAAGGCCGACGCCGAGGCCTATCTGGGAGAAAAGGTGACCCAGGCGGTGATTACCGTGCCTGCCTACTTTACGGACAGCCAGCGGCAGGCAACCAAGGACGCCGGGCGGATCGCCGGGCTGGAGGTATTAAGAATTATCAACGAGCCGACGGCGGCTGCCCTGGCTTACGGACTGGATAAGGGCGAGGACCACACAGTTCTGGTGTTTGATCTGGGGGGCGGCACCTTCGATGTTTCCATCCTTGAACTGGGGGATGGGGTTTTCGAGGTCAAGGCCACCAGTGGAAATAATTATCTCGGCGGAGACGATTTTGACGAGCGCATCATAAACTACTTAGTGTCGGAGTTTAAAAAGGATACGGGTATCGATCTTTCCAAAGACCGGGTAGCTCTGCAGCGGCTGAAGGATGCCGCGGAGAAGGCGAAGCACGAACTGTCCAGCGTGACCCAGACCACCATCAGCCTTCCCTACATCACGGCCACCGCAGAGGGCCCGCAGCACCTGGAAATGACCCTGACCAGGGCTAAATTCGAGGAACTGATCCGGGACCTGGTGGAGAAAACCGTTGGGCCCGTTAACCAGGCCCTGTCCGATGCCGGTCTGCAGCCGAAGGATATCGACAAGGTCCTCCTGGTGGGCGGTTCCACCCGGGTGCCGCTGGTGCAGGAGACCATCCGGAGGGTTCTGGGTAAAGAGCCTCATAAGGGGATCAACCCGGATGAGGTGGTTGCCCTGGGTGCAGCCATTCAGGGTGGCGTACTTGCCGGAGAGGTCAAGGATATTGTGCTGCTTGATGTTACGCCTCTGTCCCTTGGAATCGAGACACTGGGCGGTGTGTTCACAAAGATCATCGAAAGGAATACCACGATTCCAACCTCGAAGAGCCAGATCTTTACCACGGCTGCCGACATGCAGACGAGCGTGGACATTCATGTGCTGCAGGGTGAACGGGCAATGGCTGCCGATAACAAGACCCTCGGCCGCTTCCAGCTGGTCGGTATTCCGCCGGCACCAAGGGGAGTGCCGCAGATCGAGGTGAAATTCGACATCGACGTCAACGGGATCGTTCACGTGTCGGCCAAGGACCTGGGCACTGGCAAGGAGCAGCAGATCACCATCACCGCCTCCACCAACCTGACCGAGTCGGAGATTGAGGAAATGGTTAAGAACGCCGAGAAATACGCCGAGGAGGACAGGAAGCGGAAGGAGGAGGCCGAGGTCCGGAACCAGGCGGACAGCATGATCTACCAGGCCGAAAAGACCCTGAACGATCTCGGCGACAAGGTCAGTTCTTCCGACAGGGATCGGGTCAATCAGGCCAAGGAAGATCTGCGCAAGGCCCTGGACGGCAAGGATACGGCCGCCATCAAGCAGAAGATCGAAAACCTGACCAAGGTGATCTACGAGATTTCGTCAAGGGTCTACCAGCAGACAGGCGCCCAGAGTGCCGCGGGAGGCGCAGGGAACCCGGGCGGCTCCGGGCAAACGGTGGATGCCGATTACAAGGTGGTAGACGACGACCAGAAGTAAAATGTAAGAATCCTGACCTGAAAATACATTCTGGTTTATCCTTGCGCTCGCTCCCGGACTTCGGTTGAGCTCGCTTATAACGCGTCGCAGACGGCAGCCGACCGCCTCCTACGCTCATTCATGCACCGGAGTCGGTTATTTCCTCGCACTCAATGGCACTTTCTCTGTAGGTAAAGTGATTTAATAACAATCAGTTCCGAATTAACGTTAAAGGACAGAATTTCCTTTGAGTGCGGGGTCAGTTCGGCTGCTGTTAGCTGCTCCTCGTCAAGGGCGAGATAACAACCCAGCACTCACCGAAACTCTGTTGCATAATTAGCCTTTGTTTTATAATCCCGTTTTTTGTCTTTTTCGGCTCACGAAGCAGCAGTGAGTGCTGGGTCGCTTCGGCTGCAAGGATAACCAGATTTTAGTCTTCTGTTGGTGTCACCCAAGGTGACATGGCTGTCTAGATTGAGTATTATTTAGGTAGCAAGCAGGATAGGATTACATAAAAAGGCCTTACGGAAGGTGAGGCGGATGGCCAAAAGAGATTACTACGAGGTGCTGGGCGTAAGCCGGAATGCTACCGAGGACGAAATCAAGAAGGCTTACCGGAAGCTCGCCCGTAAGTACCATCCCGATATGAACCCAAATAATAAAGAAGAGGCCGCGGAGAAGTTCAAGGAGGTCCACGAGGCCTACGAGGTGTTGAGCAACCCGGAGAAGCGGGCCCGCTACGACCAATTCGGCCACGCCGGCGTGAATGGAGGCGCCGCGGGCGGCCCCGGTTTTGACTTCGGCGGTTTCGGGGACTTTGGCAACTTCGGAGGCTTCGGGGATCTCTTCGACGTTTTCTTCGGAGGGGGCCCTTTTTCCCAGCAGCGGCGCAGCGGGCCGGAGCGGGGCGCCGATCTCCAGATGAGCATTGATATCAAGTTCGAGGAGGCGGCCTTCGGGGTTGAGCGCAATGTGAAGATCCACCGCTGGGAGGACTGCGAGCAGTGCCACGGCACCGGCGCTGCCCCGGGGACAAAGCCCGTCACCTGCCCGACTTGCGGTGGTACCGGCCAGATCCGGGTAACCCAGTCCATTGCCTTCGGGCAGTTCCAGACGATCCGGACCTGCGACAGGTGCCACGGGGAGGGAAAAATCATCGAAGTCCCCTGCAGCTCCTGCCACGGCAAGGGCAAGGTGCGCAGGTTGCGAACCGTGAAGATCAAGGTGCCTGCCGGCGTAGACACCGGTTCTGTCCTCCGCCTCGCCGGGGAGGGGGAGTTGGGGATACGG
>CADDZA010000064.1 GCA_902812435.1 Clostridia bacterium
AAAAAAACAGGTAATTTAGGGAAAAGGGGTTATTTACACTCTTTACCAGGTGCTGTAGCTGGAAGCCTTGTGGCTGTTGAAATGTAGGGATGGTAAATACTGGGGGCGCGGGTTCTGAAAATCTTACCCAAATCTTGATCCCATATAGGGAAAGTGATATAATAAAATGGAGTATTTTTAGAAAAAGGTGGGTAATCCTTAAATAAAAAGAAGGTGAAGCTGATGGCTACCAAGCAAGCCCTGGCCGAGATCCGCCAGGACCTGGAAAGCTTTATCGGAAGGCGGATTAAACTGAGATCCTATAAAGGGAGAAACAAGGTCGTAGAGCGAGAGGGGGTCCTGGAGTGCACCTACCCGAACATTTTCGTGATTAAACTTGACGAAAAAAGGGTGCAGAGGCGCATTTCCTTCAGTTATACCGATGTCCTGACGGAAAGCGTGGAATTAACGGTCTGCCGTGAGGGCGGGGAGATCAAGATCGCGGCAGCCCGCGGATAATTGAGTAAAAGGCCGAAACCCTTCAGATTACTGTCTGAAGGGTTTTTTATATGCATTTCTGTTGCCCATTCCCTGAATTCCTGTAAAACGTCCGGATTTACTTCCCTGCCCTGAAAATACATCAAGTTCACCCGCCGGTCTACCGCTCGACTCCCGATTCCAGGCCGGACAGGACGACGGCTCGCTTCGGGACAGCTCTGGGATGTGATTTATGACCTTTAACCGGTTAAGATTGAGATTAAGTGCCGGGTAAGGTCCTGCGCCTGCAAGGATAAGCCACTGTTTACGTTCCCCCCTATAATACCGTACGAGCGCATGAGGGTGTAAGTAGAAATTTCCAGCCTCAAGCATTTAACAGAACAAGGTATTACTGGGATGGTTAGCGGCTGTCTCTTACCGAAAACCCCAACTATCGGAAAAGTTGCCGGATTGATCAACCGGATAAATTATCCTTACTATAAGCATAAGAATAGCTCAAAAAATTCAAGAGGGAGTGGATGATCATTAACAGGTCAGTTCTGTCAGGAATTGCTTTCGCGGTGATGTTGTTCGGTTTATCAAGCGGGATCTTGGTTTCTAAGGCCGGTGCTTTTACAATGGAAGAATACCGGCAAGCTGTTCTTTCCAATAAATTCTTGCCTTCGCAAGCGCAAGCAGATAACCCGACTATCCCGGTTCCACCTCAGAACACACCGGCCTCACAGCTTTACCCTCAGACGCCGTCTGCGCCGCCGGCCAACCCCACTTATACGGGAAACCAACCGGTTAACAGCCTCAACAATTATTACAATACCGTCTTGAACAGGGTGCGTATACCCATATACTATTCGAATCAACCTGCACCTCCAGCATCAACCCCAAACCCCACTCCGGGCCCAGACCCCTCAATATCACCTGACAACGGGGGTTCGGGAGAGCCGGCTGCGCCACCGGCAACGCCTCCCCAGGCCCCAACAGAGTTAACTGCTTCCGAGGCTCGCCTGTTTGAGTTGATTAACAGCTCCCGTATAAATGAAGGGGTGCGGCCCGTGGAAATTGATATGAGGCTGGTGGAGATAGCGCGTCTCAAAGCCAGGGATATGATCGACAACAACTATTTCGGTCACTTTTCTCCGACTTACGGTTCTCCCGGGCAGATGCTTAGGAAGTTCGGCGTCAATTTCCGGAGTGCCGGGGAGAACCTGTCTAAAGCAGGGGATGTCTACAAAGCCCACATGCTCTTCCTGACCAGCACCCAGGGTCACCGGGAGATCATGCTGAACCCGAATTACAATAAGGTGGGTGTCGCCGTGGTTTCGCGGGGTAGCTATGTGCTGGTGGTGGAGTTGTTTGCGGAACTGTAGCATTCTTTTCACAGACCACTACGCCGCCTCCGGCGGCACCAACAGAGGATGAAATCTTGTTATCCTTGCGCTTGCTCCCGGACTCCGGTTTAACTCGCTTATAGCGCGTCGCAGACGGCAGCCGACCGCCTCCTACGCTGCATCCATGCATCGGAGTCGGCTACTTCGGCATCCATGCCTCAGTTCGGCTGCCGTTAGCTGCTCCTTCGTTAAGGGCGAGTAACAACCTCCGTAGGTCGCGGCGCCTGCAAGGATAACCAGAATGTATTTACAAGGCAGGATAAACCGGAACATATTTTCAGGGCAGTACTTGAGAGTCATTCTACAAACAATGCATATTAAGGCCCCGGTTATAATAAATTTAAAGTAAATAAATCTGACAGGTGAACCATCCCCTCCTTTAATCCGGGTGGCACTCCGCCGGGTGCTTCATATAATAACCAGGAAAGGAGAAATTATTCAGCCACATTTTGAAGGAGGGGTTTTAATGAAGCCTGTCGAGCATGATACGAATAAATTGCCCAAGGATGAGCCAATAGATGAAAAGCTCGAGAAAGAGGATGTGTGTGTGCCCGATGTCGCAGCGGCGCAAGAGGGCGGATGCCAGGATGCTGTAACAGCAGGAGGGGAAAAAGGGGAACAAGACAAAGAGGGCGAGACCCGGGACATAGGGAAAAAAGAAGAACCTGAAGAGAAAGATAACCGCTGCGCCCAAGAGGAAACGACCCCCGCGCCTGAAGTAGGCGATGAAGCAAAGAAAGAGAATGCGCGCGCACCCGTGTCTGAGAGTAGACGGAAATGGGTGGCTTTTTCGGACCCGCCGGTTGAGGCCGTTAATCTGGCCCTGAATTCCGTGATACCTCCTGCCGTCATGGAATATTACAAACAGTTCGGACTTGATGAGGAAACCATCAAACTCATATTTCAAATGCAGCCTTCCGAGGAGGCATCCCACAAACCGGTAGTACTTCCGCCTTTTGAAGGTAGTCCTAAATCCGGCGGCTGAGGCAAGCCCGGTAGAACGCGGTAGGATACTGCACACGCGCAAAAGGGAGGTGCACCTCCCTTTTTATCTGTAACCCCGATGTCGTGGATGAAAATCTTTGCGCCTCAAACTTTGCGGGAAGGGAGGGGTAGTGGTGCCGGATTCAGTTATCGCCTCCACCACGGAGGAAATTCGTTCTACTTTCCATCTGAATTTAGTTGACCATCCTCTTGCCGGCAGGATTGCAAATACGGTTCTGTTCGGGGAGCTGTTGTCCGACAGGACGGTCCTGGTCTTCGGGGGGTATGACCTGGTTTTGTGCCATCGCAGGCGGGGCAACAAAGATGATGAAGCCTGTTATACCACAGTGGTCCCGCGTACCTTTGTCGAACGAATACCGCTGGGTGCGGCAGGAATGCCGGGAAAGGCGGTGCAGATCCGGGTTTCTGTCAGCCGTCCGTTCCAGGCCGGACTCAGAGCCGGCAGGCCGTCCAGAATCAAGTTCTGGGACCTTTTAAAAAGCATGATATGGGATGGTACATGGATGGAAATCCAGGTTGAGGGCGAGATAACCGTTGATGTTTTATCTGCCGGTGACTCTATTCCGGACAAGCGCCTTGCTGCTTTTGCAGGCACGAGGTGCGATCAAGGGGAGGCGGTTGATGATAAACAGGAAAAGGAAAACATTGATGGCAATACAGGCGGTGTTTTGACGGGAGAAAAAGGAAAGAAGGCGGTTAAGAAGAAGGATGGCGAAATCATCATCGAACTGGATGTACTGGCGGACTTGATAGTTGACATCATCAGGCGGCGTCAGGGGGACGTTGCCGCCGTGGGAACAGGTTCCGGCCCCTTAAAGGAAATCCCGGCGGCTGTTCAGGGTTCGAAGGGAACACCGCGGGAACAGGGGAACAGCGAGGTTCCGGTGACGGAACGAGGGATGCCCCGGGCAATAACTCCGGAAATGCTGGCCGACCTTATGAGAAAAGTTGTCCGGGAGTACGAGGAGGAAAAGAGCAATGGATCCGCCGCGGTACCCAGGGAACCGGTCAAGGGGGGGCAGGTCATGCCGAACCAGGACCTCACCGCCCTGCCATTGGAGCAGATTCCCAGCCGTCCTGGCCTCTACCAGACCTTTACCCAAAACATTCCGCCTCCAAAACCGCACGGCAGCGGCGGTTGAGGGGGACAGAGGAAAGCGTCCAGTTGGACGGAAGTCTGCTCCCTTCTGAAAAATATCCCGGTCTACCCTCCCGGCAAGCCCCCAGATTCAAAAGAAACAGGCAGCGGATAAGAACCGCTGCCTTTCATGTTTATGCAATTGAGACTTATGGATCAACCGTTCCGTTCTGGATGCCGTCAATGAAGACGTTGAAGGTGGCGAGCCCGACTCCTGCTCTGACGAAGAGAATGGTGCAGGCGGTGCTGCTGTCGTGGGCAGCTCCGGTCGGATCGGTGAACTCCGTCGGCAGGGCGAAACTTACGACTTTTGTTGTAACGGGATCCGTGAACTGGATGGTGTCAATGCCGCCTGCAAATCCGCCCACGGTTGGGAAAGTGGCATTGCCGGTGGCATCCGTCACCGCCGTGATGGTAGTCCCTGCACGGATCAGCGAAACGGTTACACCGCTAAGCCCCACACCGGCTGCAGTTTGAACCGTGACCACCGGAGCCTCCTGGCACTTCTGGGGCGGGAAGAGCGGCTGGGTCGGCGGGCAGGGGAACTCGGGCTGCGGAACAGCAACACAGGGATTCAGTTCGCAGAAGCCGTAGCTCGGTACGAGCAGTTTCACCAGGGCCTTGATCTGGATCTCCTTGCAGACCTTAACCCGGCAGCAGATGAGCTGGTCCCCTGTTGCCGGGTCGGTGGTGACATCACAGGTACAGGGTCCTACGGCGAGAACCTGGCACTGCACGAAGGTTCCGTCCGGCGCCCACATTTGTGCCTGGGTGATGCCCTGCAGGGTGATGGTAAAGGTCGGGCAGATGACAGTGCCGTCCGAGGTGACGGTAACGCTGACCTGGACTTCATTGTGCACGAGCACCGGCCTGAAGAAAGGCGGATTGAAGTGCCCGAACCCGACAAAGAAACACCTGGCGGTGTTCGGTACCACGTTGCAGGTGACTGTAGCCCCCGGAGGAATGGGGGCAGTGCAGTGATCCGCCGCTCTCACGCAGCTACCAAGCAGTTCTTCTGTAGCACATTGATCATAAACTTTGAAAACCTCAATACAGTCCTTTTCGGTAAACGGCGGGCAGTTGGGTACGCCGCCTACTTGCGGGCACTTGCCCGGTGTAATTGCCATAAAGCTTCCCTCCTTAAGTCGTGTGATCGTGTAAGGTTATAAGATCTTTTATCTCACCAACCATTCACAGTTGTTGGTAATACATTATATGGAAATGATTG
Organism: Clostridia bacterium; assembly: GCA_902812435.1. Taxonomy (GTDB): domain Bacteria; phylum Bacillota; class DSM-12270; order Thermacetogeniales; family Thermacetogeniaceae; genus DULK01. Next base: position 5,234 of record CADDZA010000064.1, read on the forward strand.
AAATGTGTTACGGTGATTATCCAAGGATTATAATTCCGTCACAGGTGATAAGTATTCTGAATATAGATAGGATGATAACAAGCAACGGACCGTTAACTATAAGCATAATGCTTCTCTCAGCAGGGCAAAGCAATGGTGAGGGGGGTGAAGGGGGAAAGGATTTTGCTTACGGTCAGGGATCGGTTGGAAAAAGCGCTGAAATATGAACTGGTTCTCTTTCAGATTTATCAGGATCTGGCGAACAGGTTGAGCGATACGGAACTGGGCCAGGCTTGCCGGCAAATGGCAGCAAGGGCGGAAGAACATGCAAGACTGATCAATCGCTGGTTGGTTTGCCCGCCGTGACCCGGAAAGAAGCATGCCGTGGGCAGGTAAATTTGAAGGGTCAAACCTGGCACCAATGCTCCCTCCTCCGGAATATACTAGAATGACTCAATAGTTGGGGAGGGAAAAGGGATGCGGAATATGTTTCGTTCCCTTGACGTGGCCAAAAAACGGTATCTAGGGCTGCCAAATGTCGTAGGAGTAGGCCTGGGCTATAAGAAAAGGGGCCAGGAGGATACTGACGAGCTGGCAGTTATTTTTTTTGTAGACAAGAAGCTGCCGGTTGAGGCCCTGGCCGTTGACGAGGTAATTCCCAAAAAGATCGGGCGCTGCTGCACGGATGTGATTGAAGTTGGGGAGATGCGCTTTTTAGGGCGCACGGAAAGGATGCGCCCCGCCCAGCCCGGGGTAAGCATCGGCCATTTCAAGGTGACTGCCGGAACCTTTGGGGCAGTGGTGCGTGACCGCAAAACCGGGGAACTGTTCATCCTGTCCAACAACCACGTGCTTGCCAATGCCACTGACGGCAGGGACGGCAAGTCGCGTATCGGTGACCCCATCTACCAGCCCGGGAGTTACGACGGTGGAACGAAGGATGACGTGATCGGGTACCTGGAACGGTTTGTACCGATCACCCGGTTTAACAGGGACGTGGAGTGCAATATCGCAGCAATGGGTGTTCGGGCTGCCAATGCCGTAATCCGGTCCTTCCGCCCGGATTACCGTGTTCGATTGGAGCGGCAGGGTGCGACGAACCTGGTGGACTGCGCCCTTGCCCGTCCCGTCGATGACAAAGCGATAATTCCTGAGATTATTGATATCGGCAAGGTCAACGGTGTTGGGGAAATCAGGCCCGGCCTCCAGGTTAAGAAAAGCGGCCGCACCTCCGGATTGACCCAGGGGAAGGTTATCGCCATGCACGTCAGCCTGAACGTAACCATGGGGCACAGTTCGGACGTGGTCCGCTTTCACGAGCAGGTCATGACCGAGATGAAATCTCTGGGTGGAGACAGCGGCTCTCTGATCCTGGACATGGAAAACCGGGCGGTGGGTCTCCTGTTCGCCGGTTCCGAGGAGCATACCGTCTGCAACCCGATTCAAACCGTTCTAGATCAACTGGGTGTTGACCTGGTATGAAAAGGAGGCGTCGCCGGCTTGGCCTCGCCCTGGGGGGAGGAGGACTTTTAGGGGTTGCCCACATCGGCGTCCTCGAGGTCCTGGAGGAGAACGGCATCCTCCCCGGGATTGTTACAGGCACGAGCGCGGGGGCGTTTGTCGCTGCTCTCTATACGGCGGGGCTGGAACCGCAGACCTTACGGAGCCTGGCTTTGAAGCTGTCCTGGGAAGATCTCTTTTCCTGGAACTTTACTTTTTGCAGTTTCTTGCGGATGCTCCTGCGCAACCTCCGGGACCTGCTGGGGTCCCTGGATGTCGCACCTCTCGGGCTGCTCAGCGGTTCCAGGATCACGGGTTACGTGGAAAGGGTGACAGGCGTAAAAAGCATGGCAAGGCTCCTTAACCCGGTGGGGCTGGTTGCCACGGACCTGGCGTCCGGAAACCGCGTTGTCTTTACGAACCTGGAGTGGCTTCCACCGGCACCCGGTACCGTATATGTCAAGGGCGCTCCGCTCGGACTGGCAGTGCGTGCCAGCACGGCCATTCCGGGTGTTTTTGAACCGGTGCCATACCGGGGCATGCTGCTTTCAGACGGGGGCCTTCTAGAAATAGTCCCCGCGGCGACGGCCCGCCTCCTGGGAGCAAAGATTGTGGTGGCGGTGCGCCACGACTCGCAGAAGATGGACCGCGAACCCGATTCCATAGTCCAGGTAATCATGCGCGGGCTCAACATCATGAGTGAAAAAGGAATGAAACAGGATCTGGAATGGTCAGATCTCACCATTGTCACACCTGCAATTAATGCCGGTTTAAGTGATTTCGGCAAGATTCCGGAGCTTCTTGAAAAGGGACGGGCAGCGGCCGTCAAGGCTCTACCGGAGCTCAAAAGGCTGGTGGGAATGTAACATTTCTACGACTGCAAACATATTTTGTTAAAAGGTATACGATAATGGAAACCGGTTCCAAAAAGATCATATCGTGGCTTGAGTCCGGTGTTTACGACCTTGCCGGATAAAAACAGATGAAAGGAGTGATTGGGGTGACCTGGCCTCTTATAGACGAGAATACTTATCGTGTTCTCGATAGTTTCCGGCCTTTTTTGGGGCCCCGGGGTAACGGAATTGTGGAAGTTCTTACGTGTTTAAATGAAATGCTTAAAAGCGAGCATGGGCAGAAGATGAGGGATTACCTGCGGTCTTTTACGGTTGGTGAAGAATTCAAGACGCTGGAGGTTAAGAGCAGCGATGCAAGAAGTACTGATCCTTATTCCCTTTTTTTGACCTTAGCGTTATTGAAACTGGCGGATGCTCCTGTCTTTGAAGGTAACCCCCCGGCTCGTTCGCTGCAACCGGTCGAAACAGAATATCAGTACCCGTAAACGGGTTACCGGAGGCCGCGCCAAAGGCGTGGTAGTTTCGCGAAGGGAGGATGAATGTGTCCGGGGAAGGGATTAACGCAGAAGCTTTAGGGCTGTCGGATGTTTTCTTAAAGCCACTTTTCCACAAAATTGCCAAGCAGCTTGAACTGCAAAGGGTTGAGGGCAACGCCGGTAACGGTGCGGTCAGGGTAATTCTCAGCGGGAAACAGTCGGTCATTCGCATCAGCATCACCCCCGGGGTAGTTTATGACGTCGCCGCCCTGGAGAGGCTGGTTGCCAGGGCTGTGGAGGATGCTTTAAAAAAGTCACACGAACTCATAAAAAAGGAAGTCAGGAGACAACTGGGAGCAAGCATACATCTCCCGGATGACCTGTTTTGAATTCTTTCCGTCCCGCACATCACGAGCTATAAAGGGGCCTGGAAATGGGCCCCATTCTTTATGGAAAATTGTTTTCCTTTTATCGGAAGAACAACTGCCAATTCCTGGTTTATTACATATTATAGTTATGTGACCTGGCAGTTTGGCTGCAATATGTGGATTCAGGTACGCCATGAACCGCAACACCGCTTATACCATGATGTACGGCCGGTACCCTTTATTGGAACAGGCGAAAAAGCAACTTGTTTCAGGCGGGAGAATAGAATATTAGTAATGGCAAACATAAGGGGGGTGGAATGATTTTGGCAGAGGAACAAGGGGCAGCTCCGGAAAACCAGGTCAGCCTTTTTTCGGTGATGGCGAATACTCTTAACGGTGTCGAGGAAAAGCGGGGGGATCTCCCGGGAGTTATCGCCGTACTTTCCTTATTCAACCTGTTCAGCATTTTGAATCTCGTCCAGGAGCAGGGATTGACCGCCGCGAAAATGGGGGGGTTCCTGTCGGGCAAGCAGGACCTCATCGGCGCCATGATGAACATGCTTGCCGGTGGGGGAAAAGCGGGGCCAGAAATGATGCTGAACCTTCTGCAAAGCATGACCGGCAAAAAGTTAAACCCGCAGTTTCTTTCATCTCTGCTTTCGATGGCAAGCGAGTTTAGCAAAGCGGCAAGTTCTCAGGAAGGAGGGGAAAGCAAGCCAAAAACCGAACCCACCCAGGAGAAGCGGCTGGGCAGGGGAGCGTTCTAAGATTTGCAGGGCCGGGCAACCGGCTCTTTTATCTTGATATTTCGGTAAATTCAGTCACCATTGCCGCCGGGCAGGCATATCCTGGTAAAATAAAGGGCCGAATGGCAGATGGTTTTAGTAGCAACAACGAAGGATGCAGCATGGTTAAATCAATCTTCATTTCAAGCAGGTTATTGCCGGCGGGGTGATTTTATATGGAGATTAATTTCGGCACCGAGGGCTGGAGAGGTCTCATCAGCGATCAGTTTACATTCGCAAACCTTCGCGCGGTGGTCAATGCCATGGCCGCTTTTCTGCTTGCTCACGGAACCGGCAAGCAGGGTGTGGTGGTGGGCTACGATACCAGGTTTCTTTCCCGGGAATATGCGGAGGAATGCGCCCGGGTGCTTGCTGCTAAAGGGATCAAGGTTTTCCTGGCCGGTGAGCCTTCACCGAGCCCGGTAGTTTCATTCAACGTGAGGGTCCTGAATGCGGCGGCAGGAATAGTGATCACGGCAAGCCACAAACCCCCTGTTTACAATGGGGTCAAGATCAAGGGGAACTACGGGGGACCGGTCATGAGGCCTGCGCTCGAGGAGATAGCCGGACGGATCTCCCCGGTAGAAGGTGGGCATGAAGTCGGCAGGGCGGATATCAACGAATTTCATCCTGCTGCCGCATACCTTCCCCGGGTCCTGAGTCTGATCAACAGCAGCAGCCTGGGGAAGTGCGGGTTGCGTGTGGTGGTTGACAGCATATACGGTGCCGCCCAGGGATATCTCTCGTCCCTGCTGCGCAGGTGCGGTGTTTCCTGCCTGGAAATTCGTACCGGCTACAACCCGGGTTTCGAAGGTATTCCACCCGAGCCTGTCCCCAGGAATCTGGGTCGACTGGCGACTGCTGTCCGCGATTTCGGGGCCGACGTTGGGATTGCCCTCGACGGCGACGGGGACCGTCTGGGGGTTCTTGACCGGGATGGCAGCTTTATTGACCCTCACCACGTCATGGCGATTCTTGTCCGCCACCTGGTGGAAAACCGGCACTGGCCGGGGGACCTTGCCAAAACCGCGGCAACAACGGCGATGCTGGATAAGCTGGCGCGCCTCTATGAACGGCGGCTTTACGTAACCCCGATGGGATTTTGGCACATCACGAAGCTTTTCCTGGACGGAGAGATGCTCCTTGGCGGGGAGGAAGCCGGCGGCATCGGCATCCGCAACCACATTCCGGAACGGGACGGGATTGTGGCCGGCCTCCTGCTCCTTGAGGCAATCAGTGCCAGGAAGGCTCCCCTCTCGGAACTGATCAAGGAAATCCATGACCTGCTCGGCCCCCATTATTACGAGCGCATGGACCTGCCGCTGGCCCCGGAGACTTTAGAGCGTCTGGGAAGGATCGAGGGGACTGCCCCGGACAGCCTGGGGCGTTTTAAGATTACTGCCGTGGATACCACCGACGGAATAAAACTCTGTTTGGGAAAGCACGGGTGGTTGCTGCTGCGGGCCTCGGGACCGGAGCGGCTGGTGCAGGTTTACGCGGAGAGCGAAAGCGCCCGCAAGACAAAAGAAATTTTGCGGGGCGCCAGGAAGATTTTGTGCTGATTCCTTCACCTCTTTTAGACCTCAGGGATATTATAGAGAGAAGGTGAGTTAACCTGAAGGGGGAGACATGATGGGCAAGGCCGGAAATGGTAGGACACGGTACCGGTTTCTCGATCATATTTACGCTGAGGCTTATGATCGGGGCTATGCCGATGGTTATGCGGACGGCTTTGCCAGGGTGAGCAAGATCTGTGCCGACAGGAGTTTCCAAAAAGGCCTGGAGGAAGGGCGGCGCCAGGGCTACCAGGCCGGTTTCGAAGCAGGCTACCAGGAAGGGAAAAGGGAAGCGGACAGCCTCTTTGATCAGGGTTGGGAACAGGGATATTTAAAGGGATACGATGCCGCGCTTGCTCAAAAGCAGCGGGCGGAGGATGGTTCCAAAAAAATCCCATAGCACGTCTTGTTTTGGTTTTAAGACCTGAGTAGCTGTAAAATAAGTGTGGGTAATCACCAGTAACCTCCAGGGAGAAAAGAAGGAGTTTTTCCTGGAGAAAAGAAGAAAACCTCCAATGCAATCCAGTCAAAATCACAAAGGAGGTTTCTTCTGG
>CADDZA010000065.1 GCA_902812435.1 Clostridia bacterium
TGCCCCGGTCTTGGGATCACCGCTATTTCGTTGTCAAGGTTCTTTTTTTAGTTGCTGGGATAAGGATTGTTCTAGCACATATCCCAGTTTGTTACATGGGCATTTTTGGTTTACGAGAACCTACAAATAAATAAAAAACCTACCTCACAAATTTCTGAAAGGTAGGTACCATAATCAGTCCATGCGTTCCCTTTCTTTTTTATTATACTGAAAAAAAAGCTAAAATACAAGGGATTGTAAATCAACGTTAACCCATTTTGATCCCCGTCTCGGCCATAACCCTTCGAATTGCTTCCACTTCTTGCTCCGTGGCGGGGACGAGGGGAAGCCTCGGTTCTCCGGCATTTAAGCCCATGAGGTTGAGGGCAGCCTTGACCGGAACCGGATTGGTCGTTATAAACAGAATTTTGTAAAGAGGAAAAAGCTTTAAATGCAGTTCTGCTGCTTCTTTTATCTTTCCTGAAAAGAAGTTTTCGATCATTTCTTTGATCATTTTACCGGCAACATGGGATGCCACGCTGATAACACCGCAGCCGCCAACCGCAAGCATCGGTAGCGTTATTGAGTCGTCTCCGCTGTAAATTAAGAAATCCTCGGGGACCCCTCTTTTAATTTCTGCTACCTGATCAAGATTCCCGCTGGCTTCTTTGACGGCACAGATGTTTTTAATTTGGGCCAGTCTAACCACGGTTGCCGGAAGGAGGTTGACCGATGTACGGCCTGGAACGTTATACATGATGATGGGCAGGTCGGTTTCCTGGGCAACCGCTTTAAAGTGCTGGTACAGACCTTCCTGACTGGGTTTATTGTAATAAGGGGTTACAACCATTGCACCGTCCACGCCGGTTTCAGCAGCCTTTTTAGTCAAATTAATAGTTTCCGTCGTGTTATTTGAACCTGTTCCGGCAATGACGATTCCCTTCTCACCAACCGCTTCTTTTACTACAGAAAAAAGCTTAAGCTTTTCTTCCTTGGTGAGAACTGGTGACTCGCCGGTCGTTCCGGCGACAACAACACCATCGGATCCGTTCTCTATCAAAAACCGGGCTAAATTAGCTGCTTCGTCGTAGGCAACTTCTCCATCCTTGGTGAAAGGAGTGGCCATTGCCGTCAAAAGACGACCAAATCTTATCAACCACTGTCGCCCCCTTTATAATAAATTTCTGTTAATAAGTATCTCAGCGATTTGTACGGCATTTGTCGCTGCACCTTTTCGCAGTTGATCGGCTGCAACCCAGAGGTTTAAACAGCTCTCGTGGGAAAGATCCGCTCTAATCCGGCCGACAAAAACCTCGTCCCGGTATGAAGTAAATAGCGGCATCGGGTATTTTAAACCGGCAAGATCGTCCTCTACAATAATGCCGGGTGCCTTTGCGAGAATTTCCCTGGCCTCCTCCGGCGTCAATTTTTTCTCAGTCTCGATATTGATCGACTCGGAATGGCTGCGTATTACAGGTACTCGGACGGCTGTTGCGCTTATTTTAATTTCCTCGTCGTGTAAAATTTTTTGGGTTTCCAGCACCATCTTCATCTCTTCTTTAGAGTAACCATTTTCCCAGAAAACATCTATATGTGGTATGAGGTTGTAAGCGATCTGATAGGGAAATACCTGGGGTTGGACGGGCTCTCCCGCAAGTACCTGCCTGGTTTGCAACAACAGTTCATCAATCGCTTCTCTTCCGGCACCTGAAACTGCTTGATATGTAGAGACGATAACCCTTTTTATACGCCCCGCGTCATGTAGAGGTTTTAGAGGTACTACCATAATGATTGTGGAACAGTTAGGGTTGGCTATTACTCCCCTGTGGTTTTCTACATCCTCCGGGTTCACTTCCGGAACAACGAGCGGTACCCATGGCTCCAGCCTAAAGGTGCTGCTGTTGTCGATAGCTACCGCTCCTCTTTTCACCGCTTCAGGTACAAGCTCCTTGCTAACAGGTCCACCGGCGAAAAAGGCGATCTCTATTCCCTCAAAAGCTTCTGGTTTTGCAGTATGAACTGTAAATTCTTCGTTTCCGTAAGCAATTTTTTTCCCCTCTGAACGGGAACTGGCCAGCAACCTTAAATCAGCAACAGGAAAATTTCGCTCCTGGAGGACATTGAGAATCTCTTGACCAACTGCACCGGTTGCCCCGACTATTGCAACTGAAAAGCCCCTTCCCATGGGATCTGCCCCTCCTGTTTATGTTTGACTTATATTAATTCACTAAAAAGCGGCCATGTCCTCTTTTGACAAAAAAGAAATTTTTTAATACTGCACCAAAACAGGTTGAATCTGCTTGCCTTCCAAAGCCAAACAGACTGTGTCCCGCATTTTGTCGAGATGGGCTACGAGGGAGTTCGGTTTAGCACTTGGGTTGTCCTGGCCAAAGGGAACCAGATAGATATTCTTTGTGTTTAAGAGGGTGGCGATATTCTTTGCGTTCAACCCAAGGCCATCGTTCGTGGAAATGGCAATGACTACCGGGAACTGGTTCCGCAAGTGGGCTTTGATGGCCATCAAGGCTGGTGTATCTGTGATTCCATTAGCCAATTTGGCCAGCGTGTTACCCGTGCAAGGAGCAACCACAAGAATATCAAAAAGTTTATTTGGCCCGATCGGTTCAGCATCCACAATGGTCTTAATCGGTTCATGCCCGGTAATTTCCTGCAATTTAGTACAAAAGTCCGAGGATTTTCCGAAACGGGTATCAGTGGTGCTTATAGAATAAGAAACGATAGGGTAAACCTCTGCCCCCTCTTTCACCAGTTTAGTTATTTCATTTAAGACGGCCCCCATGGTACAGTGGGAACCTGTCACAACAAATCCCAGGCGTATCCCTTTGAGGTTCATATGCTTAAAACCCTCCCTACCTATTCCCTAAAAGTACTTCTGCGGTATTTCACGGAGAATAAGTTGGGGAATAACCTGGGCGAGGATCTTTCCACTTGTTTTAGGTGCTACGATGCCGGGCAAGCCAGGCGCAAGAATGGCATTTATTCCTAACTTGTTTGCTGCAACAAAGTCTGTCCCTCCTGGTGCTGCGGCAAGATCGACGATGAGGACATCCTTTTTCATTGTAACAAGTATTTTTTCGTCGAGGACCAGGGCCGGTACCGTGTTAAATATTATGTCTGCCTCGGACACATGCTGCTGCAATTGGGTAAAAACCAAATGGCGATAACCCATTTCAAAAGCCCGGGCGAGATCAGAACGCTTTCTGGCGACAACCGTTATATGGGCGCCGATACCGCGCAGCATCCGTGCAAGAGTTTTTCCGAGCCGTCCAAAGCCGATGACAAAGGAATTGCTGTCATGAATGGTTATCGGCAGCCTTTCCATTGCAATTTGTATGGCGCCTTCTGCTGAAGGGATTGCGTTTAAGATAGCAACGGAATCCATTTCGCCTATTTCGATCAGTTTCCATCTGTATTTAATGGCCCAGTTACGTACAAAATCTCTGGCGAATCCAATGATAACAAGTGTTCCCGACGGAATAAGCTCCGCAACGGAACCGGTCAACTGGAGGTGACAGTTATCGTCCAGCGTTCTTATATTTCCATTAGGGTCAGTACCAGACATCGGAAAGATAACAACCTGGACATTTTTTAAGGCTGCTTTAATGTTCTGAGCCAAGTGCACCTGCTCTAATTCAGGACAGGCAGGAAACCCTATCGCTGTGACATCAGCACCCATGCTGACAAGCTCTGGCATTAAATAGATATCTCGTTTATCTCCACCAATAACAGCAACCTTGATTCCTCTTAAATCCAAGCCCATCCAATTCCCCTCCTTTCCCACATGTTACTGGCTTTAACAGTATATGAAGGGAAAGAGGGAATGGTGTCAGTACTTTTAATCAAGACTGACCGTTAAGAAAAAGGATGCGTTAGTCCAGGATTTTTTCTAAGCCGACAACCACTCCTTGTAAAGATTTTGCCTTGCGTATAGCGTAAACAATCCCCGGCATGAATGACTCCCGGCTTAAAGAATCATGACGTATTGTGAGCACCTGACCTAAGCCTCCGAAAATAACCTCCTGGTGGGCCACGAATCCGGGCAAACGGACGCTGTGAATTCTTATGCCTTCCAATTCACCGCCCCTTACTCCTTTGATTTTTTCATATTCATCAGGGTGACCTTGACGAACTGGCAGTCTTTCTTCTTGAATCATCTGAGCGGTTTTTAATGAGGTGCCTGACGGAGCGTCGATCTTCTGGTCGTGGTGCATTTCGATAATCTCTACGTGCTTAAAATGACGAGCGGCACGGCGTGCAAAATCCATCATTAAAACTGCTCCCAGCGCAAAATTAGGAGCAATCAAAACGCCGAGTCCGGTCTTATTTGCGGCCTTTCTTAGTTCATCAATTTCTACATCGTCGATACCTGTCGTACCGATGATCGGGATAACGCCGCAATTGAGAGCAGTTATTCCATTTCTGACTGCAGCCTCTGGATTAGTAAAATCAACTAAAACGTCTGCATCAGTATTATATAATACATTCTGCAGGTCACTTGAAATTGCTACCCCGTAGGTGGTTAATCCCACAAGCGCTCCTACGTCAACGCCGTTTTCCTTACTGTCAATTGCCCCAACAAGTATCAGGTCATTCTCTCTGAGAACTGTTTTAATTACTTCTTTTCCCATTTTCCCTGCGGCTCCAGTAACAACGACACGTATCTTCCTACTCAACCGGACCTCATCCCTTCATTTTATGCAGTATCACGTTTTCTCCAATCTTGGATAATATTCTCGTATAATTGGCTCTTTTTGTCAATAAGAACGCATTATACCTGCCCTGGAAATACGTTTCGGTTTATCCTTGCGCTTGCTCCCGGCCTTCGGTTGAACTCGCTTATAACGCGTCGCAGACGGCAATCGACCGGCTCCTATGACGCCATCCATAGCGCATAGTCGCCTAGCTCAACCTCCTGTTTCGCTTGGCTGCCGTTAGCTGCTCCTTCGTCAAGGGCGAGTTAACAACCTCCATAAGGTCGCTAATAAAAAGGACCCCGTCTTAAGGGTCATTGTCAAATGTGTTCTTATCTCTTATATTGTGGAAAAGTGTTGTCAAGATCGACGATAATGACCTCACTGCCGATTTTCTTCACTGTTTCCCAGGGAACAACCATTTCCCTGCGATCCATCCAAAAATTTAGAAAGTTTGACCTCTGCGGCAAAATGATTGATTCGATTTCCCCGGTTTCAGGGTCAATAACCAGATCCGAGTTTGCGATAGTGCCCAAGCGCATACCATCAAAAATATTGATGATTTCTTTTCCCACCAACTCGCCCAGACGCACCGCTTCCCATCCCCTTATCCTTTTCTATATTTATGATTTATGTAATATTTTGCTAGGATATGTTAGCTGAAAGGCTTCCCCACGGCAGCGATATCTCATCCTTTTCAACAGCTCCCAAAACAACTAGTGCGTAGCGAGATGGTTCCAGCAGTTCAGCCGCTAAATTTCGAACATCGTCCCGTGTAACTAGAGATATTTTCTGCAAGATTTCCTCGGGTGTGATCAAGCGGTTATGTAATAATTCGGATTTTCCAAGACGGTGCATACGGTGAATTACGCTTTCAGATGCAAGTAATAAGCTTCCTTTGATCTGTTCTTTGGTACGGGTGAGTTCCACGTCTGTGATGCCTTTCCTAACGATTTGATTGATTTCATGCCAGATCAGTTCTAAAATTTCAGAAATGTTGCTGGGATTCGTTCCGGCGTAAATAGTAAATAATCCTGTGTCATGAAAGGTCGTGTAGTAGCTGTAGACCGAATAAACAAGCCCTCGCTCTTCACGGATTTTTTGAAAAAGCCGTGAACTTGCCCCCCCTCCCAATATATTGTTCAATACCTGAAGAGGGTAAATCCTTTCATCATATTGGGATACAGCGGGTACCCCCAAACACATCTGGGCCTGCTCCAGCGGTCTTACAAAGGCTTTAAAAACAGCTTTGGTCTCGGGTGGTTCCATTTCAGGTGTAAATTGCTCCTGGTTGCTTTCACTGAAGTTGGCTTCAACCAGTTCCAGCACTTGTTCATGCCGAAGGTTTCCTGCAAATGCCAGTACCAGATTTGACGGGTTGTAGTATCTCTGGTAAAAAGCAAGGATCTTTTCTTTCGTCAAACCCGAAACAGATTCCCTCGTGCCGATGACAGGACGGCCGAGTGGGTGTCCGTCCCAGATTGTCTGGGAGAAGAGGTCATGGATAATTTCATCTGGTGTATCCTCATACATTCTAATTTCTTCTTGAATCACTTTTTTTTCACGCTCTATATCCTCGGTCCTAAAGAGGGAAGAGAAGTACATGTCAGATAGAACATCAATTGCAAGTGGCAGGTGTTCATCAAGCACTCGGGCATAATAGCAAGTATACTCTTTACTGGTAAAGGCATTAAGCTGTCCACCAAGAGATTCGATGGATTCTGCAATTTGTTTGGCCGTTCGCTTTTTTGTACCCTTGAAAAGGATATGCTCGATCATATGGGAAATCCCGGCATCTTCTTTTTCCTCAAGACGGGAGCCGGTACCTATCCAGAAGCCAACAGCCACCGAGCGGACACCAGGTATTTCTTCACTGACAATCCTGACACCATTTTTTAAAACTGTTTTGTTATACATAGTAACCCCCGTCTGACTTTATAGTAATATGCTAGTTCAGTTCAGTTATTAGTAAATATTCTCCTGTAGAAGGGCAACTTTGGTTTTACTGTTTCAAGTGTTACCAAGGAACAATTATATAGCAAGTGATCACCCAAATAAACTTCAATTTTTCCAACATTTGTTCCCTTAGCAAGGGGTGCCCTCAAATTTGGGTTGATAATATACCGTTTTTCAATGGAGTTTAGTTCCCCAATATTTACAGCTATTTCCCCATCCTCTTTTGTCCCAACCTTAACCCTTGCAATCTGGCCATCGCTGACCGGTACGGTAAGGACGGGATCCTGCTGTTTTGCAACTTTATACCATAGGCATTGGTTAAAACCGTAATTAAAAAGTTCTAGCGTATCGTTATAACGATCACTGCTGTTAAGCACCACGCTGATCAGTACCCTGCCTTTTTTTTCTGCGGCAGCAATCAAACACTGACCGGCAGCGGCTGTCGTTCCCGTTTTAACTCCGATCACATGAATATCGCGATTGTACAGCAACCGGTTGGTATTGCTCAAAGGAATTGGCTCACCGGTTTTTATTTCGTGGATGATCATGTCCTTGGTGCGCACGATCTGACGTAAATCCTTGTTTTTTAAGGCATACCGCGTCATCAAGGCCAGATCGTAAGCAGTTGCTATATGCTTAAAATCTGTCAAGCCGTGCGGATTACGAAATTGGCTTCGGTAGGCGCCAAGGATCTTCGCCTTATAGGTCATCAATGAAGAAAAAAGTTCTTCATTTCCTCCTAAATATTCCGCGATGGCGGTTGCGGCGTCATTTCCGGAATTGATTAATGCCCCCCTGATGAGGTCAAGAAGGTACAATCGATCCCCGGGATTTAAATAAAGGCTGGTGCCTTCTGTATAAGCGGCGTACCGGCTTATTGAAACAACATCCGTTTTTTTGCCTAATTCTAACCCCAAAAGAGCAGTAAGTATTTTAGTCGTACTAGCTGGGTGCATTCCACGGTCAGCGTTAAGGCTGTACAGGACATGACCCGTCAGGCAATCTATCAGAACTGCCGCTTCTGCGGACAACCGAGGCGGGGATATATCTTCTGCTGATACAGGTGGGGCATTGCCCAATATCAGAATAGCTAAAAAAATCACAAGAAAAGGACGCGGCTGCAAGTTTTTCTTGAACAGGGCTGTTCTCTCCTTGTCATGACTGTTTTTTAATCCGCAATTAGTTTTTCCAAAGATACCACCTGATAACCCTGTTCGGATAAGCCTCGAAGTATATCCGGCAGCGCTTGATTGATTTGAGACGTAGGATGCATGAGGATGATTGCACCGTTTTGTACATTATCTAAAACGCGCGATGTAATTACATCCGGTTCAGGTTTTTGCCAATCTACCGTGTCGACGGTCCATAAAACAGTTTTATGGTTGGTTTGATGTGCGGCCTTCAAAACAGTATCATTAAATTCACCGAAGGGTGGAGCGTATAACCTCGTACGATTTTTTGTTATTTTAAAGATTATATCGGATGTCTTATTAATTTCCTCGATATTTTCACTTAAGGTTAAATTATTGACGTGGGGATGAGAGTAACCATGATTCCCAATTTCGTGCCCGCCATTGGCTATTTTTCTGACATAACCGGGGTTAGCTTCTGCCCACCTTCCGGTTATAAAAAAGGTTGCCTTAATCTTGTTCTTGGCAAAAAAATTGAGCATCTCATCCAGATACTCTTCTCCCCAGTCAACGTTAACCGTGAACGCAACCCATTTTTTGGCGTTGTTCCCCTGGTAGATCGGCTTAAAAACCTGTTGGTAGGCAACGTAACGGTCAATTGAGCAGGTGAAGGCGAATAGTGCAATAACCACAATAAAAAATAAGAGCAACTGTTTTTTCCTATAAAAAATAAACACTCCCCAACCCCCCATTTTCTATCATTTTTCCTTAATTTTTATATATTCAGGAGGCGAGGAAGTTATTAAAAGAGCTGCCTTTATTTTTCTTTTTTCTTGGACTGCAGTGCCCGGAGGGCCTCTTTACGGGATAAATTAACCCGTCCCTGTTTGTCTATTTCAATTACTTTGACAATAATCTCGTCACCTTCTTTGAGAACATCCTTGACCCGGCTTACCCTTCGTTCGTCAAGCTGGGAAATATGAACCAGGCCTTCCTTGCCCGGCAAACCCAGAGCGCCAGGTATGATCTCAACAAAGGCCCCGAAATCCATAAGGCGAACCACTTTCCCCATGTATATCTTACCAACTTCAACATCCTGGGTCAGGCATTCAATGATATGCACGGCCTTTTTTCCGGATTCTGCGTCTGCTGCCGCAATAAAGACCCGACCATCATCTTCTATATCGATCTGGACCCCTGTCTCCTCGATGATCTTGCGAATTGTTTTTCCAGAAGGCCCGATCACGTCCCGGATCTTTTCAGGATCGATAGTCATGGTGATAATACGCGGTGCGTAGGGTGAAAGCTCCTTGCGAGGTTCAGGTATTACCTCAAGCATCTTATTCAGGATAAACAGTCTACCTTCTCTTGCCTGTGCAAGGGCGTGCCTTAGCACTTCCTGAGAGATGCCTTTTACTTTTATATCCAGTTGTAATGCCGTGATCCCTTTTGCTGTTCCTGCCACCTTGAAGTCCATATCCCCCAGCGCATCCTCGATCCCCTGGATGTCGCTTAAAATTGCAAATTTGTCACCGTCCATGATCAGGCCCATGGCGATTCCTGCAACAGGCGCTGAAATCGGGACTCCTGCATCCATCAAGGCCAGCGTGCTTCCGCAGACACTTGCCTGGGATGTTGATCCGTTGGACTCCAGAACCTCCGACACCAGTCGGATCGTGTAAGGAAACTTATCTTCACTCGGCAAAACCGGTACAAGGGCTCGTTCAGCGAGGGCGCCATGACCTATCTCACGACGGCCGGGACCCCGCATGGGTCGCGTCTCACCGACACTGTATGGGGGAAAGTTGTAATGGTGCATGTACCTCTTTGATTCTTCAATCCCTAAGCCGTCAAGGATCTGTTCATCGCTTACGGCCCCAAGTGTTGCGACGGTAAGCACCTGGGTTTGCCCTCGAGTAAAAAGGCCACTCCCATGGGTGCGCGGAAGAACTCCCACCTCACAGGTAATTGGCCTGATCTCATCTAAAGCTCTCCCGTCGGGCCTGCTACCTTCGTTGATAATCATGCGGCGTACGGTTTCCTTGAGAACCTTAGCAAATACCTCTTTTACCGCTTTTTCCTGCTCGGGATAGGTTTCCGCAAAATGCTCCACTGTTTCTTTTTCCAGTTGATCAACAGCTTCCTGTCTTGCCAGCTTATCAGGATTCCTTACTGCATTATCGATTTTATCAAGGAGGTAGGAACGAACGGCTTCTTCAATCTCGGGTTCGATCTTATAAACGGGAACAACCAGCTTTTCTTTTCCGACTGCTTCGATTATTTTCTCCTGAAACTTGATAATCTCCTTGATAGCGGTATGCCCAAATTCAATTGCATCGAGCATTATCTCCTCCGGCACTTCCTGAGCGCCGGCTTCCACCATGAGTACGGCGTCTTTGGTTCCAGCAACCACAAGGTGCATCTCACTCTTTTCTGATTGTTGAACTGTTGGGTTTATTACAAATTCACCGTTTACTCTGCCCACAATAACTCCACCAATGGGACCGGAAAACGGTATGTCAGAAATTGATAGAGCGACCGAAGCTCCGTTCATAGCAGTTATATCAGGAGCACAGTCCTGATCAACCGACAAAACTGTGGCTACAACCTGAACATCGTTGCGAAATCCTTCAGGAAACAGTGGGCGAATTGGTCTATCTATAAGTCTCGCCGATAAGATTGCTTTTTCGCTGGGCCGTCCTTCTCTTTTAATAAAGCCCCCCGGTATTTTACCAACTGCATATAATCTTTCCTCGTAATCTACGAGAAGAGGGAAAAAGTCAATTCCCTCGCGGGGTTCTTTTGCAAGGGTTGCTGTAACGAGAACGACCGTATCCCCGTACCTGACCCATACTGCTCCATTCGCCTGTTTAGCAACCTTACCTATCTCCATGATTAGGGGTCGCCCACCGAGATCCATTTGAAACTTCTCGTGCATGGTTTACCTCCTGTTTTACGAAAATAACCCTGACCAAAGATTCTTTGCAAATTCTTTCCCACTATTTGCTATAACGATCAGCCAGGTTTTAAATATGTAATTAATTAGAAAGAGCGGCTACCCGCTCTATTTTTTAGAAAAATAACGGATTGGATTACCGGCGCAACCCAAGCTTGTCTATAATAACTCGGTACCGTATGGGATCATTTTGTTTAAGGTAATTTAAAAGAGCGCGCCTTTGACCGACCATTTTCAAAAGACCGCGACGGGAATGGTGGTCTTTCTTATGAACCTTAAGGTGCTCGGTCAGGTAATTAATTCTTTCCGTAAGGAGTGCGATTTGGACCTCTGGAGAGCCGGTGTCTCTCTCGTGTACCTGGAATTTTTGAATAATCTCTTTCTTTACCGCCGGATCGAAAACCAATTGACTAAACCTCCTATCTCAATTTTTTAAAACAGTATCTTTATAATACTCACTCTATCAGCCTTTTTTAAATTATCCTGGGTGGTCTACCCACTTATCGCTCCCTGCTAACCCTATCATGTCTCCCTGGGTCTA
>CADDZA010000066.1 GCA_902812435.1 Clostridia bacterium
AGGCTCCTGGAAGAACACTTGGCTCTGGCAGAGAAGCACTTTCCGGACGAAGAAGCTCTGGAAGTGTACCTCGGAAAGCGCGGTATTACGTTGGAAAAAAGCGGTTAGGGAATTTAGGGGTTATCTTCTACTGACTCTCTTTTGTCCTTGTATTCTTCCTCATTCTCTATATCTCCATATTCCTCACGGCCAGAGGGCAAAGACAGCAGAAAACCTCGAGAGGGGCCTGCCTGCGGGAGGGCCGAGTCTCGATATAAGTTCAAGACACGAGGAAGGTTATCTTAAAAAATATACCGCAATTACAAAGGCTCCCAGAATAAATCTGTATATAGCAAATATGCCAAACCCCTTGCGCTTTAAATATTTCAGCAGGAACCCGATACTCAATGCTCCAACAATGGCTGAGGTTAAAACTGAGGCGATAAAAGATACCTTGTCAACTGGTACGCCGCCCAGTCTCCGGGCATGGTACAGGCCGTCCGCCAGGATTATGGGGGCCGACATTAAGAAGGTGAACTTTGCAATGCTCTCACGCTTAATCCCTAATATACGTCCTGTGGACATAGTGATTCCGGAGCGTGATACACCCGGTACAATCGCCAGGGCCTGCGAAATACCAACTATTATGCTGTGGGAAAGGCTGATATTATCTAACTCCACATCTTCACATCCCATTTTGTCCGCCAGGTAGAGGATGATGCCCATGATTATCAGCATGATGCCGATCAAGACAGGGTTCCTGAATGTTTCCATATACTTGTCCAATAAGACCCCGACAATTCCGCCCGGAATTGTGGCCAGTACGATCAACCAGAACAATTTACCATCAGCTGATTTCGGACTGGATAAACCGGCCTTGATTAAAACAATCCAATCCTTCAGGAAGAACGAGATAACTGCGGCTGCGGTTCCCAGATGTAAGGCCACATCGAAGACCACCCCGGGATCCCTCCAGCCAAAGAACCAAGGAACCAATATGATGTGTGCGGTACTTGAAATCGGAAGAAACTCCCCAATACCCTGAACAATTCCATAAACGATGGCTTGAATTAGGTTCATGCCTGTTCTCCTCACTTATTAAACAATTGTTATTAACATATTAACATTTAGTCTGTAATTCATTTTTAAACATTTTAAACATTGGTAGGCTTTCGTTTAATTAATCCGATTACAGCCGTTGGGTCAAATCCGTTTTTGTTTGTAAAATCCCCTTGGCAGCTTTTTAGGCTTTTTAGACTCTTATTAAGCTGTCTCTTTATCAGCTATCTTTGGTTTTTCTGATACAACCTGTTCTTGCTTTTCTCTCCATATCCAGTACTCCGTCATGTCCAGGTACCGGTGGCCGGTCTCCCAGGCCTCGTCTATCTCTATGAGCACCGCACCAACAGTCTCAGTACCAGTTCCGGCAGTGCCATTACCGCCATTGCGTCCTCAAAACCAGCTTTAAACCTTAGGGTGGGTGCCACGGCCCCAACACCTGTACTACCTCTTCCAAGAGCTGCCTAGCCGTATCTAAATTAGGTGCGTCGGAAAATGTGTTTCGGTGAGCATGGAGCTTCTGTTGCAGGGACTTTGGAGAGGCTTCTAAGATATTGCGGGCGAAATGCGTCTGATACCGCGTTACTAGCGGTTTCTCCATGTGCCGTAACGGTACCCCTGCCTCTCTTCTGTGCCTTCGTATGGCTTGGCTTTGAGCTGCTCTGTGACCTGCGCCTCGAGAATCTGGTTCAAAACCTGCTCCACCAGCCGGGCCAAGCCGTCGTCTCGTGAGAATAACTGTTGCAGAACCTCAGCTGTTTTGGGGAACCTAAATCCCCTCTCCCATGGCAACATGGGGGGCAGACAGATGCCGCTCACCGTCGATAAAAAGCCGGTGCCAGAGTTCTAGAACCAGTAGGGTGAAGATTTGCCGACCCCTGGTGGGGTGGGGACGGGTATCCTTAAGCAATTCCTCGACGATTTCTGAGCGGAAATAGTCTCGCCCGCGAAATTGTTGGGATTGTAAAACCGCCGCCGCAAAGGCATGCAGTTCATTATTAACCCAGGAAGTAATTGGAGCAGTAAAGCCGAGCTTCTGACGCCGGGTAACCTCTGCCGGCAGAATACCAGTCACCGCTTTTTTCAGGATATACTTAAGCACCTTGCCCCTAATCTTAAAGTCAGGCGGCAGGACAGCAGCATATTCTACCATCCGATGATCGAGAAAGGGTACCCGTAGTTCCAGGGACCAGGTCATGGTGAGTTTGTCAGCTTTCAGTAGGGTATCGTCGGCCAGCCAGTATTTGATGTCAAAGTAAAGCATTTTTTCCAGCGGAGACAGATAATCGCCGGATGGGAAATAGGCTCTCGCCGCTCCCTCCGTGTCAAGTCTCCTAAGAGCCTGTTGTAATCCCGGCCCGTAAAGGTTAGCCCTTTCGCTTTCGTTAAAAGTTAGGCCCACGCCCCGGTACCATGCTTCTACGGGCAAAGTCGCCCGCCGTAAGAAGTTTTTCCCCGGCAGATCGGCCGGCCAGCGCACTGCCAGAGAAGCCAGTAGGTTTTTTTTCAGAGGCAGCGGTAGCAGGCGAAATAAAGTTCGCTGCCAAGGCTGCAGGTAAACTTCGTATCCGGCAAAGATTTCGTCAGCGCCTTCGCCCGAGAGGACGACTTTGACATCTGAGGCCGCTTCCCGGCTGATAAAATACAGGGGGATGATAGTGGGATCGCCCAGGGGTTCTTCCAGTTGCCAGATTATATCCGCCAGGACACCTGGAATATCATGGGGAGAAACCTCTATTTCATGGTGTTGGGTGGCGTAGTACCTGGCCATCCGGCGGGCTTCTGCAAGCTCCCAAAAGCCATGGTGGGGCCGGTCGCCCCGAGTAAAGCCCAAGCTAAAAGTCTGTAGCCGCACCGGTGCCTCCCCGGCTGCCAGGGCCAGGAGGATACTGCTGTCAAGGCCGCCGCTTAGAAAGAGACCCACCGGGGTTTCGGCCTGGAGGTGACTGCGTACTGTTTCCTGTAATAGCGCTAGCAAGTAAGCCGCACTTGCATCTTCATTCCAGGTTGAGGTTGCCGGCAGTGGTAAATCCCAGTAGCGTTTCACCCTGACTTTGCCCTGGCTATAGATCAGGTAGTGCCCTGGCTGGAGTTTAACGATCCCCTGGAAAAGAGTAAGCGGTGCCGGGACAAAGCGGAAGGTCAGGTAGCTGTCAATTGCTTCCAGATTTACATCCGCCTTAACCCCGGGTAAAACAAGGAGGGGCTTGATCTCGGAGGCGAAGCAAATCTTTCCGGGCAACACGGTATAATACAGAGGTTTAATCCCCAAACGATCGCGCGCCAGCAGGAGCCAGTGCTTTCTTTGATCCCATAAGGCGAAGGCGAACATGCCCCTCAGCAGGCCGAGGCAGTCAAGACCCTTTTCTTCATACAGGTGGAGGATAACCTCTACATCACTGCTACTCCGGAAGACGTGGCCCCGTTCCCGCAATTCTTGACGCAGCTGGTGGTGATTATAAATCTCTCCGTTACAGACGATCCAGATGCTTCCGTCTTCGTTGCCTATGGGTTGGTGCCCGCCGTGGCGGTCGATAATGCTCAGGCGCCGGAAGCAAAGGCCAATACCGCGTTGCCGGTACAGGCCCTGGTCATCGGGACCGCGATGGGCCATGGCCCAGGCCATTGCCGTAAGTTGTCCCACTGGCGGTACATCATCTGCCGCCGCGTAGGCGATGCCGCCGATGCCGCACATAGCCACCTCGTCCTTTCCTGGAACTTTCAATGGCCAGTATACAGCATATAGCCCGAAGATTAAAGGGGCAGCGGATCTGGTGATGGACGCTGCATCCCGCCAAGTACGCCTGGGCGACCAAATTTGACGGTGGTTTCAGTACCACCATATTTTAATTCCAGACCCAGAGGGATGAAACTGTTCCCTCCTCTTCTGCCTACACAAAAAGTCCATTTGGGTGCATAGAAAGCCTAAAGCAAAAGATAACACCAGCGCCATGCCTATGAACAACCACCAATGTCTTGTATCAAAGAGCGAGGCAGGAATGGGCTGCTGTTAGTTACTTACTCGTCCTACCACTGCTCCGTCTAGCGATAAAACCATCTCTGGTTTCCCGGCTGGTGTTAGCTGGCCAGCAACGAACCATTTCGGAAGGCCGCTTCTTTTCCTTTTGCATGCCGGTACGGCTATCGATATAATAATTTTGCTTGATCAATAGTTCTGAGACAGGAATGATCTTGTAGCTTCTTTCTTTGAGTCTTGTCAGGATAATCGGGAGCGCCTGCGGGGTGTATTTGGCACTATTATGAAAAAGAATGATCGCGCCCGGTCTGGCATTCTTCAAAACCCTGTCGACCACAGGCTTGACACCCGTTTCCCGCCAATCCAGAGAGTCCACACTCCACTGAACTATTTCATAGCCGAGGCTGCGGGCTATTTTAAGCACACGGTGATTATATTCCCCGTAAGGGGGCCGGAAAAGCCTCGTATGTTTGCCTGTCAGTTCATAGATCATTGTTTCGTTATCCAGCAACTGCTTCTTTATGGCAGTTGCTGAGAGAGACGCAAGGTGCGGGTGGGTGGTGCTATGATTGCCTATTTCATGGCCGTCGGCGGCAATTTCCCTTACTATGTCCGGATATTTCTTGACCCAAATGCCGGTTAGGAAAAAGGTGGTTTTAACATGATGTTCTTTCAGGATCTCCAGCAGGCGCTTCGTGTAGTTCGCTCCCCAGCATGAATCAATGGAAATGGCCAGCTTTTTTTCTTTTGTATCAACAGAGTAAATAGGCACATCGCGCTCAGGAGCACTGGAAATAACTTTTTTTATCCCGGCTACGCCATTGGTGGTTTCTATTTGCTGTTTGCCCCTTGCCATTATAATCGATACCAGCAAAATAAATGTCACCAAGGCAGTTCCGGCTGCCAGGATGTATCTCAGTAGGTTTTGAGGCGGAACTGTACGCATCGTGATCACCCTTCTACCATTTTTATTATTCTATTCGGCCTGAAGTATAAAAATTCCTTTTTATCCCATTCGCCGTATTTCCGCTGACGCTTTTGAAAAACTGTATGAACTGCGATGTTTCGAGTGGGAGTATAGAGAAGGTTTCGAGTGTTTTACTCAGCCAATGACCTGGCCGATAACTGGTGAAAGACCTACGGCGTTACCGCAAAAGGCTTCGACGAGGACTTCCCCTGGTGATTACGGTGATCTGCGCATGATTCTGGGGCACGAACTGGCCCAACACGCCCTGGGGCACGTCAGCATTTGGAAGAACCTGCTGCTGGGCCCCGCCATGTTAATCCCTTTCTGGGGGCGGCTACGGCCGTGCCGAGTTGAGTGCGGACCGCGTGGGCATGGCCATTTCGGACGATGCTGCGGCCGCCCAGCGAGCCCTAAAAACCGGCTGTACCGCCGAACACGCGGCGATGGCCCGGTCTCCAGGCGCCGTGGATGCCGTCAACGGCACCTTTTTCAATACCTACAGCGACATTGACGCCCTGGGGAACAATCGTCATCGACGTGGAAATGCACCGCGCCGCAGGGGGATGGGGGTCGCCGTGATATATTGGCCTGCTTGAAAGTAGAATTTTTGGATTTCAGCAGGAAATTTGATCTTTTATGGAGAAGCACCAATTTCGAGTGAATAAATCCGGCAAGGAGTGGTGGGAATGGACATTCGAGAAGAAAGGGCGGCCATGGACGAGAGGCGTCTCGCCTCGCTGGAGACGTTGAGCGCCATAGTCAAGTGGCTTAAGGAGACGAAGCCCTCGGAAATTTTCTACGTCGAGGGGGAAGGGAAGGGAAAGACCCCTGCCCCGAGTATGAGCGACGAACACTTGCGGGTGATCTGGCAGCGCTGGGTTGCCAAGGCGAGCGATGTCCTGGAGCGGAGCGCGATCATCCCGGACCTGCTCCTCTCTGACATCGAAAGGTTGTTCAAAGGTAAAGACGGGGACGGCAATGCCTCCGCTGCGGGAACACCTTAAGGCCGCCAGGATGCTCCTGGGTTATTCCGATCCGCTGGTGCACAGGCTCCTGGACCGCGCCGTGGAGCGCCTGGGGCCGCGCCACCGCTTTGTCTACCACAATCAAGAATATATTAAATTTATCGGGCAGATGCTGGGGAGGGACGCTGCCCTGGAAGCCACATTGCACCTGCTGCAGGACTGGGGGCTGGTGGAACCGTCGGACTACCGGTTTAAGGCGCCCGGTTGTACCGGCAAATTGAGCCGGAA
The DNA here is from genome assembly GCA_902812435.1 of Clostridia bacterium. Taxonomy (GTDB): domain Bacteria; phylum Bacillota; class DSM-12270; order Thermacetogeniales; family Thermacetogeniaceae; genus DULK01. The sequence goes on from CADDZA010000066.1 coordinate 6,236, forward strand.
GGCGGTCCGAGGAGAAGAGGGCATGAAGACGGTTGAGGTGCGTGACCGTTAAGGCTGGCCTCCCGCATGTGGCTGACAGAATGAGAATTGAGTGGGGAGCTGTTTGCGGTGACTGTTTGCCTTACCGTTTACGACGGTGCCGACTGCATCGGCGGCAACAGAATCCTGCTTGAAGACGGCGATTCTGCCCTAATGCTGGACTTCGGTGCCAACTTCAAAGCCGAAGGTTCATTCTTCGACGAATTCCTGCAGCCCAGGAGCACCTTCGGCTTCTCCGATCTTCTGGCCTTGGGCCTCATTCCACCTTTGAAGAGCCTGTACCGGAGGGATCTGGAGTACCCGGGTGTCTGGGAGAGATATTCCGGCCATCCTCTCTTCCGGGATGTGGAGGTTCGTGGAATTCTCCTTTCACATGCCCATTTTGACCACTGCGGACACTTCACCTATCTCCGGCATGACCTCCCGATCTATACCAGCCTGACAAGCGCGGCTATCTGCAAGGCCCTCCAGGATACGGGAACCGGGGAGCTCTGCTACATTATACCGCGGGAATTGAAGGACGGCTTGATCCGAACAGCGAACTATCGCCGGTTCCCTGCCGGGCAGCGGAGCTTCCGCGCTTTCGGGTGCGGCTTCATTACTCCCGAAGCCGCTGCCTATTGGGAGCGCTGTGATGCTTCCCGTGAGCTGAACTGTTGCCCGCTTCAGGCATGCAGCGGGGAAACCGAGATATCCGGCCTCACAGTTCGCTTCTGGCCGGTGGATCACTCCGTACCCGGCGCAGGGGCGTACGGCATCAAGACCTCTGCCGGCTGGGTGATCTACACTGGGGACCTCCGGCTGCACGGGAAAAATGCCGGCCTGTCCAGGCGGTTCATCGAAGAGGCTGCCGGGCTGAAACCTGTTGCTCTGATCTGTGAGGGTACGCACCCGGAAACGGAACACCCGGTCACCGAGGAAAAAGTTGCCTCGAACTGCTTTGACGTGGTTCGAAGGACGGACGGTTTGGTGGTGGCCGACTTCGGCCCCCGCAACGTGGAGCGGCTGCTATCCTTCCTGGAGATAGCGGGTGAAACCGGCCGTCGGCTGGTTCTCACTCCGAAGGACGTTTATCTGCTGGATGCCATTAAAGCCGCCGGAGAAACAGGCATTCCCAACCCTTTCGTGGATGAAAGAATAGCGTTGTATATGCGCCCGAAGGCCGTACGCCAGAAATGGGAAGATGCCCTTCTGACCGGGTTTCACGACCGCTCCCCGGACAGGCTGGTGGACGCAGCCAGGGTCAAAAGCGATCCTGGCGGGTTTATCCTGTGTTTCTCCTACTACGACTTTCACGCCTTACTGGACATAGAACCGGGCGGCGGCTCCTACATCTACTCTTCATGCGAAGCCTTTGACGAAGAAATGCTGATCGACCACCGGCGCGTCAGGAACTGGATAGATTTCTTCGGTTTCAAACTCTACGGGACATTAGGGCGCGACCGGGAGAAATCCGGCTTCCACGCCAGCGGCCACATCCACGGGCCGGGAATAGAAGAGCTGGCGGAAACCATAAAACCGGATATATTAATTCCCGTACACACGGAAAGCAGGGAATTTTTCCGGCGGTTTGATGCGAGATGCAGGGTGGTGTTTCCTGAAAAAGGACAGGCTATGAGAATAGGGTAAGCTAAAGATAGTGGAGAAAAACCGGCGAGGCTAAGGCCTCCTGCCGGTTTTTACTTATCCCGGTCGGTGCCGCCAGTCGCCGCCACAAGGTAAGCAAAAAATACTCCATAATTATTGCATCTACTGGTGATTACTGCTAAAATATATGTACACAAAAATGTGCACATCAAGAATGGGTATCAGCATGGAAAAGAACAGGTTCTTTCGCATCGGCGAAAAGCTGATCAGCCTGGAAAAGTTAGACCGCATCATCGACCAGATCCTGACCCTGCGGAGTGAAGGGATATCGCAGCAGGAGGTTGCCGAACGCTTCGGGCTCGACAGGAGCTTCGTATCCCGCCTGGAGAGCCTGGGAGCGGTGCGCAAGGGGGCGCGCCTTGCTGTTATCGGATTCCCCGTTAAAAATAAGGAAGAAATAGAGTCCCTTCTGGCGGAACTGGGTGTTGATTTCAGCCTGATTATGACAAATGAGGAGCGCTGGCGCTATGTTGAGGAGAAGTCCGGGATCGATCTTTTAAACGAGGTGATGCGCCTTACCGCCCAGGTAAGAACCCACGATGTGGTGATCTTCATAGGGTCGCGACAGCGGATTAAGTGGGCCGCGGCGCTGCTGGACAAGGAAGTAATAGGGATTGACCTGGGCGAATCGCCCATCAAGGAGGATCAGTACGTAGATCGAGAAAAACTGCGTGAATTGATCGAGTCTGTTAGATAGCAAGGGATTATCCAACAAGGAGTGGGGTAAAAGGTGAAACGGGTTGTCAGCATCAGTCTTGGTTCTTCGAAGCGCGATCACAGGGTGGAGGCAGAATTTCTTGGTGAAAAATTTGTAATCGAACGGATCGGCACCGACGGCGATATGGGAAAGGCGATTCAGATGATCCGCGACCTTGACGGCAAGGTGGATGCCTTCGGCATGGGAGGGATCGATCTCTACCTGGTTGCGGGTGATAGGCGCTACGTGATCCGGGAAGCAAAAAAGATCGCCGCAGCCGCCAGGATTACTCCAATTGTTGACGGCAGCGGGCTGAAAAACACCCTGGAGAGAAAAGTGGTCCCCTACCTGGAGCAGGAGTTGGGGTGGAAGCTCTCAGGCAAGCGCGCCCTTCTGGTTTCCGGCGTTGACCGCTTTGGACTGGCTGAAGCCCTGGATGATGCCGGATGCAGGATGGTAATCGGTGACCTGATCTTTGCGATAGGGATACCTGTTCCCATCCATTCCCTCTCCACCCTGCGGGTGCTGGCCGCCATACTGCTGCCCGTTTTAAGCCAGCTTCCTTTTAAATATCTCTACCCGACAGGAAAGAAGCAGGAAACGGTGACCACCAGGTATGAGAAGTATTACCTGGGGGCGGATATTATTGCCGGAGACTTTCACTTCATCAGAAAGTACATGCCCCCGAAACTCCCCGGCAAGGTCATCATCACCAACACGGTAACCAGGGAGGACGTGGAACTCCTGCGGGAGCGCGGCGTTGCGGTGCTGGTGACCACAACTCCGGAAATGCAGGGGAGGTCTTTTGGGACTAATGTCATGGAGGGGATCCTGGTAAGCCTCCTGGGAAAAAGACCAGCTGAAGTAACGCCTGAGGAATACGGCGACCTACTGGATAAGCTGGGATTTAAGCCGCGAGTTGAATACCTGCAGGGCCGGCAAGTAGTATTATAAACATTCTTAGAAAAAGGAGCCTGAGATGGTCAGATTCGCTTTTATAATTCACCCTATAGATCTCGAAGATATAACGAAAAGGCTAAAGATATTTCGCTACCTGCCGGGGCGCCTGACAGAAAGGATCGTCAGCCGCTTTCCGGCTTACAAGGCATCGGAGATTCACGGCGTGAAATCCCCCTATGGTGAGACCGAGGGCTGGTTCATTATATGCCCACTTACATCCCGCCAGATGCTGGAACTACCTGTTGACTACGTGACGAAACGGATTATCGAGGCCGGCAGGATCGCCGAAAAGCTCGGTGCAGGGATTGTAGGGCTGGGGGCCATGACCTCGGTGGTGGGCGATGCAGGGATCACCATTGCCAAAAATTTAAACATTGCCGTCACATCGGGAAACAGTTTCACCGTGGCGATGGCCATAGAGGGGACAAAGAAAGCCGCGGAATACATGGGAGTCAAGCTTGCAAACGCTGAGGTGGCCGTAATCGGTGCCACAGGATCCATCGGGAGCGTTTGCGCCAGGCTGATTGCCCGTGAGGCCGGCGGGCTGACGATGGTTGCTCTGGAGCGGTCCCGTTTGGAGCGGTTAAGCTACAAGATCTTGAACGAGAGCGGTGTAGCGGCGCGGGTGACCACCGACGTTAAAGATGCCCTGGGCAGAGCTGACGTGGTAATCACCGTAACTTCCGCCGTCGATACGGTCATTGAACCGGGTGACCTTAAGCCCGGGGCGGTTGTCTGTGATGTTGCACGGCCTCGGGATGTTTCCCGCCAGGTGGCGGAGGCGCGCCCCGATGTTCTGGTAATCGAGGGAGGAGTCGTGGAGGTGCCGGGGGACGTGAGGTTCAACTTCAACTTCGGTTTCCCGCCCAAAACGGCTTACGCCTGCATGTCGGAGACGATGATTTTGGCCATGGAGGGAAGGTGCGAAAACTTCTCCCTCGGGCGCGACTTGACCGTTGAGCAAGTGGAGGAGATCGGCCGGCTGGGGAAAAAACACGGTTTCAAACTTGCAGGTTTCCGCAGCTTCGAGCGCGCCCTGAGCCGGGAGGATCTCGAAAAGGTGCGGGATGCCGCGGAAAAAGCTCGCCGAAAACCAGCGTAATTTTTAATGCTTTTGATGCCAGGAACTCCGCATCTAATCCCTGAAGCCCATGCAGCGCAAGAAAGGCGGTATCAAGGCAAAACTTTATAAATTCGCATTTTTTAACCCGAGCAGGCAGGAAAATACCCCATAAATAGCAAAAAC
>CADDZA010000067.1 GCA_902812435.1 Clostridia bacterium
CCTGAAAAAAACAGGTAATTTAGGGAAAAGGGGTTATTTACACTCTTTACCAGGTGCTGTAGCTGGAAGCCTTGTGGCTGTTGAAATGTAGGGATGGTAAATACTGGGGGCGCGGGTTCTGCATCTTAGGAACCTCCTTTTCACAGAAACGCATTATTTTTCTTTTCTTTAGCGTATGAACAATGGGATAAAAGGGTTACGGTTGGTATTCCTCTCGGAGAACAGCAGGGACATGCCATGAAAGAACATACAGTACATAATCACTATATTCCTCATATGCTAATATAAACCTGGTTTTCCAAGGAGTGACGCAGATGGCATACCTTGACTTATTGGCCGAACGCGGAATAGATGGCGCGCACCCGGGAGGTTTTGCCCTGACAAGGGCGTTACTGGGAAGGGAAATGATAGATTCCAACACCGTTGTTCTCGATGTCGGCTGTGGAACCGGACAGACATCGTCATACATAGCCAAAAAATACAAGTGCAGTGTGGTTGCCATTGATAATAATGCCAAAATGCTGGAAAAGGCGCAACAAAGATTTCAAAAAGACAACCTGAAGATCAGATTGGTGCGAGCCGACGCCATGTGCCTGCCTTTTTGGCCCAATTCATTCGACATTGTGCTGGCCGAATCTGTAACAATTTTTACAAATATTATTAGAACGTTAAGGGAATATTTCCGCGTCTTGAAACCAGGCGGCACTCTCATCGATGTCGAGATGACCGCCGAGATGCCACTAACAGTAGAGGAGTGGAAGGATGTGAAATCGGTCTACGGAATAAAACAGGTACCGACGCAGGATGAATGGACCTGCATGTTAAAGGCCGCCGGCTTCTCAAATATTCAAATTTTCAAGGGCAGGATGAACCCACTGGAATTATTGTTCGGAAACAGGTTGGGCGAAGAGTTTTCCGCCCATTTCAACTTAATGAAACAGTATTACCGGAAGCTAGGGTACAGGGTATATAGATGCAATTGAGTGGACTCAACTCCGGCCCCCAAAAAATAACCGTGTAGATGAAACATTCTACACGGTTATTTTGTTTACAATTCCCGGATAATTTCTGGGGTCTGTCGGCGATCTCTAATTGTGGCCAAAACTCATGGGATAAATGGGCCGCCGACACCGTCAACTCCGCCAATAAGCAGGATCAGGATCAGGAACAGGAAAAACGGCAGCATGAAGAAAAACGGGAAGAAAAACGGAAAACCGGCACCTTTTGCTTCCATTATTTTATCCTCCTTCCTTTCAGCATTTGGGTTGAGGCTCACACGGTTTGTCACCGTGTGAGCCCTCTTCTTCTCAAGGTTAATTGAGTCCGCCAATAAGCAGGATCAGGATCAGGAACAGAAAAAACGGCAACATCAAGAAAGGAAACGGAAAAGCTGCGCCTTTTGCCTCCATGTATTTTATCCCCCTTTACTTAAGTATTATTTTAGAGCCCACGCGGTCTTCACCGCGGCCCTTTTGCCAAGTTAATTGAGCCCGCCAATAAGCAGAATCAGGATCAGGAACAGGAAGAGCGGTAACATCAAGAAAAACGGAAAAACTGGAAATTGTCTCGCTTCTGCCATTGATTAATCCTCCCTCCTTGACATGTGTTCAGATTAAACATTACGGAATAAATGGACCACCAGCGCCGTCAAGCCCGCCAATAAGCAGGATCAGAATTAAAAACAGGAAGAACGGCAGCATGAAGAAAAACGGAAATCCAACACCTTTTAATTCCATGTTAATCCTCCCTTCTTTACGGGTGCTCGAGTTGGCGCCCTCACAGTTAACATAGAGACAGATTCGGGATACCGGGTTAATTGCCAAACCGTTTTGTTTCTGCCTTCTACAGGATATGTATAAGAGAAGAAAATGGTTACACGTTCCATGTTGTTTATAAGGCAAGTTTAAAATACCAGAAATGACTTGCTATTATTTTTACTTACCCCCTTCAATTTTTTTTGATTTGATCATAAAATTAGGATCAGAATCCAATTCTAGAAGGGGATTGTCTTTTTCCGGGAGGGTTTGAACTTGCAGCCAAAAGAGAGCGGGAAACTCATCTACGCTTTTCCTCCTTATAAAAGGCTGGATTTTAACGGGGAAAAAAAGGTTTGCGTCCTGATGGAGGGTTTAGTAAAGATCAAGAAGTGTAATCACGAAGAAACTGCCGGCCCTGGGAGCGTTTTCTACTCAACATCCGAAGTCCGCACCCTTAAGGAAAGCCGGGTTTTGGCGTTTGATCTTGAGAAATTGAAGAGGGAACAGCCAAAACTGGCCTCAAAGATCCTGAGCGAATTGGAGAAAAACAAAAAGGAAACTGGGGAGACCGCCACAAAGCCGCATAGTGAGCTAATGTACGAAAAGGCGGTCACCTGCCCTGTTTGCGGAACCCGGTTCCAGGCGTTAAACATATTCGATTACAAGCTCAAGTTCTTAAAGCAGGACCCGGACCTGAGGCAGTATTACGAAAACATTGAGCCCATCTATTACGACATATGGACATGCCCGGGCTGCCTCTACGCCAATTTTAAAAAAGACTTTCTTTCAACAGCAGACTCCGAAGCCAAAAAGCACATCCTTCAATCCGGTGCTAAAAAGAGGAGGCAGGAAAATCCCGATGGCTTGAAAGAACCCGGCAGCATCGAATACGCCATCCGCAGCCATCAACTGGCCCTGTCCTGTCTGGAAGCTGTCGAAGCAGGGCCCATGAAAATCGGGAACATCTGGTTGCGCCTGGCGTGGCTCCACGATGACCGGGGTGAAAAGGAAGAGGCAAACCGGGCACGGGAGCAGGCCCTGCGGTTTTTCATGGACGCTTATACCGGTAAGTCCTCGCTGCTTTTAAACCCGGGTCAGATGGAACAGCTCGTTTATATCATCGGCATCCTGAACTGGTATACCGGAAACAACAAAAACGCCATGGATTTCCTGTTAAAATATTTGCATTCCCCGGGTAAAAAACCGCGTCTCGTCGAATTCGCACAGGATTGCCTGCAGGAGATCAAAAAAGCCTGCAAGAATCAGACCGGCGATGACTAAAGATACCTAACTTTATCCACCTCTCTTTCTCCGGCCCTGCGAGGAACCGCAGGGCGTTTCTTTGCTCAAAAAGCAATACAAAACCTATTTAATGATGTAATAACAGGCTTCAACCACGTCCGGTTCAGCATCCTCCAGTCCCTTTTGAAGGTCGGAAAGCAGGCCGCGGTCGACCTTTTCCGGATATGTCCCCAGAATCCTGCGAAAAACGTTTCTGCTTGCATGGGACTCCCTGTGCTGTTCCACGAAGTCCATGATCTGTTTGATCATCATCTCCTGATCCACCGCTGCTCCCTCCAAAATTCAAGTTTTTCTTCTTATTTTGCCCCGGAAGGAGGCTTTTTTTGCATATTTTCAGGGTAGACCACCACGCCGAGTCCGGTGACACCAACATGAAATCTGGTTATCCTTGCGCTTGCTCCCGGACTCCGGTTTAACTCGCTTATAGCGCGTCGCAGACGGCAGCCGACCGCCTCCTACGCTGCATCCTTGCAGCGGAGTCGGCTACTTCGGCATCCATGCCTCAGTTCGGCTGCCGTAGCTGCTCCTTCGTCAAGGGCGAGTAACAACCTCCGTAGGTCGCTGCGCCTGCAAGGATAACCAGAACGTATTTACAAGGCAGGGAAAAGACACGTTAAAACAAGCAGGAATCTCGTAAATGACGGGAGAATAACCTGTAGGGGGTGAGGACAAATGAATTTTGCGTGGCTGCAGACATTTAACGTGATCGTCGAGCAGGGGAGCCTGACCAAGGCGGCAAGGGCGCTGCACCTGACCCAGCCGGCCGTCAGCAAGCAACTGCGCGCCCTGGAGGAGTATTACGGAACGCCCCTGTTTTACAGGACTACCCGGGAGGTGGCGCTGACAGAGGCCGGAGAGATCGTTTACCGTTACAGCCAGAAGGCGCTGGATTTGATCGGAAAGAGCAAAAATGAGGTGCAGGCTATCAACCGGATCATTGAAGGGGAACTCAGCCTCGGAGCCAGCACCATTCCCGGAGAATACATCCTCCCCCGCTTCCTCGGCCTTTTTCAGCAGCGCTATCCCGGCGTCAGAGTCAAGCTGGAAATCGGGGACAGCAAAGCAATTGCCCAAAAGGTGGCCGAAGGAAAACTGGAGCTGGGCATCACCGGCGCCTTAATCAAGAGCCGGAATCTCCGGTATGAACTCTTTTTCGAGGATGAACTGATGGTGGTTGTTCCCAAGGGACACAGGTTTGCCGGTAGAGAATCCGTCACCCTCGAAGAATTGCTGGCGGAACCGTTCGTGGCCAGGGAAAAGGGCTCGGGAACAAGAATCGCCATCGAAAACAGGCTGCTGGAGCTCGGCGTTTCCCCACCGGCCCTCCACATCAGCCTGGAGCTGGGGAGCACGGAGGCGGTTCTAAACGCCGTCGTCCAGGGAGCCGGCATCTCCCTGGTGTCCGCCTATGCGGCATGGCCCAGGGCGCAGGCCGGAGAATTTGCCTGCCTGAGGATCGACGGCGTGCCTTTCAAGCGCGGCCTGTATTTCGCCACGAGAAAAAAGTCGGAATTGCGAACCATTCCGCGCCTCTTCATCGATTTTCTGAAGGAGCAAAGGGACTTGGACCATGCGGGGCATGATTTATAGCGCAGGTTACTATCTGCTTCCCCGGGCGATCTCGGCGACGGCCCGGACGGTCTTTTCGATATCTTCGCCCGTGTTAAAATAACCGGGACTCAAACGGCAGGCCCCCTTTTTTATGGTCCCGATGGTCCGGTGCGCCAGGGGGGAACAGTGCAAACCGGAGCGGCTGATGATACCGTAATTCCTGTCCAGCATAAAGCAGAGTTCGCCGCAGTCAAGCTCTGCCACATTCAAGGAGACCACGGCGGTCTGGCGGCGGCTGTCGCAGGGCCCGTAAAGGGTAACCCCTTTGATCTCTTTAAGCCCGCTCAGCAAAAGCTCCGTCAGTTCCTGCTCATGCCGCCGCACCTTTTCAATTCCCACCTCCAAAAGATACTTGACGCCTGCTCCCAAACCGGCCAGGCCGGGTGTATTGGGGGTACCGCTTTCAAACCTGTCAGGAAGAAAATCCGGCTGGCTAACCTCTTCCGAAAGGGAGCCCGTCCCCCCCTCGATGAGGGAGCGCACCTCCAGTCCCGGCCTGATGTAAAGGCCGCCCGTTCCCTGGGGCCCCAACAGGCCCTTGTGCCCGGTAAAGGCAAGCAGGTCGATATGCTGGGCTTCCACGTCTATGGGAAGCACTCCGGCGGTTTGGGCTGCGTCCACCAGAAAGACTGCCCCCTTTTGCCTGGCGATGCGGCCCACCTCTTCCACAGGCATGATCGTCCCGGTTAAATTGGAAGCGTGCAGCATACAGATCATGCGTGTGTTGTCTCTCACCGCCAGTTCCACGTCATGAGGATCAAGGCTGCCGTCCGGGGCGCACTGCACAACGGAGACCTCCACGCCGGTTTGCTCAAGGGCATGCAGTGGCCGGGCCACGGCGTTGTGTTCCATGCTGCTGATCACCACGTGGTCGCCGGGGTTGAGTATCCCTTTCAGCCCGAGATTTAAGGCGTATGTGACATTGGGCATAAACACAATGCGGGAACTGTCCTTTACATTAAACAGCCTGGCCAGCAGCTCCCGGGTTTCGAGAAGCAGCATCCCCGCCTCGATGGTTTTCCGGTGACTGCCGCGGCCGGGGTTCGCTCCTATCTCCCGGTTGAAACGGTCAACAGCCTGGTATACGCATTCCGGTTTCGGCCAGGAGGTTGCAGCGTTGTCCAGGTAGGTTATGTCCATGCAAAAACCAACCCCTTCATTTACCGCCGGATGTGCTTGCTTCCCTGGGAATCCTGGCGATACCCTCAATCTTCACACCGCACCGATCGATTACCTGCCGGGCCGGCTCAATCAGGTCCTCCGCCACAAGCAGGGATATGCCGCAAAAACTGGTTGCGGCACGGGGAGGCGGGGCAATGGTGCACTTGATTCCAACCGCTTTCAGTTCCTTGTGCAGGCGAAGTCCTTCGTGATGATTGGGGAAAAGGATATAGCAATCATAATTAATCCTCTCTCCCACCGGCAGCACTACTTTCGCAGCATCTCCAGGAAAGCCTGCACCCGGGTTCTGATCTGTCCCGTGTCCTGCTCGCTGTAGTCGGTCTCAAGGTGCATGACGGGAATGCCTGCTTTCTTGAGGGCTTGCTGGACAAGATGGCTTTCAGTGGAGTACAGGGTACAGAACTGGAGGCTGCAGTCGATCACGCCATCCGCTTTGTACTCCTTGACCAGGCGCAGGATGTCGTCTATCCTGCCGGTGTTCGGTGTGAAGCAGGCGCAGTTGATCCTCATGTAGCGCTCCGCCAGGGCCTGGACCTGCCCATCCAGGTCTACCTTGCTTTCATCCACGAAATTCTCAAAATAACGCACCCCTGTACAGGTTTCCTCGACCACCACCGGGGCGCCGCAGGTTTCAATGATGTGGTGGAGCTTCCAGTTGGGGATAGCCATCGGGGTACCTGTGACCATGATGCGCGGGGCATCCGAGGGGAAGACGCCTTCCCCTTTGGATATCCTCTCATCGAGCTCGTCGCACAGGGCGTTTACCTGGGCGGAGAAGCGTGCGGGGTCGTCGTAAAAGGCGATCTGGCTGACCAGGAGGGCGTCCCTGCCGCTGATGGGAACGGGAGAACTCTTGCGGGCATTGTAGAGGCGGGCCAATGCCTTTCTCTTATGGTTAATCTGTTTGATGCTTTCTGCCAGGGTCTCCGGGGTCACCCGGTTCCCCGTCACTTCTTCGACCCTGTTCATGAGAAGACGGACTTCGCCGGCCCAGGCGGCGATGTCCCTTTCCCTCTTCATCTGGGGAAGATCCATCACGTGGACGGGAACCTCCTGCTGGAGGATTTCCCATGCCTTCTTCTTGCCGTCACAGGTGGTTTCCCCGATATAAACGTCGGCCAGCCGGAAGAAGGGGCATGTTCTGCCAAGTCGGGCACCCACCGATGCCTTGATCAGCGGGCAGGTGTTAGCGGGCAGGACCCTTTCGCCGTCCGGCACCCAGAACTGAGAGCCGCCGCACAAACCGGTGGCAATCGCTCCTGCGGCGATGATGACCTCGTCGGGAACGTAAACGCAAAAAGTCCCGAAAACTTTGCCGCCTTTCTTCTTATGCTCCACCAGTTCCGCGGGCCTCACCCCGTGAATCTCTGCCACCACAAAGTTGAAATAGTCCATCCCTTCGGGGCGGTTCTCCTGGGAAAGGAAGACCTCGCCGAAGGCCCCGGGCAGGGCCTCGCACAACAGGTCGTGCTTTTCCAGATCCATCCCCAGGTCGGTCCACATCTTACGGTAATCGGCCAAAGCTTCTCCCCCCAAGTATTCATCTATTATTAAAGCCAGGTTCAGACAATTGTTTCCATATCACCAAACAGATATTTATTACCATACGTTATATATAGCAACACTTATTCATACCTAGCCCAATTTTATGGCAAAGACATAAACACGTCAATTAATTACCGGCTGGTTACTTATGAAAATGCGTTATAATTTTACATTGAGATGATCCCGGAGGAACGGCAATAAATGAATGAAGTCAAGCAACTTTCAGGCACTCACCGAAGGGCAGCAGGCTCTCATTACGGAGCAAAAGGCACTTGCAGTGAGACAAGAAGCGCGCACCGAGGAAAAAAAAAGGCACTTGTCAAGGGACAACAAGTGCTCAGAAGGGCAGTCCAGACTTGAATCACGACTCGATGAAATTGAAGCAAGACTTATTTTTCACCCAGGTTCAAAGAAGCCGTCAACCGGCCTATCTCCTCCGCCTTTTCCTGAAAATCCTGCCTGATGACCCGGTCAATACACCTCAAAAAATCTTTAATGCAGTGTGCCCGGAGGCGGTAGAGTATCTTTGTCCCCTCCTGACGGGAGGTGACAAGACCGGCGCTTCTCAACACTGCCAGGTGTTTCGAGACGGAGGGCTGGTCACACCCCAGGGCATCTACAAGCTCGCAGACACATTTCTCTTGTTCCGTGTCAAGCTGATCAATAATTTTCAGGCGCAGTGGATTGGCCAATGCTTTGGCTACCTGTGTGCGGAGATGGTAAATGTCCTTTGGCATATTATACTCACTTCCCCAATCTCTAAGCAATTGGCTCCCCTTGCGGTGTAAAATACTTGCGTTCCACTAATTTTCTCTATCCAACTGGATAGCCTAGGTGGGAAGGTGTCATTTTCTGGTATTGAGTTCGGTCTCCCTGATCAGCAGGTATTGGTAGGGGTCATATTCCTCCCCGGGCACAACCCGGCTGAAGTAGCGGCATCCCCAATCCCAGTTTGTTTCATCGGGTTGCCGCACCCGGTTAAACTTGAGGCAGAGGTAGGTTCCTTCGGGTTCCATTTTTACGGCGAGTGCGCATACCCGGCAGGTCTTCTCCATAGTCCAACACCTTTCCCAATATAAAATGATATCCCCTTGAGGATTCTTATATACTAATATTATCATGATCTGGGTTAAAGGTTCAAGAAGTTACGCCAATATTATCACCTTCAATCTGCCCTTGAAAATATGATCTGGTTTATCCTTGCGCTCGCTCCCGGACTCCGGTTGAACTCGCTTATAACGCGTCGCAAGACGGCAGCCGACCGGCTCCTATGACGCCATCCCTGGCGCATAGTCGCCTATCTCAACTTCCTGTTTCGATTCGGCTGCCGTTTGCTGCTCCTCGTTAAGGGCGAGGTAACAACCTCCGCAAGGTCGCCGCGCCTGCAAGGATAAGCCGCTATTTTCGTCTTCTGATGGTGCCGTACGAGTCTAATATTAAAAAAGAGCTTGACATTTATTTATACCAGTCATAGCATATAATCAATGGATTATATAAGCTATTTCTTATATAAAATTGTGAGGTGCCTGGTTTGATACAGCAACTCGAAACAGTATTAAAAGCGCTGGGGGAACCAACCAGACTGAAGATCGTAAAGCTGCTTTCCGTTCGGGAATTATGCGTATGCGAGCTGGAAGCGGTGCTCGGCATCAGCCAGCCCCGGATCTCCCAGCACCTCAGGGTGTTAAAAGAGGCGGGAATCGTCAACGAGCGCAAAGAACGACAAAGATCCTTCTACAGCCTTGCCGGCACCTTGAAAACCGGGGAGATCGCATCCTTCGCCGAATACATGAGGGCCGAAATCGCCCATATGCCGGAACTCTCCACTGAAGTTGCACGCCTGCAAAATCTGGACTGCAATGAGGCGGTCAGGAAATGCAAAAATTCCTCGCTGCCTTAAATTATTAACAATAAAAGGAGGAACGCAGGTGGAAATCAAGGTTTTGGGTAAGGGCTGTGCCAAATGCCGTCAACTGGAGGAAGATGTCCGCAGGGTGGTATCCGACCTCGGCGTCAATGCGGATGTCCAGCATGTGACCGACATCAAGGAGATCATGTCCTGCAAGGTAATGGGAACACCCGCCCTTGTGATCAACGGCAAGGTGAAGGTTTCGGGAAGGCTCCCTCAAATCGACGAGATCAAAAAGTACATCAACGAGGAACTGTAATAATTTAGCCAGGAAGAGGTGATTTAATGTGTTAAACCGGGTGGCCGATCTGGTGGCCTGGAAACTGCTGCACCTGACCGCCGGTACCAGGCTTGGTGAGGCGGTACACTTTTTCGTCTACGATACCCTGAAAATCTTTATCATGCTATCAATCATCGTTTTTCTGGTGGCCGTGATCAGAAGCTTCTTCCCGCCGGAAAAAACACGCAAGATCCTGAGTTACAGAAGACAGTATTTTGGCAACATAGTTGCCGCAGCCCTGGGGATCGTGACACCCTTCTGAAGCTGCTCCGCCATCCCGGTGTTCATCGGGTTCATCGAAGCGGGTGTTCCCCTGGGGGTTACCCTATCGTTTCTGATATCTTCACCGATAGTGAACGAAGTGGCACTGGTCATGCTTTTCGGGATGTTCGGGCTCAAGATCGCTGCCATTTACCTGGTCAGCGGTCTAATTGTGGCCATTACGGGAGGCCTGCTGATCGGCCGTCTGGGGTTGGAGCACCTGGTGGAGAGTTATGTTTACGAAGTGCAGGTGGGCGAGCTGGACGTTCCGGAACTCACCTGGCGTGACCGGCTGGATTACGCTTACGGTTATGTTCGCGAAATCCTCCGCAAGGTCTGGCCCTACGTCCTGATCGGCATCGCTATCGGTGGTGTGATACACGGCTACGTGCCGGAGGACTTCCTGGTAAAATACGCCGGCCGCGGCAATCCCTTTGCGGTGCCAATCGCGGTTGCCCTGGGGGTGCCACTTTACTCAAACGCCGCGGGAACAATTCCTATCGTGGCCGCCCTACGGGAAAAGGGAATGGCGATGGGTACGGTGCTGGCCTTTATGATGTCGGTGACTGCCCTGTCGGTCCCGGAAATGATTATCCTGCGCAACGTTCTCAAGCCCAAACTGATCGCGATCTTTATCGGGATTGTTGCCGTCTCCATTATGCTGGTGGGATATATCTTCAACTGGCTGATTCCGGCTTAACCGGCTTATTGACCCCCGCTTCAGCATTAAGGTTCAACAACTCACCGGAGTTCGACAGTACCGAGGCATTTTTAGCGATAATTTCGAAGAGCGATCCTTTAATATCAAGGGTTAGCGGGTTCGGAACCGAGGCAAAAACGAAAAATGCATAGGCATACGTTTTGCGTTTT
>CADDZA010000068.1 GCA_902812435.1 Clostridia bacterium
GTTTTTGCTATTTATGGGGTATTTTCCTGCCTGCTCGGGTTAAAAAATGCGAATTTATAAAGTTTTGCCTTGATACCGCCTTTCTTGCGCTGCATGGGCTTCAGGGATTAGATGCGGAGTTCCTGCCTAAGATGGGTGATGATCCGGGAACGGGGCCGGGTAAACCAGGTGGCAGCCCGGGAGCGGGGCCGGGAAAACCGGGCGCCCCGGGAGCAGGGCCGGATAACCCAGGTGGCAGCCCGGGGTCGGGTCCCGGTTGCAATCCGGGTCCAGGCCATATCAGTAATCTGCCATTCTTTCTGTTTTTGATTCTGATTCTGCTTATTATAGGCTTTAAGTAGGGTTTTCAACCGGCTTTCCGGAAGCAAAACCCGGGGAACAGTCGGAAAACCTTGCAGGAGTGGGAGCCCCGTAAATAAATTGCGGGGCACATTACCTTTCTGTTTTTATTGACATGTCAATGATGTCCTGGTCATGGATAAAATTGAGGCGGCTCACTATATGGTTCCCGTCGCCGTTGACCCTGCCCAGGGAGTTATTTCCTTTGGAGCGGGACCGCCAGCCCCGCAGTTTGTTATCCCCGTAAAAGACTCCTGCATTGCTGTGTACGCTTGACGTTTTTACTTCCTTGAGGTATATCACGGTTTTCATACAATCATCCTTCCAACAGCCTGAAGAAATCCCGTTCACACTGCCATTCATTGGAAAGCATATCCTGGAAATCCGGGTCGTCGACCCGGGCAATTGCTTCCGACAGGGAATTCCGGTCACCATTAATGCGGCCGAAGCCGTTATTGGTTTTACTGTGGGTTTGCCAGTTGAAGAAGTAGTTGTTCCCGATAGCCACCACCGAGCCTGTGTCAATATCTGCAATCCGAATCGTGTTGATATTGATCTGCAGGGAGGCCACCATAACCGCCACCTTCTTTCCGCTTAATTAAGGTTATGTGAAAGAGGCGCCTGATGTGACTTGAAAAGCTGTTTGCCGGGAATAAGCAACTGCCGGTCAACGGCATATAATGTTTACAAGACAGGGGGCTGGCTTTATGGCTGTTCTCATCATCAATCAGGTTACCCAGGTTAACCAATTCCGCAATAATGCCAACATGTTTCAGGGCAAGGGGGTCGCCGACGGTTACACGCTGAATACAAAAGGAAACTTCAGCGTGGGGCAGATTGCCGGCAACTTTAATACCTTCTTTGTTGGAGCAAATGTTATCATCGATCCCGATATCACCGATACTCCGATTATAGAGGGGGAGGTTAAAGGTTTCCTCGGCCCCGAGATCGCGGAGGTTACTTGATACCCATGTCTCTGTGGCAGCGCCTCAAATCCCTGTTTAAACCCCGGGAACGGCCTCCGGATCTGGCAAAGCTCGAGTCAAAGGTGGCGGAGTTGCAAACAGCAGTAAATAAGATATGCGCTGAAATGGCGGATTTGTTGAAAGACCTGGCCGGTCAGCCCTTCGATATTCACATCGACAAGGTTTTTATCGATAAGGTCAACCTGGAGCAACTGGTTTTCAATATCGATGACATCGGGGTGAAAGACTTAAGCGGTTCCTTGAGCATAGGAGTCAATTACGGCGGCAGGGTGATGCGGGTGACGACCGCCACACCGCATAAAAGCGAGGAAACGAAAAAGCCGCGGTTTGCAAGCCCCCGTCCCCTGTCAGGGGAGCGGACCCGGGTAAAAATTAATTTCCGTGATTAACGGCGGTAAGAGGGGGAGTACTGGATGAACCGTAACCTTTTCGAGAGCTTGAAGGATATTCCCTTTCTGGGCGAGGATTTTTTCAGGGAATTTGCCGGCGTGAACTGGTCAATTCCAGCGGACTTCTTCGGCGGGCTGGGACAGGGCAGGTGGCCGCCCCTGAATATAGTGGAAACCACGGATGAACTGGTCGTTACCGCGGCCATTCCCGGACTGCGACAGGCCGGCGACGTGAACGTTTTTTTGAAGGGGAATGTCCTGACCCTTGAAGGCGAAATTCCGCCGGAACACCACAGTTTTACTGCCGTCAAGGTGCACAGCCGGGAACGGCGGGAGAAAAAGTTCAGCCGCACTGTCAACCTGCCCGTCGCAGTGGATGCCGGGAACTCCAGGGCTACCTACCAGCGGGGGATCCTTGAAATCAGGTTGCCGAAACTGGCGGGGAGCTATGCCCAGACAGTAAGGATCGAATTTCTAAAGTAGAGTGTCAATGATACGCCCCTGGAGGCCGCCGCGCCGGGGGCTGTTCCGTTTTTTACCGGAAATTAACCGAACCTTAATTAAGAACAAGAATTATTAATAAAACCCTAAAGCTTATTTAATACTTAATATGTATCATCAAATATGGACAAGCCTGAAAATATGAATCCGGGAGGTATCAAAATGACAGTCAAAGCGAAGTGGTTGGGTGTGGTTATGGCGCTCCTGCTTGTGATGGGAGCGGCAGCGGGTTGTGCGGGAAAAGGGCAGACAAAGACCGGGCAAGGTGAGCAGCCGGGCGGCTTAAGCGGGACGATTAACATCGCCGGCTCCACATCCGTGCAGCCCCTGTCCGAGGAACTGGCCGATGCTTTCATGAAGAAGAATCCGGCTGTGAAGATCAATGTGGCTGGCGGTGGTTCCAGCGCCGGGATCAAGGCGGCTCAGGACGGGGCGGCGGACATCGGCGCGTCCTCGCGGGAACTCAAGCCTGAGGAGAAGGGGACTGTACAGGAATTCATGATCGCCAAGGACGGCATAGCAGTTATTGTGCACCCCAGTAATGGCGTTTCAGCATTGACGATAGACCAGATCAGGCGGATCTTTGCGGGCGAAATCACCAACTGGAAGGAAGTGGGCGGTAAAGACGCTCCCATCAACGTTTTTACCCGGGAGGAGGGTTCCGGGACCCGAGGTGCCTTTGAGGAGATCGTCATGGGCAAGGATAAGAAAATCACCGGTAAAGCAGGGGTCCAGAACGCTACCGGGGCGGTGCGCACCGCCGTGGAGAGGGACGAGAACGCCATCGGCTACATCTCCCTGGGCAGCCTGAACGAAAAGGTCAAGGCTCTTGCGGTGGACGGTGTAAAGCCAAGTGAGGAGGCGGTACTGAACGGGACCTACAAGATCTCCCGGCCCTTCCTCTACCTGACCAAGGGGGCTCCCACCGGTGTTGTGAAGGCGTACATCGACTTCGTACTCGGCCCGGAAGGCCAGAAGATAGTCGGGGAGAAGTACGTACCCGTCAGGAAGTAATCTTATTAATTCCTTGCCGGGGGAGAAGTCTCGCTCCCCCGGTTTTTTACTTCTTAAGAGTTTGCATGATGTAAAGAACCGCCCATACCGCCAGGATGAGCCAGACGGCAACGATAATCCCTGCCGAAAACCAGTTGGCGGGCTTGCTTACGGTCGATTTGCGAGCCCGAAGGGCACCCGCCTTGTCACGACACTCTTCAAGGACCTCCGGTGGTATCATCCTTCTCGCCACGAGGATGCCCAGCGGCAGCAGGACCAGGTCGTCCAGGTAGCCGAGCAGGGGAACGAAGTCAGGGATCAGGTCGATGGGGCTGAAGGCGTATGCAACCAGGCTGGCAGCAAAAATCCTGGCATACCAGGGAGTCCGTGGGTCCCTGTAGGCCAGGTAGATGGCATAGATTTCGTTCTTCAATTTTCGAGCGTTTTGCTTCCACCTGTCAAGCGCTTTTTCCGAACTCATCTTACTCGATCTCCTTTCCCAAATAGGCCTCGATCACCCTGGGGTTCTGCCGGATTTCGGCAGGGGTGCCCCCGGCGATCTTTTCCCCGTAATTAAGCACGTCGACGTGGTCCGAGAGGTTCATCACAAAGCTCATGTCGTGTTCCACCAGCATGATGGTGATGTTCATCTCCCGGATGCGCTGTACCATCTCCATGAGGGCCTGCTTTTCCTGGGGGTTCATTCCGGCGGCGGGCTCGTCCAGGAGCAGCAGCCTGGGGGATGCGGCGAGGGCCCGGGCGATCTCCAACCTGCGCTGCTCCCCGTAAGGCAGGTTCTTCGCCAGCTCATCGCCCTTGGATGCCAGGCCGACTATCTCCAGGGCCCTTTGTGCCCTGGCGGTAATCTCACGCTCTTCCCGCTTCACCCATCCCAGGCGGGTGATGGCTCCGAAGAGCCCGGCGCGGCTGCTGCTGTGGCAGCCGATCTTCACGTTGTCCAGCACCGTGAGGTTTTTTAAAAGGCGGATATTCTGAAAGGTCCGGGTTATACCCCGGGCGGTGATCAGATATGGCTTTTCTCCGGTAATGTTCTTCCCCTGGAAGATCACCCGGCCGTCGGTCGGCCTGTAGATGCCCGTGATCACGTTGAAAATGGTGCTCTTGCCGGCGCCGTTAGGGCCGATCAGGGAGCTGATCTTACCCTCTTCAACCCTGAGGCTGACCCGGTTGAGGGCGGTGAGGCCGCCGAAGGAGATCGTGATGTTGTCCAGTTCCAGTAAGGCCGGCATTGCTTCCACCTCGCTCCTTATTGTGTCCAGCCGTTATTGGGAGGCCATCTCTGTGGACCTGCGGCGGGTAAAGACCCTGCGCAGGTCCTTGATGTGAACCCCGCCCAGCAGGCCGTTAGGCCGGAAGATCATCATGATCACCATGAGGGCGCTGTAGATCAGCATCCGGTATTTATTTACGAAGCGCAGGAACTCCGGGGCCATCGTCAGTACCGTTGTTCCCAGGATTGTTCCGGGTATGCTCCCCAGCCCGCCGAGGACCACGAAGTTGAGGAGGTCGAATGACCTGGTCACGCCAAAATCGAACGGGTTCAGGTACTGCATCAGGTGGGCGTAGAGCCCCCCGCTGACCCCTGCGAAGAAGGTTCCCACGGCAAAGGCCTTCACTTTATAGTTCAGGGTATTGACCCCCATGGCCTCGGCGGCGATGTCGTCCTCCCGGATTGCCATCAGGGCGCGGCCGAACCGGGAATTCTGAATGCAATACATGCACCAGACCGACAGGACCGCCACAAAGATAACCAGCAGGAGGTTGGTTTCTTTGGGTATGCCCGCCAGACCCTGGGTACCCCCCGTTATTTTCATATTAATAAAGACAACCCTGACGATTTCCGCGAACCCCAGGGTGGTTATTCCCAGGTAGTCGCCTGTCAGTTTCAAAGAAGGAAAACCCAGCAGAATACCGGCAAAGCCGGCCGCCAGGCCCCCCACCAGCAGGTTCAGGATCAGGGGTGTATGCAGGTGCAGGGTGAGCAGGGCCGCAGTGTAAGCGCCGATGCTCATGAACCCGGCATGGCCGAAAGAGAACTGGCCGGTGACGCCGGTGATCAGGTGCAGCCCCAGTGCGGCGATCAGGTAGATTCCCGTTAAGGTCAGCACCTGTATGTAATAGGGGTCCGTCAGGATGCGCATGATCCCTTCCATGCCTTACACCTTCCTCTGGATCGGCCGTCCTAGAAGCCCCGTCGGCCTCAGGAGCAGGACCAGGATCAGCAGGGCGAAAGCGATAGCGTCCCGGTAGGTGCCGAACCCGGCGGCCACCCCCATGACCTCGGCCACCCCGAGGAAGATTCCGCCCAGCATTGCCCCGGGAATACTGCCGATGCCTCCCAGGACTGCGGCACAGAAGGATTTCAGGCCAACGACAACCCCCATCAGGGGATTCACGGAGTTAAAGTACATGCCCACCAGCACGCCGCCGGCTCCCGCCAGGGCGGCTCCCAGGGCAAAGGTGAAGGAGATGATCCGGTTGACGTTGATTCCCATCAGGTTGGCAATTTCATAGCTCTCGGAGGCGGCCCGCATCGCCTTGCCCACCCTGGTGTACTTGACCGTTACGTGGAGAAAGATCATCAGGGCGCCGGCCACGATCAGGATGACCAGCTGCACAAGGGAGAATTTTACAACCCCGAGCTGGTATACGGTGTCTTTGATAACCTCGGGAAAACCGAGGGGGTTGGGGTCCCCTTTGATCAGTGTAACCAGGGTTTGCAGGAAAAGGGAGACGCCGAGGGCGGAAATCAAGGGGGCCAGGCGGGTCGAATTGCGCAAGGGCCGGTAAGCCACCCTCTCGATCAACACCGCCAGAGACATGCACACCAGGATGGCGGCCAGCATGGCCAGGAAAAAGTTCACTTTGTAAACGGTGACCATGATCAGTCCCGTGAAGGCGCCGATCATGTAGACTTCGCCATGGGCAAAGTTGATTAACTGGATGATTCCGTAGACCATGGTGTAGCCCAGGGCGATCAGGGCATAAGTCGCACCGAGGGTTACCCCGTTCACGATCTGCTGCGGCAGCAGTTGTACAAATCCGTGTAAATGTTCCATTTCCTGTAAGCTCGCCTTCCGCTTAATGAGATTGAAAAAATTGGAGGCGACAGCCATAAAGTAACCAGCATGGCCGCCGCCCTTATCTTTTTTCTTATTTGGGGATGTCGATGACGGTCTTCACCACAAACTGGTGGTTCTTGACCTCCAGGAGATAAACCGGGCTCTTGATGGGCTCACGTTTGGAGTCGAAGGTGATGTTCCCGGTGACGCCCTGCCAGTCCTTGGTCTGGGCGAGTTTTTCACGGAACTTGACGGGCTCCGCGCTGCCTGCCGCCTTGATGGCGTCCGCCACCAGCATCACGGCATCGTAGCCCTGGGCGGAGAACATGTCGGGCAGGGCGCCTTTATTTTTCGCCTTGTATTTCTCGATGAATTCTTTGGTCTTGCCCGAGGCCCTATTCAGGTCCACCGCAAAACCGGTGTAGACCATGCTTCCCTCGACCGCATTGCCGCCCAACTCGTAGAGTTCCTTGCCGAGCAGGCCGTCGCCGCCGGCCATAACCTGCTTAAGTCCCTGTTTGCGCATCTCCTTCATGAACAGGGCGCCTTCGGTATAGTAGCCGGTGAAGATTACCCCGTCAAACTGCTTCCGCGACAGGGCCGTAACCTGGGCGCTGAAGTTGGTATCCTTTTCCTGGATGAACTGTTCATCCACAATCTTGATCCCGTACTTGGCCAGGGCCGGTTTGAAGATACTTGTCAGTCCCTCGCTGTAGGGAAGGCCGGTCGTGGTGACCAGGGCCACCTTTTTCCACTTGAGTTCCTCCGCCAGGTACTTCGTTACGGCTGGGGCCGCCACGGAATCCAGCAGGCAGTCCCGGAAGATGTAATCACCGATCTCCACAACGCCGGGTCCCACCGCGCCTGCGGACATCATGACCACCTTGTTGCTCTGGCAGATGGGAGCGGTCAACTTGGTAATGCCCGTTGTCGGATCGCCGATTATCGCCACCACTCCCTGGGTAATCAGCTTCTGGGTGACGTTGGCAGCCTCAGACGAGTTGCTGCCGTGATCGCCTTCGATGATCTCCAGCTTTTTTCCCAGGATGCCGCCGGCCTTGTTGATGTCCTCAACCGCCATCTGCATGCCCTTCAGGGTCTCGATCCCGTAGTGGGCGTGGTTGCCGGTCTTGCCTCCCAGGAACCCGATCTTGATGGTGTTCCCACCGGCGCCGGACGAAGTGCCCTGGGAACCGCCGCAACCCGACGCCACCAGGGCCACTGCCAGCAATGGGAGCAACAGGTATGCGAATAATTCCTTTTTCTTCAATTTATTTTTCCTCCTTCGATCTTGCGTTGTATGGCCGGAGCTATATGTGGAGTGCCGGGCCTAATCACCCCCCGTTCTGACAGGAAGCAAAAATCCTGAAAAAGTCCTGAAACAAGTAAATTCAACAGAACTGATAAATCTCCTGCAAGATCTGAAAAGTTGTTCTTTTGCTACGCATTTTCCTTGAGGAGAAAAACGGTAAGGCCGGAGATTACGGCAAGCCCCCCGAGCACCTGGATCATGCCCGGAATCTCCCTGAAGAACAGGATTCCCAGGAGTGTTGCACCAACCGGTTCACCCAGGATGCTCACCGATACCAGGGCGGCCTTGACGTAGCGCAAGGCCCAGTTGAAGACCGTGTGTCCGAAAATGGTGGGGAACACCGCCAGGGCGAAAAACCAGAGCCAGTCCCTTGGGGGGTAAGGGTAAAGCGGGGTTCCGGTCAGAAGGTTGAATAACAACAGGAAGAGAACCGCCGTACCGTAAACCACGAAAACATAAGGCAGGAGGGAAAGCCGGCTCCGCAGGCTGCGCCCGATCAGGACGTAGACGGCCACGAAGAAAGCCCCGGAAAAGGCCAGCAGATCCCCCAGCAGGGCCTGACCCCCGATCCGGAAGTCCCCGAAGCCGATTAGCATACTCCCCGCCAGGGCGATGGCCCCGCCCGATCCGCCGGCGGTGCTGATTTTTTCCTTGAGGAACAGGTAGCCCAGCGAGATCACGAAGATCGGCTGGAGCGTCACCAGTACGGTTGAGCTGGCAATCGAGGTGTATCTGAGGGAGGTGATCCAGACGGTGAAGTGAACTGCCAGAAACGCCCCGGAAAGGGAAGCCAGCGCCAGGTCGCGCCCCCGCATGCTCTTCAGTTCCTCCCGTCCGGAGCCGAACAGCAGAAATGGGGAAATCAGAAGCACCGTGATGGCCAGCCGGTAAAAGGCGATGACGAGCGGCGGCGCCGTGGCGAGCCTGGTGAATATCGAGGCAAAGGATGTGCATACAACTCCCAGGACTATAATGAACAGAGGGTTGAAAAAGGGTTTCGAATCCTGCAAGGAACCGGCCTCCTCAAAGTGCGCCTGAGGCACATTATCCTGTTGTAATTCTAGAAGAAGCCCTGAGTTCCTGTTGGTTTGCCGGGAAAATGTTTTTAGCCTTCTGCATACCTAAACAACTGTTTGTTCCGGGTGGCCACGGGGTGCAATAATCTAATAATCTCTTGTGCTCCTGGTGGTGAAAAAATGCGGAGAAGGTGCCGGGGTATTAATTGACAGGAAATAACCGGAGGTATAGAATATGAAAAAAAGAGTATATAAGCATAAACCAATGGGAAGTGATGCCCGGTAATGATACAGAATCGGCTATGTGACTTCTGTCTAATCATGACATGAAGATATTCAGGAGGCGCTGGGTTTTATGAGAGAGGTCGATGTTCAACTGGCTGTTTTGGGCGGAGGGTATGCCGGCTATGTGGCGGCGATCCGTGGAGCGCAGCTCGGAGCGGCGGTCGCCCTTATAGAGGAAAGGGAAAATGGAGGTTGCAATTCGGCAGAAAACGATATCTGTCAGGATGTTTAAGGATAAGGATACAGCCGTCTTAATTTGTGATGAGGCTGTCAAATACATCAATGACATAAACCGTCGCAGGAATCAGATAACACCGAGTTACAATGAATGGAGTCAGCCACGGGCCATCGACATCTTCAAGTACCTGCCCAGGAATAACTGCAAAAAGTGCGGACTGCCAACCTGTATGGCCTTTGCCACGAAACTGGTACTTGACGAGGTAAACCTTGAAAACTGCCCGGAACTGATGCCAGGCTCGGAAAATTATCGTTTGATCTCTGAGATGCTTTAATAAACCAGTGTATAATCGGAGAGGGGGATGGAGTTGTTCAACGATGCTCTTTACGTGCTAACGGTTGTCCTGCTTGTTATCTCCTTTCGCAAAGACAGAAAGAAAACCAAGCTGGCCCTGCTTAAAGGATGGAAGTCACTGGAGAATATTCTGCCGCAGTTCCTCTCTATCCTGGTCATTATCGGGATCATGCTGGCCGTCCTGACCCCTGCAACCATTTCCAGGCTGCTGGGACAACAATCGGGCTGGTTAGGAATGCTGCTGGCCTCTGTGGTGGGCGCGGTAACTTTGATTCCAGGCTTTGTGGCCTTTCCGCTGGCGGCAGCCCTGTTGAAAAACGGAGCGGGTTTCATGCAGATCGCTGTTTTCATCTCCACACTAATGATGGTTGGTATCGTCACGCTTCCTGTGGAGATCCAGTATTTCGGCAAAAAATCTGCTTATCTGAGAAATGTTCTGGCCTACATCTTTTCATTTGTGGTGGCCATAGTCATCGGGGTGGTATTGAGATGATGCGAGTTCTGAAAAGGTACAGGTTTTTTATTGCCCTGCTGATCCTGAACGGCCTCCTGCTTTATCTCTATCCGGCGGTCGGCCGCAAATCGTGGTCGATCTCCTGGAGCAGCTTTCTGGAGATGATCTCGTTCATACCGCCGATCTTTATTTTGCTGGGATTGCTGGACGTCTGGGTAGACAGGGAGACGATGATCAGGATCATGGGGGATAATTCCGGTCTGCTGGGGGTCGCTGTCGCCTTTGTACTCGGCTCTGTTGCGGCAGGTCCCCTTTACGCGGCCTTCCCGGTGGCAGGGGTACTGCTCAAGAAAGGGAGCAAGTTCTCAAATATTCTGGTCTTTCTGGGTGCCTGGTCCACCACCAAGATCCCCATGCTGCTTTTCGAGGCCTCGGCCATGGGGTGGAAATTCATGCTCACCAGGTTCATTATAGACATACCGGGCATAGCACTGATTGCCTGGGTGACAGAGAAAATATTAACAGATGAAGACAAAGCGGCCATCTATAAAAATGCCGCCGTGCTTTGAAGGGGGACGCCTCTCTTGAAGTCGTTTATCGTCGGACGGGATTGGCGCCCGCTTCCAATTATCATTTATTCAGGAAGAAATATAGTCCATAATACTACAGGAACTCCGCATCTAATCCCTGAAGCCCATGCAGCGCAAGAAAGGCGGTATCAAGGCAAAACTTTATAAATTCGCATTTTTTAACCCGAGCAGGCAGGAAAATACCCCATAAATAGCAAAAA
>CADDZA010000069.1 GCA_902812435.1 Clostridia bacterium
TCCTGAATCTCCACCAGGTATCCCTCCCTGCTCTACCTGGTTAATGCCACCGGGGGCTCCGGGGGAGAGACACCGCCTGCCGTCTTTTGTGGTCTTCCTTTTTGGCGGCCGCGGCAACCTTTTCCCCCTCCTTATCCAACGGCATGGTCAACCAGGTCCCGCATTGCTCGCACCAGTAGGCAGCGCCCGGGCGCTGATCTTGAAGCAAAAGCCTACCGCACCCCCTGCAATAAAGCGCTCTTTTCGGCAAAGGGTATAAGGCTATGGGGTATAAAATTCAAGAATCTGGAGATGCGCGGGGACTCTTTAGATTGAGCACCTTATTCTAATTAAAAGGTGAAAAAACGTATTACTGAGCCAATCAGGTAGCCATGACCTGAAAGTTGCGAGATCCGTTGTTACGCGTCTAAATAATGGTAAAATAATGTTGAGCGAGTTGTACCTGATCCCCCTCTCCACCCTTGTACTCTCCGAAGAACAGTATGAATTCCTGAAAGAGTGGTAGAGGCGGATTGTGCTTGACATCGAGGGGAAAGGAGTACTTCTGTGGTCGAGGAGGCGCTGCCATGCCTGATGATAAAGGGCTAGATTTTTCGCCGGAGTTTATGGATAAATACCGGTTTCTCCAAAGGGAACGGGCTGCGAGAATCCAGAAGCTTGAGGAACAAGCCCGAAAGAAAGCAAGAGAAATTGCCGCAGTTCTTAAAGAAAAATATGGAGTAAGCAATGTTTACCTGTACGGCTCGCTGGCATGGGGCGGCTTCACGGAGGGATCTGATATCGACATCCTTGTTACCGGTTATCAGGGCCATGATTTTTGGAAGATGTATGTAGAGGCGGAAAGAACGGGGGCGCCGTTCGAAATCAGCCTGGTTTGCGAGGAAGATGCCCATCCGTCCTTACGGAAGGCGGGGAATTTTATTATGACTATAGAGGAATTTCTTCTTGTTAAAGCTAAAATAAAACGGGAATTAGAAAATATCTCCCTTTTAGAAAATGAGTTGGCCGGTTATAAACTTTTCCCGGTGATCGAGACTGATTCATTGGGTGGATTCTACCTGGAGGACAATGCCGCCTGCAGAATCATCGGTTCTATTCTGCATGATTATTATGTTGCCGTTGAAAACATCTTTAAGGCGGTTGCCAGGAGGATTGACGGCGTATTATTATCGGGTGAACAGTGGCATAAGGAATTGTTGGAGCAAATGACCCTGGATGTTCCCGGGATACGCCCGCCGTTGCTGGGCGTAACGGAAACCAGCGAAATACCCTTTAATGACGTGCCGGATGATAGCTGGTACCACCAGAGCGTGGCCAGAGCCTACGCGGCGGGGCTGGTGAAGGGTGTCTCCTCCACCGGGTTTGCGCCCCAGGCGCAGATCACCCGCCAGGAGATGGCGGCCATGCTGGTCCGTGCTCTGGCCAAACTGGGCCGGCCGGTGGAAGTGGGCGCAGGCGAAGGAGTGCAAATTTTGGGCCGCTTCAACGACAGACAGGAAGTCGCTCCCTGGGCGGCTAATGCCCTGGCGGCGGTGAAGGCCGGCGTGGTCGTGGGACGGGGGAATGATCTGGTCGCACCCAAGGCCAATGCCAGTCGGGCGGAAGCGGTGGTCATGATCAAACGGGTGCTGCAAACGGCGGGTAAACTGTAGTTAGTTTACCGGCTCCGATGGCTGTTGGCGCGTAACTCTTGCAATTAAAGGTAACAGGTGACGATTGTATCCAAAGGTGGACGCTTACAGGCGTCAGCCTTTATGATTGTTTCGGTTCAACATTTATGTTAGGATAATACAAAGACCTTCCTGGGGATGCTTGTTTTGAAAGATAAGCGGAAAGAAAACGAGAGAAAGTTTCATTACTGGAATGAACTACCGGGTGGCGGGCGGCGTTATATTTACGAAGTGCCGGGGAAACGCGGATGGAAGGCGAAATATGTAAAAGAGGTCAATGACCGGGAAGAAACTATGCGATTTTATCAGGAAATATACGATGATCAGGGTAACCTTGTTGAGATACATGAAAAATACCCGGAAGATAAAGGCCATAGAAAAGTGAGAAAGGAGAAATAAATTAATGAGGTTAACCCGTAATAAACTTGCCCAAAAACTAATCGATTACCTGTACCACCGCATTACCCTGGCTGACCTGGTGGACTGGGCGGAAA
Source organism: Clostridia bacterium (assembly GCA_902812435.1). Classification (GTDB taxonomy): domain Bacteria; phylum Bacillota; class DSM-12270; order Thermacetogeniales; family Thermacetogeniaceae; genus DULK01. The sequence continues at coordinate 2,165 of CADDZA010000069.1, forward strand.
TGTCCATGATGGAATCGGATTTTGATGAAAAGGAATATGAAACCATCAGGGAGATAGTAGGCCGATTAGGTTTGGCCGACGTTAAGGCTTTCGGCCTGACCTGGGAAGATATTCAAAACATCCTGCGCCAGTTGGGCTACCGTGTCAACTTACAAATTACGGAGATACCGGCGGTTGGACAGTAAAAAGATTCTATTGCGATAGCCGCCGGCCTGGTGATTTGGACTCAGAAAATGGCGGCCATGCTGGTCCGTGCCCTAGGCAAGCTGGGCCAGCCGGCGGAAATGGGAGCTGGCGAAGCGGCACCGTTTCAACGACAGACAGGAAGTCGCTCCCTGGGCGGCTAATGCCCGGGCGTCGGCGGTAAAGGCCGGCAAAACCAGCATCTGACTCTTCAAAGGTGGGTCAGGCGGGGTTGTCACCCGTTAGAAGCACCTTGGGGCCGGCTTCTGGGAATAGGAGGTTTGGTGGAGAAGAATAATTTTTCAGATTAAGAAGGATAATGGCTCGAAGGGAAGAATAAATAAGTTTAGTGGTTTAACAGCATAATGAACAAGGGGTAGGTGGCCCGGAAAGGGCTGAAAAGGGAAGTCCGGATCTGGTACTCAATGCAAGCGCAACTTAACCTGCTTTGACTGGGAGACATGGTTGTGTTGCCAGAGTGTTGAAAAAGATGACATTCAGATTGAGTGCCGGAAAAAGGCGCGGTCCCGCCACTGTGAGGGGGAGCCTCTCTGCAGAGCCACTGTCCAGCACTCAATGAAGAGTGATTGTGAATGAGCTAGCTGGTTTCGGTTCAATGTTGATATCCCGGCTCTAGATTAATTTAAAGTCGCAATTGAGTGCTAGATGGGAAGGGTAGAGAAGACGAGGAACCCGAGCCAGGAGACCTGCCTGCTCCTCCGCACCGGTACCCTACGCGCGATAGGGGGGGTGGGATACATGGTTTCATCTGCCTCAGTCCGCTTAGGCTGGGGTTTTTATTTTAGACTTCCATGTCACCTCCGGCGGCACCAACAGAGGATGAAAATACAACGACGGGTCTACCAGCGAGCGACCTGCGAAGGTTGTTATCTCGCCCTTGACGAAGGAGCAGCTAACGGCAGCCGAAGCGACCCCGCACTCAAAGGGAATTCTACCCTTTAACGTTCATTCAGAACTGGCTGTTATTAATCATCTCGTTATAGAGAGAAAGTGCTATTGAGTGCGGGGGAGCTAGGCGACTATGTGCCATGGATGGCGTCATAGGAGCCGGTCGGCTGCCGTCTGCGACGCGTTATAAGCGAGTTAAACCGGAGTCCGGGAGCAAGCCAAGGATAAACCGAAACGTATTTCCAGGGCAGATGTTAAGATCGGGTATTTTAAGGAACCAGGCTCGAGGGCGGCACATCCGACCGCCCGGTGCAAGCGAGGTAAGAGAATGGAACGCAAGATCCTCCGTGCCGGAACCCGCGGCAGCCTCCTGGCAAGGCGGCAGACGTTGTGGGTCATCGAAAGAATCAAAGAGGTATACCCCGAACTGGATATCGAGGAAGTGATCATCTCCACCAGGGGGGACCTCGATACCGAGACACCCCTCCCTAAAATAGGAGAGAAGGGGACCTTCACCCGGGCCCTGGAGGGCGCCCTGCTGAACGGCGAGATTGACTTTGCCGTCCACAGTCTGAAGGACCTCCCCACGGAAATCCCTGCGGGGCTTGCCCTGGGGGGGATTCCCGTGCGGGCCAACCCCCTGGACGCCCTGGTAACCCCTGATAAGAAGCGGGAGTTGCAGGACCTGCCGCCGGGCTCCCGGATCGGGACAAGCAGCCTGCGCCGGGCGGCCCAATTGCGCTGCAAGAGGCCGGACCTGGTCATAACCGACATCAGGGGCAACCTGGATACCAGACTGCGCAAGCTGGAAGAGGGGCGGGTGGATGCCCTCGTGCTGGCGGCGGCGGGGTTGGAACGGATGGGCTGGCAAAATGTGAACTACACCCTGCTCTCGCCGGATGCCTGCCTGCCGGCACCCGGCCAGGGTGCCCTGGCGGTGGAGATCCGTGCGGAGGATGCCCTCCTCCGGGAGATCTGCGGCAGGGCCCTGGACGATTCCCTGACCCGCCAGGCGGTGACTGCGGAGCGGGTATTTTTGGAAGCCCTGGGCGGAGGCTGCCAGGTGCCCGTAGGGGCCTATGGGGTAGTGGAAAACAACCGGCTTGAACTCCGGGGAATCGTCGTCTCTCCCGATGGGACCAGGTTTGCCAGGGGGGTGTACGTCGGTGACCCCGAAAACCCCCGGGCGGCCGGGAAGTCCCTGGCGGAGTCGTTGCTGGAAAAGGGGGCGAAGGAGATCCTTGCAGATGAAAGCTAAATCCGGAAAGGTTTATCTGGTAGGAGCAGGGCCTGGCGATCCCTCACTGCTCACCCTGAAGGGCCTCTGGTGCCTGCAAGAAGCGGATGTCATCGTCTATGACCGGCTGATCGGCGAATACCTGTTGGCCCTGTGCCGGGAGGACGCCGAACTTATCTATGTGGGCAAGGCTACTGACCGCCATACCCTGCCCCAGGAGGAGATCAACCGCCTGCTGGTGGAACAGGCCAGGGCCGGGAGGGTTGTTTGCCGCCTGAAAGGAGGGGACCCCTTCGTCTTTGGACGGGGGGGTGAAGAGGCGGCGGAACTGGCGGCGGAGGGCATACCCTTTGAAGTAGTCCCGGGGGTGACCGCTGCTGTAGCGGCGCCGGCTTACGCCGGAATCCCCGTCACACACCGCGACTTCGCCTCGGCATTCATGGTTGCCACCGGGCACAGGCGAAAGGATGCAAACCAGGGAGCAGAGGCCGGCGGCCCGAACCCTCCGGCCGCCAACTGCACGGCAGTCTTCTTGATGGGGTACGAAAACATCCGGGCCATCGTGCGCAACCTGCTGGCCGGGGGTTGGAGCAAGGACACACCGGCTGCCCTGGTTCACTGGGGAACCAGGGCGGAACAAAAGGCGGTTACGGGGACACTGGGCGACATCGAAGAACGCGCCCGGGAGGCGGAAATCGGCCCGCCCTCCATCCTGATCGCCGGGAGGGTGGTGGATTTAAAGAAACTCCTGGGATGGCGGGAAAGGCAACCCCTGTTCGGAAAGCGCATCCTGATCACCAGGGCCTTGAGACAGGCTCACGGCTTTGCCCGGAAGATCATGCAGCTCGGCGGGGAGCCGGTCTGCCTGCCCACCATCGCCCTGGTGCCGCCGGAGGATTACGCTCCGCTTGACCATGCCCTGGCGCGGCTTCCTGAGTACGACTGGGTTGTCTTTACGAGCGCCAACGGGGTGAACTTCTTCATGCAGAGGCTGCAGGAGTTGAAAATAGACATCAGGAAGCTCAGGGGAGAGATCGCTGCCATAGGACCGGCGACGGCCGCGGCGTTATCCCGTTTCGGCCTCCAGGTGGCCTACCGGCCCGGCGAATACCGCGCCGAAGCACTCCTGGAAGGGCTGGGCAAGATGATACCTGCCGGGAGCAGGGTTCTCCTGCCCCGGGCCGCCGAAGCCCGGGAGGTCCTCCCGGAGGGCCTCAGATCGCAAGGGATCCGGGTGGAGGTGGTGCCTGTCTATAAAACGGTGCCGGCGGGCGCCATGTATAAGGCCGTGGTGCAGGAACTCCTGAAGGACGGGCGCATCCACATCCTTACTTTTACCAGTTCCTCCTCGGTTCGCAACTTCGCCTCTCTCTTTGCGGACGAGGACATGAACCGTCTGCTGGAGAGGAGCAGGGTGGCCTGTATCGGGCAGGTTACCGCCGAGACCGCCCGATCCCTGGGAATGCGTGTGGACACCGTGGCCCGGGAGTATACCATTGACGGGCTCCTGGAGAGCATTGCCGGGGAAGCAGGAGGAGCGGATATCCCATGAACCGCGGCCTGTTTTACTTTATCACAGGCGGCGCCAGGAGCGGCAAGAGTCGCTACGCCGAAGACCTGGCCGCTGCCCTGGGAGGGCCTGTGACCTATATCGCCACTGCCGAGCCGCTGGACGAGGAAATGGCGGCCAGGATCGAGCAACACCGCCGGAGAAGGCCGATTGAGTGGGCCACGGTTGAGGAGCCCAGGGCCGTGGCGGCGGTGGTCGAAGAGATCGGGCAGAGGCCTGGGGTGATCCTGATCGATTGCCTCACCCTTTTGATATCCAACCTTCTTTTCAGTAGCGATGTTCCGGAAACGGACGACGCCGCCCAGGCAAGGGTGCGTGCCGAAATGAGCCGGCTGGCGGAGGCCGCCTGGGGCTCCGCGGCTCACGTGATCCTGGTGTCCAACGAGGTGGGGCTGGGACTCGTCCCCCCCTATCCCCAGGGCCGCCTCTACCGGGACGCCGCCGGTTGGGCCAACCAGCTGATGGCGGCCAAGGCCGACAGGGCAATTTTCATGGTGTCCGGCCTCGCCCTCGACCTTAAAGCCTTGCATGTGGATGTCGGGAGGCTGCTGGCGGAGGTAGCAATGCCCAGGAGCAAGCGGATATCATGCGAATTTTGAGGATACTGATTATTACATTTGAAACCTACGGTGTAGATCAATGGACCAGAACCGGCTGACTATTGTGATACTGGCGGTCCTGCTGGACCTTCTGATCGGCGACCCCCAGGTCCCCTACCATCCGGTAGCCCTGGTGGGAAGAATGATCTCCCGCTGGGAGAGGTTGCTTTACAGGGAGGATGCTCCGGCCTGGCGGCAGCGGCTGGCAGGGATTTGCTTCGCCCTCGTGAACGTCCTCCCGGTGGTTTTTGTGGTCTTCTTTGGCCTCCGGGTCCTCAAGAATATTCCCGCTCTCTACCTGGCAGGGAGCGTCTTCCTGCTGTGGAGCACCATTACCGTCCGGAGCCTGGACCGGGCGGGGCGGGAAATATTTGCTTTCCTGAAGGAAGGTGACCTGGCCCGGGCGCGGTTCCACCTCGGGTTGATCGTGGGGAGGGACACCGCCAACCTGGATGAGGGGGAAATCACCAGGGCGACGGTGGAGACCATTGCCGAAAACGTATCGGACGGTATCATCGCCCCCCTTTTCTATTTCCTGATCGGGGGAGTGCCGCTGGCCTGTGCCTACCGGGTCATCAATACCCTGGATTCCATGGTGGGTTATAAAAACGAACGCTACCTCAATTTCGGGTGGTTCTCCGCCAGGCTGGACGACCTGGCAAACTACCTGCCGGCGCGCCTGACCGCCCTGCTTCTCTTGGGGAGCGCCCTGATACGCCGCTTCAACTGGCGGCATGCGGTCCTGGTTATCTTGAGGGACGGCCGGAAGCACCCCAGCCCTAACAGCGGGTACCCGGAAGCGGCGGTTGCCGGTGCTCTCGGGGTCCGGCTGGGGGGAACGAATTATTACCAGGGGGTGCCTTCCCGGAGGCCGTACCTGGGGGACCCCTGCAATCCCCTGGAACGTGCCCACATCAAGGCCGCCCTTGATCTCATGCACTGGGCGGTGGTGCTTTTCCTGGCCGTTTTTACCGCCGGGTGGTTTATCTGGTATAGAATGTTCCCGGGAGGCCGGATGCCGTGAGTTTGCGTGGTGTTGCCCTGGTGCCCGGCTCCTGTGGAGAGATCGTGCAGGGCACCTGCTTGGGCAGGAACTTTCTCGTCTCCTGCCCGGTCAACTGGTACAGCAGGGTGACCATCACCGTCGGCGAGAAGATCGAGAATGCCGTGACGCCCCACGGCTGCTTCAAGGCAGCCCGGGCGGTGCGCCTGATGCTGGATACCTTGGGCTGCGCGCGGTTCGGAGCGGTGGTAACCGTCTCATCGAGTCTCCCGGTCGGCAAGGGAATGGCCAGCAGCACCGCCGACATTGCCGCTGCCTGCTATGCCGTGGCGGCAGCCCTCGGGATCAGACCGGAGCCGGAAAAGGTGGCGGAAATCGCTTTATCCATCGAACCGACCGACGGCACCTTTTCCCCCGGCATTGCCCTGTTCGATCACGTGCGCGGCCGGGTCTTCGAGGTGCTGGGAAGCCCTCCCTCAATGGGGATCCTGGCCGTGGATTTCGGTGGAAAAGTGGATACCCTGGAATTCAACCGGCGCCCGGACCTTCCCTACCTGAACCGTTTAAACGAGCCGGAACTGGCGAGGGCACTGACCCTGGTCAGGCTTGGCATCGAAAAGGGGGACCCCCGAGCGGTCGGGGAGGGAGCGACCATCAGTGCTCTGGCCAACCAGAGGATTCTCCCGAAGCCCGGGCTTGAGGAACTGATTGATTTCGCCGCCCGCATGGGGGCTTACGGCGTCAACGTCGCCCACAGCGGCACCGTGGCCGGGATCCTGCTGCCACCCGGGAAGGAGAGGGACCCGCATCTGATCAGGCAATTCCGGGAAAGGTTTCCTGAAATTAAAGCGCACTACCCGCTGCGTTTGACGGAAGGAGGGCCGCGCTATCCGGGAAATGTCCGCTATAAGACAGGAACGCTCTGTGAAGAAACACCAGCACGGGGGGGATCTGGCCGCACTGGCGGCGCGGTACGGTCTGGGACCAGGTGATTTCATCGATTTCAGCGTCAACGTGAACCCTTTGGGACCCCCGCCGGAGCTTGTCAGGGTCTTTGAGGAGGGGCTCCGGCTGGCAACCGTTTACCCGGACCCCGACTGCGAAAGGTTGCAAGAGGCCGCAGCCGTACACCTGGGGGTGCAACCCGGGCAGGTCACCTTTGCCAACGGGGCGATTGAGCTTATTTACCTGGTGATGCAGGCCCTGCGGCCCGAAACCGTCCTGATACCGGGACCCACTTTCAGGGAGTACGAGATCGCCGCCCGGATCTGGCAGGCCCGGGTGAAGCATTTCCGGCTCTCTCCGCAAAAAAGCTTCGTGCCCGGTCTTGAGCAACTCATCAGGGCGGCCCGGGGAACGGACCTGGTTTTTCTGTGCAACCCGAACAATCCTACCGGGAACCTGATACCGGCGGAGGTCCTGCAGCCCTTCTTGAGGTTTTGCGCCGGGGAAGGCATCTTCGTGGTGCTCGACGAGTCGTTCCTGCTTTTCCATTCCTGCTGGGAGGAGTTGACATGCATCCGGCAGGCGGAGCGGGAGCGAAACTTGCTGGTGCTTCATTCCCTGACCAAGTTTTATGCCATACCGGGGCTGCGGGTCGGCTGTGGTGTGGCGCATCCGGATACCATCGCCTTTTTGAGTGGTTACCTCCCCCCCTGGCGGGTCAACGGCATTGCCCAGGCCGCCGTGGCGGCCGCACTCGGGCAGACGGAGTACGCCAGTCAAACCCGCTCCTTTGTGAAGGCGGAACGGGAATTTCTGGCCGCCGCCCTAAAACGAATACCCGGGATCACCGTTTTCTCGTCGGAGGCCAACTACCTGCTGCTCCGGTTAGATAGGCCTTTGACGGCATCGCTTTTGGCGGACAGGCTGGCGCGGCGGGGGATCATCGTCAGGATCTGCAGCAATTTTGCCTTTCTCGATGACCGGTATGTACGGGTTGCGGTGAAGGACCGGGAGAACAACCGCAGGCTGCTGGAGGAACTGACGGCAGCTCTGGAATAACCATTTCAGGAAAGGATGGAGAACTGGCGATGCCTCTTCAAAACAACCGGGAAAGGGATTTGATGGAAACGCAGGATGGGGCGGGTTACAGGCTGCACGAGGGAAAGTTCCTGCGCCGCGGCTATACCACGGGGACCTGTGCGGCTGCGGCGGGACGGGCGGCGGTGCTCGCCTTGCTCGGTCGGGACCCGGAGAGGGTTTGTGTGGATCTCCCCGGGGGAAAGACGGCGGTTTTAGAGGTAGAAGGATTCGAGCGCTGCGAAGACCGGGCCAGGGCATGGGTGATCAAGGATGCCGGCGACGACCCGGATGTGACCCACGGGGCGCGCATTGAGGCGACCGCCCGCTTTATCCCTGAAGGCATCGAGGTGCGCGGCGGCCGCGGAGTGGGGATCGTGACGAAGCCCGGCCTGGCCGTGCCCCCCTGCCGGCCGGCCATCAACCCGGTGCCGCTCCAGATGATCCGGGAGAATGTGGCGGCGGTGCTTCCCCCGGACCGCGGCGCCGAGATCACCATCAGCGTCCCGGAAGGGGAGAAGCTCGCCCGGCAGACCATGAATCCCCAGCTGGGCATTGTCGGTGGCATTTCCATTTTAGGCACGACGGGGATCGTGGAGCCGATGTCCGAAGAGGCGTTCAAGGCCGCCCTCATTCCCCAGCTCCAGATCGCCAGAAACGCAGGGCATGAAACGATCCTGCTCACCCCCGGGCGCCGCGGGGTGAGGCTCGCTTCAGAGCTCTTGGGGGCACCGTCCGAGGCGGTGGTGATGATCAGCAACTTTGCCGGCTTCATGCTTGAGGAGTGCGTGCGGCAGGGCTTCCGGCGGGTGGTTCTCTGGGGGCATGCCGGCAAGCTGGCCAAAATGGCTGCCGGCAGCTTTCAGACCCACAACCGGGTGGCCGACGGGAGGGCGGAGGCGGTGGCGGCCATGGCCGGGGCGAGAGGGGCGGGAGCCGGGGTGATCCGGGAGATC
>CADDZA010000070.1 GCA_902812435.1 Clostridia bacterium
GTTCCCTGAAAAAAACAGGTAATTTAGGGAAAAGGGGTTATTTACACTCTTTACCAGGTGCTGTAGCTGGAAGCCTTGTGGCTGTTGAAATGTAGGGATGGTAAATACTGGGGGCGCGGGTTCTGCAGGAGGGCGGCATGGCTTGACAAATTATGGAGGATGCATATAATAGAAACCACCGCCTCCTGGCGGCTTCTCTTGTAATATTACTCTGGTTCTGGAGATAAGCAGATGCTTGGTTGGGTTTGCACATACACACCGGAAGAGATCTTTGCAACCCTGGGTTTGGAGTCCTGCCGTCTTTACGGGGATGACCGGGGAGAATATCCAAAGGCGGATCTGGAGTATCTCCCCGTAAACTTCTGCCCACTGGGCCGTGCGTGCTTGAACGAAGGGATGGGGAAAGGGAACCCCTCTCTTACAGGGGTTGTTTTGACGGCGTCCTGCCACGCCCTGGTGCACCTGGCCAACGCCTTCAGGTACGCCGGCGAGCGCCGGGGAAAGGAATTTTTCGTACACCTCCTGGATTTGCCCCGCACCTTTGATGGCAACGATGCTGCGGTGCGGGCTTTTGCTTCGTCACTGCGCGCCCTGGCCGGCCGCCTGAGCAGCTTCTACGGAGTTGCCTGGGATGAAGGTGCTTTTTCCGGGGCGCTGCGGGCACACCAAAGCGTGCGCCGTCTCCTGCGGGAGCTCTATCAACTGCGGATGGGCCAACCGGAAAATTTCCGGGCGGCGGGGCTCCTGGAGATCGTCCGGGCCGCCGGCCGGGCCAAAAAGGACGAGTTTCACCCCGTCCTGGACGGCATTGTCAACACACTGAAAGGGAACGAAAACGGGGAAAGCCGGGGGGGTGGTTCGCAGGCAGCAACTCTGCTTGCCGTACTGCGGCGCAGGGGCTCGCCCCGGGGACCGCGCCTGCTTGTGGCGGGAAGCCCGCTTCCCTTCGCCTACCTGGACCTGATCGAGGAGTTGGGGGGAAATATTGCCGGGGACGATCTCTGCCAGGGATACCGGTACTGTCTCCCGGATGTCGAGGAAGGGCCGGATCCTTTTATTTCCCTGGCCCGGGGCTACCTGGAGCGGGTCCCCTGCCCAAGGATGCTGGCGGGGAGAGAACGTTTTTCACACCTGCTGTCTCTGGCAAGGAAGACCGGTGCCCGGGGAATCATCTACCACGCCTTGAAATTCTGTGACTCTTCCCTGTACGAGTACCCTTTATTCCGGGAGTATTTTGCGGGGGCAGGGATACCGGTGCTTTACCTGGAGACCGAGTATAGGGACGCCGGGTTGGAACAAGCGCGCACCCGCATCCAGGCCTACCTGGAACTGCTCGGAGAACAGGCTGGTGATTAGATGGATCTCAACAGAACAATCCAAAACCTTTTAAAGGAAAGGGACCGGTGGGGAAGGGTGCTTTCTTCCCCGATTTCTTACCGGATCGTGGAGGGGGCACTGGTCCTGGCAAGAAAGAGCTTCCCCTGGCAGGCGATCTACCAGATGGGCCAGTTCGCCCTCAACCAGACGGGCCGCGCCTACACCGGGAAGGTTCCCTTGGTCTGGACCAGCGCCTTTTTCCCCGTGGAAATCGCCTGGAGCCTGCAGCTGTGCCCCTTTTCCCCGGAGGTGGCGGCTGCTTTTATTACAGGGATAGGCTTCGGCCAGGAGGCGTTGAGCATGGGGGAAGAGGCGGGTTACAGCAGGGACCTCTGCTCCTTTCACCGCTGCATCGCAGGAGCCGCCCGGGCCGGCCATTTGCCCAGGCCGAGAGCCCTCCTGGCCAGCACTCACCTCTGCGACGGGGCGCCCCTGCTTTTTCAAAATATGGCGGAGATCTACAACGCTCCCTGTTTTACCCTGGATGTGCCCTACGCTGCCGACCGGGACGCCGAGGTTTACGTGGCCGGGCAGCTTGAGAGGCTGTGGCACGACCTGGCGGAGGCGACCGGTCGCAGGCCCGACCGGGTAGCCCTGGGAGAAACCCTCCGGCACAGCAACGGCTTCCGGGAAAACATGATCCGGGCCAATGAACTGCGCTGCCGGGTGCCGTCGCCCATTTCCGGGAACGACATGCTGGCCTTCATCTACTTATTCTTTATCGGGCAGGGAAGCCGGGAGGCCGCGGAGATTTCCGCCTGTCTGGCGAAGGAGATCGAGGAAAAGATCGCCGGGGGCCGGTGGGGCGGGGTGGAGAAATTCCGCCTGCTCTGGCTGCACCTGAAGCCCTACTACAGCAACGAGGTGATGAGCTTCATCGAACAGGCCGGCGGGGTTCTGGCCTTCGAGGAATTCAACCACATCTACTGGCCGCCCCTGGACCCGGACGAGCCCTTCCTCAGCCTGGCCCGGAAGGTGCTGGCCCACTTTGACTACAAACCGGTGGAGGAGCGCATCAGGGTGATCCGGGAACTGGCCGAAAAGTACCGGGTGGATGGGATCATCCACTTTTCCCACCACGGCTGCCGCCAGTCCACAGGTGGCTCCCTGATCCTGAAAGAAGCCTTGCAGGAAGCGGGCTGGCCGGTTTTGCTCCTTGACGGCGACTGCCTGGACGGAAGGAACGAGGCGGCCGGAGGAATGCTGACACGCCTGCAGGCCTTTTTTGAGATCCTGGAAGAAAGGAAAGAGGGATGCTTGATATGATTACTGCCGGAATCGACATCGGATCTCTATCCACCGACGCAGTTCTCCTGCGGGACGGCGAGGTGCTGGCATACAGCATCGTAAACACCGGCGCCCAGGCCCGGGCGGCGGCGGAGCGCGCCTTTGAGGAGGTCCTGGAGAAGGCGGGGATAAGCGCTTCAGAAGTGGATTCCGTAGTTGCCACCGGTTACGGGAGGATGAGCGTTCCCTTTGCACACAGCCAGGTGACGGAGATCTCCTGCCACGGTTGCGGCTCCGCCTTTCTGGACCCGGGAGTCCGGACGGTGATCGACATTGGCGGCCAGGACAGCAAGGTAATCAGGCTCGACAGGCAGGGGAACGTAAGCGATTTTCTCATGAACGACAAGTGCGCCGCAGGCACCGGGCGGTTCCTGGAGGTTATGGCGGACAGGCTGGAGCTCTCCGTTGCCGGTTTGGGGGAAGAAGACCTGAAAGCGGAGCGGGCGGCGGAGATCAGCAGCATGTGCACAGTTTTTGCGGAATCGGAGGTCATCTCCCTGATCGCCCGGGGGGTTCCCCGCCCGGAGATCATCCGGGGACTGCACCGGTCGATTGCCGAACGGACGGCGGGTATGGTCAACCGGCTGGGACTCACACCGCGGGTGATGATGACCGGCGGCGTGGCCAAGAACCCGGGGGTCGTCCGGGCCCTGTCCGAAAAGCTGGGGACGGAGATCATCGTCCCACCGGAGCCGCAGATCGTTGGGGCGTTAGGCGCCGCCCTGATCGCCCGGAAGAAGCGCTCCGGAAAGGGCGTGTGACCTGCCAGTTTCCAGAACATGCAATGGCCAAACTGGACGCAGGCAGTGGATTGTGATAGAATAGCCTCGAACGGGAGCGGATTGTGCCTGGTGGTGCGCCCGGACTTCAAATCCGGCGAGAGGCATGACGAGTGTCTCTGGTGGGTTCGATTCCCACACGCTCCCGCCAAAAGTATTCCGCTTCTCTAATGCTTTCCATTAATTTAATTTTGTTGTTAGAGGCCACTCAAAGAGATAACTCCCTGATGTCAGTCGTTAAAAATGCTTGTTAAATGGCGGGTAATTCCTGGTGAACAAATTTAATGTATGGCGGGTTTTAATTGAGACCAGCCCAAGACATGCTTATGCAAACATGGCCATTGACGAGGTGTTGCTTGAAGGACAGATACGAGGCGAGTTTCCTCCTACGGTAAGATTTTACCGCTGGCAACCGCCGGCTATCAGTATCGGCTGTTGTCAAAATATAGAGACGATAGATGTTGCGGCATGTCAACTTAACAATATCGTTCTGGTACGGCGTATCACGGGAGGCAGGGCGATTTTTCATAAGCATGATTTTACTTATAGCATTGCAGCCAGAGAGGACAACCCTGTAATTTCCGGTACGATAATGGAGACGTATAGAAAAATAAGCCACGCATTACTGGCCGGTATGCGCGAACTCGGTGTCCAGGCTGTTCTTTCACCAGGCGAAAAAAAGCTAGCCGGAAGTGGGGCAGCTTGCTTTGATGCGGCCTCCCGGTATGAACTTACGGCAGGTGGTAAAAAGCTTATTGGCAGCGCCCAGCGCCGAAAGCAGGGTGCCGTATTACAGCAGGGGTCTTTGCCTTTAGAGGATACCAGTGAAATGTTATTTAATCTTTTGAAATTCAAGGATCAGTTACAACGCTTGCAAGCACGGGAAAATTACAAGAAGAAGGCAACTTCTCTCGCAGAAGTGCTAGGCCGTGTTGCAACCTTTTCTGAAGTTGCCGCCGCGTTACTCAAGGGGATGGCCGATGTTTTTGGAATCAAGTTGATTCCGGGTGGACTCTCTCCCGAAGAAGTCGCGCAGGTCGAAATTCTTCAGGCCACCAAATACGCCTCACCGGATTGGAATTTATTTGGTGAGCGCAAAAAAAACCAAACCCTACACTAAAGGAGACATTTATAATGGATGTTAAGACCTTTGCGGTAGAGGAATGGATGAACAAGTATGAGATGGAAGCGGTGTACAATGTCGCCGAGACCTGCGTAGATGCGTTCACTTTGGAAGAACTGATTTCAATAGATGGAACCGATCCTGACGAGTTTTTTCGTTCCCTGTGCGGTAGAAAACTGACGTATGGGTATATTGAGGGCTCCCCTGAATTCAGGGAACTGGTAGCCGGCCTTTACTCTTCCATGACCGCAGAGAACGTGTTGATGATGAACGGTGCCATCGGCGCCAATTTCCTGGTGTTTTACTCCCTGGTAAAGCCGGGAGATCACGTAATTTCCGTTCATCCAACCTACCAGCAGCTTTATTCAGTTCCCGAATCCTTCGGGGCGAGGGTTGATCTGCTCCGTTTAAAACCGGAAAACAAGTTCCTGCCCGATTTGGACGAACTGAGATCCCTTATAAACGAAAAGACAAAGCTAATTGTTATCAATAACCCGAACAATCCTTCAGGCGCATTGATGGGAAAAGACACTCTGGAAGAGATTGCGGAGATTGCCCGCTCCTGCGGTGCCTACGTGCTTTCCGACGAGGTATACAGGGGATTATGGCAGGAGGAGTACGTCTCCGTGCCTTCTATGGCGGACCTGTATGAAAAGGGAATCAGCACCTCCAGCATGTCCAAGGTATTTTCACTGGCCGGGTTGCGCCTCGGGTGGATTGCCGGGCCCCGGGAAGTGATTGCCGAGTGCATGAGGCACCGGGATTATACCACCATCAGTTGCGGCATGCTGGATGACATCTTTGCCGTTCACGCCTTAAAGAACTACGAAAGGGTTCTGGAGCGGAGCCGCAGGATTATCAGGGACAACCTGGCAATCCTTGACGCATGGGTGCGACAGGAACCGGGGATTTCTTACGTAAAGCCGCGGGCCGGAACGACGGCAATGCTGAAATACGATTTACCTTTATCCTCCGAGGAATTCTGCAGAAGGCTTTTTAAATCGACTGGAGTATTTCTCGTCCCGGGCTCGTGCTTCGATATGGATGGGTATGTACGCATCGGCTATGCCTGCGGAACGGAGATTTTGCGGCAGGCCCTTCAGAAAATATCGGAATTTATTCAAGAAAAACGCTGAGCCGGACATGCCTCAGTTGCTCTCCCTCACGCATATTTTGGCTCAAAAGGGTATGCACTTTTGAATGGAAAATTGCATCGCGGCAGAGGGATGGGGAAGATCCTGAAGCCGGGAATCTGCTAAGGGGGATGGCAATGGAGGATTTTAAAGATCCGGGAGACGACAGTGCCCGGGAAGTGCCTTTCAAGCCGTACGTCAACGTGCCCCGGGACAGATTGGATGAAGCGATCCTTGCCCGGATGTATGAAGCTAAAATTGTGGGAGTATCGGCTGCCTTTATTCAAAATGTTCGGGTGACCTGGACCGGCGCTTACGGCTGGGCCGACCTGGAAAAGGAAAAACCGGCCGCTCCCGATACCATTTACCGGATAGCCTCCGTTTCCAAGCCCATTACCGCAACGGCTTTAATGCAGCTCTGGGAGCGAGGCCTGTTCCATCTCGACGACGACATCGGTGCCTACCTGGGGTACCCGGTCAGGAACCCGAATTACCCGGAAGTCAAAATAACCTTTAGAATGCTCCTCACCCACACCTCCAGTATCCTGGATGCGGGTGGGTATGAAAACGCTTTAACCGCTCCACAACCGCCACTCTTGAAGGACCTCCTGGTTCCGGGCGGAGAGGCCTATACCCCTGCCACCTGGGGAAACTACAGGCCGGGCACCAGGTTTAACTACTCCAATTTCGGCGCCGGCATCATCGGCGCCTTGGTGGAAGTGTTCTCCGGAGAACACTTTGACCGGTATGCCCTGAACCACATCTTCAGACCTCTCGGCATGGACGCCAGCTACGTTGTGGCGGATCTCGCCTGCCTTGAGAAACTGGCCGTTCTTTACAAGACCACAGGTAATGACCGGTTTTACCCGGCCTGCGACTATTTCAAAAAGGGGGAAGTTCCCCGAAGAAGGCCGTACCTGCCTCTGGGAAATTATTACATCGGTCCCGCCGGGGCGGTCAGGACGAGCGTCCCGGACCTGGCGAAGTTCATGATCGCCCACATGAACGGCGGGGTCTATCAAGGGGTTCGCCTTCTCAGGAAAGATACCGTCGACCTGATGCAGCAGATCCACTGGTACGGTTTCGGCCTGAACGGGTTCTTCAGGCAGATGGGACTGTTCTTACACATTACCGACGCCCTGGCCGGGCGCAGGCTTACCGGGCATCCCGGTGAGGCCTGCGGCCTGGTTGGCGACATGTACTTTGATCGTGACGAAAATACAGGGGTAATCTTTATGGCGAACGGGGGTTATTATCGCACCCTGAACAGCGGCTTCACCGACATCGAGGAGGCGGTGATCAACAAAGTGTATCGAGAACTGGGCGGTTAGACATCAACCCCCCACCACCAGCACGGCCGCCCCGTGGATTTCGCCGTTGCGCAGGGCGTTCAGGGCTTCGTTGGCCTGCTCCAGCGGGAATGTGGTCACTTCGGTGCGCACCGGGACCCTCGGGGCCAGGGCCAGAAACTCTTCCCCGTCCCTGCGGGTGAGGTTGGCCACGGATCGCACCACCCGCTCCCCCCAGAGGAGCTCGTAAGGGAATGAGGGAATGTCGCTCATGTGGATACCGCCGCAGACCACCGTTCCTCCTTTCACCAGGTGCCTGAGCGCTTCCGGTACCAGCGGTCCCACCGGTGCGAAAATAATTGCTGCGTCAAGCTTCACCGGGGGAGCCTGATCGGAGCCGCCAGCCCAATCCGCTCCCATCTCCAGGGCAAACCGCTGGGCCTCGACATCGCCGGGTACGGTGAAAGCGTAGACCTTTCGCCCCTGGTACCTGGCCACCTGGGTGATGATGTGGGCGGCATTCCCGAAGCCGTAGATGCCCAGGTGCTCGGCATCCCCCGCCATAACCAGGGAGCGGTAGCCGATCAGCCCCGCGCAGAGCAGCGGTGCTGCCTGCAGGTCCGGATAACCCTCCGGGATCGGGAAGCAGAAACGGTGGTCGGCCACGGTGTACTCGGCAAAGCCGCCGTCGATGTCGTACCCGGTAAAACGGGCCTCGTCGCAGAGGTTTTCCCTCCCCGAGAGGCAGTACTTGCAGCAGTTACAGGAGGAGCCCAGCCAGGGCACGCCTACCCGCTGCCCAGGCGCAAAGCCTCTGACCCCTTCGCCGGCCCTGACCACTGTCCCCACTATCTGGTGGCCGGGCACCAGGGGGAGCTTGGGCTCCTTCAATTCACCGTCTACGATGTGCAGGTCGGTCCGGCAGATGCCGCAGGCGTGGACCCGCAGCAAAACCTGGTCGGGTCCGGGTTCGGGCACAGGCACTTCCTCCAGGAGCAGCGGCTTGCCGGGCTCGTCAAGAATCATGGCGCGCATTTGCTATCCCTCCTTACCTTTATTTCATCATACCGGAGCAATGAATTCAACGGTTATGGCGGCAGAGTCCGCCCCTTAGGGCTTCATGCTGCTCCTTTTCCGGTAAACCATGTCGCGCCACATGCCGCAGCGAAAGTTTTTGCAGATCGGGGGGCGTTTTTCCCAGGGAATAATGCAACCTGTCGGACTGAGATACTCGCAGGCATGGGGGTGAATCTTCTCCTTCAAAGGTTCCACCCCGTATTCTGCGTGGTAACCTCCGCCGTAAAGCCTTTGCCTGTCTTCGTGGAGTTGATCCCATCTAAAATTATAAGGGGGGCCGTAAACCAGGCAGCATTTGCCTCCGCAGTCGGTGCACAACTGCTCGTCCCGGTACTCGGGGAGATCCGGAGACATCACTCAACATCAACCTCCTTTCAAACCGGTGCCGCCTTTCTGAAAAGCATTATAGTCTTTTTACGATATCGTATTGAGAACCGGTAACAGGATTGACTCCCTCGACCGTTTTTCCATCAGAGGACGGGTAAAGAGTATTCTCTAACTCGTCTCCCCTCCTTCCCAGAGATTAAGATACACAAATGCGACTGCGGTACTAAATATTCGCAACATTTCTCCTATTCAGCATCAAAGGGGCATTTACTATAATTGACTTAAGTCAGAAGGAGGGATTTGCCATGAAGAGAATGGGATGGATGATACTTGCTGTAATTATTTCACTGCTGCTCATCGCAAATCCTGTTTTTGCCCGGCCGGGCAATGGGAAATTTGGCGGGGCAGGTAAGTACGTAAACGGTAGGGGCTCAGCCGGTCGTGAAGTCGTAAAAGTGGTTAAGGAGAACAAGGACAAGTTTCTTCAGTTGAAAGCCCAACTGCAGGAACGGGAAAAAACGTCCGTAAAGCGTGAGTTCTCGGATACCAAAGCTCACTGGGCGAAGGACAGCATCGATAAGGTGCAGAGCCTGGGCTGGATCAGCGGTTACCCGGACATGACCTTCAAGCCCGACACCCCGGTTACCAGCATCGAGGTGGTGTCAATGATAGTATCTTTGGCTGAGGATTTGGGCACCGGGGCTGAAGGCAAGGAAACGCCTGCTGTAGATGATCAAACCGGTGTTTCCGAAGAGAAGGAAGAAGTCTCCGGGGATGATGAAGAGGTCTCCGAACCTGACGAGGACGTTTCCGAGAATCAGGACGAGCTTTCCGAAGGTAACAGTGATCAGGACGAAGAATCCGGTATTCCGGAGGTGCCCGGCTGGGCAAAGGATGCGATCAGGAAAGCCGTTGCCTTGAAGATCGTCAACGTCAACAGGTTCCACAGCCAGGTGCAGGCGACCAGGGCCCAGGCCGCGGTCATGCTGGCCAAAGCCCTGGGACTGCAACCCGTTGATACGTCAAGCATCACTTTCAGTGATCAGGTGCTGATCTCCTCCGAGGATCTGGGCTACATCCTGGCCCTCGCCGAAGCCGGGATCATCAAGGGCACCCCGGACGGCAAGTTCAATCCCAACAGCGCCATAACGAGGGCTGAAATCGCCGCCATGCTGGCGGGTGTGGCGGACAGGATCGGCGATGAAACTGCCGGCGATACAACAGATCAGACTACCCAGCCCCCGGCGGGTTCAACGGATCAAACCCTCACCCAGCCAACCGATCAGACAACAACGGCAGAGGGTGATATAACTGGCCGGACGGATCAAGCCGGTGCTGAAACCGCTTAAGTTGTGATTGACTTAATTAAATATTTAGTCCTCGTTCCCGTTTTTTTAACGGGAATTTTTTATTTTAACATGCTTTAAGCGCATCCAGGATTATGCCCGGCCTTGCAATCCCGGTGGCTTCGATGATCAGCCAGTTGGGGTTAAGCCGTTCCGCGATCTGGTACCCTGAGGAAATACGGGAAGGGGATCGACGGAGTGCCCACCGTGGTTGTCGCCGACACCGGCCGCGGGGAGGAGCTTTCGGAAAAAAGTTATCGCGGTACATTGTTTTTTGTTTGCCTGTGTGATAGAATTAGACGACATTAAAAAGTCGCGAATAACTGAAATCTTGAGGCCTCCTTTTGGGTAGGACCAAGGTTATTTAAGGGTATTCCGCTTTTTGATTGATTATCTTGAAAGGAGGCCTTAGAAATGCTAGGAAAAGTCAAATGGTTCAATGCCGAGAAGGGCTACGGGTTTATCGAGTGTAACGAAGGCGGGGATGTTTTCGTTCACTATTCGGCGATCCAGGGCCAGGGTTTCAAAACCCTGCAAGAAGGTCAGACCGTGCAGTTCAATGTGGTCCGTGGCAGCCGCGGACCTCAGGCCAGCGATGTAAAGATTCTCTAGCAACCGGCAACTAAATCGCTGCACATGGGAAGGGGTATTTCCGGGTAAGGGAGATACCCCTTATTCAGTTCACAGTTATTTTGGACCTGTTCGTCAACGCCCCGCCGACACTGTTGCCGAATTTATACCTCCCTATCTCAATTTTTTAAAACAGTATCTTTATAATACTCACTCTATCAGCCTTTTTTAAATTATCCTGGGTGGTCTACCCACTTATCGCTCCCTGCTAACCCTATCATGTCTCCCTGGGTCTAAAG
>CADDZA010000071.1 GCA_902812435.1 Clostridia bacterium
GATCTGCCGTATTGAATAGTGTTCCAGATATCTAATTTCAGGAAATTGGGGATAACACCGGTTATCCCTTATTTTATTTGCCAGCTAATCCAGTGTCGCCCGGAATAATTTGAGACCTCCGCGGTAATAATGAAAAACGACCAAAGGATCACTGGGGAGGATTGTGGCGGAGTGGTTAACAAAGTTGAGATTTGCGGCGTAAATACGGCTAAACTCCCAGTATTAACAAGCGCCCAGATGCGGGAACTCTTCCTGGCGATGAAAACCGGTGACCGGTCCGCAAGAGAGAAGTTGATCAAAGGCAACCTCCGCCTGGTGCTCAGTGTTATCCAGCGTTTTACGAACAGAGGAGAATACGTTGATGATCTTTTTCAGGTTGGTTGTATTGGTTTAATCAAGGCAATTGATAACTTTGACCTCAATCAAAACGTTAAGTTTTCCACTTATGCGGTACCGATGATTATCGGGGAGATCAGGCGTTACCTGAGGGACAACAATCCGATCCGGGTAAGCCGTTCCCTGCGGGACACTGCTTACAAGGCGATCCAGGTGAGGGAGTCCCTCGTTAACAAGCATTCCCGGGAGCCATCGGTCAGCGAGATCGCCGAAGAGTTGAACATGTCCAGGGAAGAGATTATTTTTGCCATGGATGCTATTCAAGAGCCGGTTTCCTTGTTTGAACCCATCTACCATGATGGAGGCGACCCGATCTTCGTTATGGACCAGATCGGGGATGAAAAGAACCATGACGTTAACTGGCTGGAAAAGATTTCAATCCGGGAGGCCCTCCGGAAATTGAGTGACCGGGAAAAGCTGATCCTCACCCTGCGCTTTTTCGAGGGCAAAACCCAGATGGAAGTAGCCGAAGAAATAGGCATCTCTCAAGCACAGGTATCACGTTTGGAAAAAGCTGCACTGAACCATATGAGGAAATACATTTAATAGGAGAGATACCCATGAAACGTAGATTGGTATTAATTTTAGTGATGCTGCTCTTAGGATTAATTCTACAAACAGGTAAGAACAATCACACAAGAAAAGCCTATACCTATCATAACCTGATCAGATTTCATGTAATTGCCAACAGCGATCACCAGAGGGATCAGCGTGTCAAATATCTGGTCCGGGATGCCCTGATTAATTTCTTAAGACCGAAGCTGGAAAAGGCTTCCAGTTGCGACGAGGCGCGGGAGATTGTATTGGAAAACCGCCGCGAGATCGCAAGAATTGCACGGGAAACGCTGGATAGCGCCGGGTTCAAGTATCCCGTGCAAGTGCTGATAGGCAGGTTTACTTTTCCGGCCAGGGCATATGGGGATGTTGTTCTGCCCGCCGGCGGTTACGAAGCGGTACGTGTGGTACTGGGTGAGGGTAAGGGGGCAAACTGGTGGTGTGTACTTTTTCCACCCCTTTGTTTCGTGGATATATCCAGCTCTAATGTTGGGATGAGTGATTACAGTAAAGAAGTTGAAGAGGCTGTTGCCGGAGAACAACTGCAAAGCATAGAAAACAAAAATGAAACCGGTTGGTCAGGGCCGGTGAATCTCCGGTTTCGGGTTTTGGACTGGCTGCGCGACGAAACCGGGCACCTGGCAAGGATAATAAGTTCGCGAAATTGTACGTAAGTCTGGCACAAACTGCATCCTCCTTTCATATACTATATTGATTTTGAGGAGGTGGCAGTTTGTGGTTAAGATCTCTGAACTACGGCTGCGTGATGTCATTAATATCGCTGATGGCAAACGTTTGGGATTGATTAAAGATATAGACATTGATCTTGATACCGGCAAAATCAAGGCGATAATACTGCCCGGGAACAACCGTCCTTTCAGTATATTTGCCAGGAATGACGAATTGGTTGTGAACTGGGAGAAGATTGTGAGAATCGGGGTTGATGTTATTCTGGTTGACCTTTCCCCTGTTGCTCCCTCGAAGACGTCCTAAGTCGAAAAGCAAAAGAAACGACTCAAGTCCCATAAATAAGGGACTTTTTTTATGGCCCTTTGGCAGGATTTTTTGTACTAGATGTTGTATTATATCATTAACAAAAGCCCAATATATTGGAGGAAACCGTCTTGCGTTGCCCTTACTGCAAAAAAGGGGAGTCAAGGGTGCTCGATTCCCGCTCCGTGGAGGATGGTAACGGAATCAGGCGCCGCCGCGAGTGTGTGCTATGTGGGAAGCGTTTTACCACCTATGAGCGAATCGAGGAGGTTCCGCTTTGGGTTGTAAAAAAAGACGGAAGGCGAGAGTTGTTTGACCGTGAAAAGCTGCTGCGCGGGATTATGAAGGCCTGTGAAAAAAGACACGCCACATTAGATACCCTGTCCATGATGGTTGATGAGATCGAGAGATCCTTAAGGGAATGCTCGGAGTCCGAGGTGCCCAGCCAAACCATAGGCCATATGGTGATGGAGCGCCTGCGCAAGGTGGACAAGGTGGCTTATGTGCGCTTCGCCTCTGTCTACCGTGAGTTTAAGGATGTCGGAGAAATCCTTACTTGCCTGGAAGAGTTAGGCGTTGACGGTAAATCCAATAGTTGATTTCAGTAGGGGAGGAGACTGGATTTTGTTTACCACGATTAGGAAAAGGGATGGACGGGAAGTACCGTTCGACGATACCAAGATCACCGATGCCATATTCAAGGCGGCCCGCGCCGTTGGGGGAGAGGACCGCGAGACAGCGGTGGCATTGACCCTGGAAGTACTCCGGATGCTTAAACAAAAATATAACGGGGGGATTTTTGGGGTCGAGGATGTCCAGGACATCGTGGAAAAGGTTTTGATTGAGAAGGGACATGCCAGGACCGCCAAGGCCTATATCCTTTACAGGGACAAGCGTACCCGCTTGCGCGAGGCTAAAAGCGAATTGATGGACGTGGTGGAAGACATCATCAAGGAGACCGAAAAGGATAACGCCAACGTGGGCAACTCTCCATCGGCTAAGATGCTGCAGATCGCCAGTGCGGCAAGCAGGAGATTTTATTTGACCCGCCTGCTGGATGAAGATTTTTCACTTGCCCACAGCAGAGGGGATATCCATATTCACGACCTCGACTTCTACGCTACTACCTGTAATTGCCTTCAAATCCCATTAGATCGGCTTTTGAAAGACGGATTTAACACAGGACACGGCTACATCAGACCGCCCAAGCGACCGGCTTCGGCTACCGCTTTGGCCGCAATAATTCTCCAGAGCTCGCAAAATGACATGTTCGGAGGACAGTCCTTTCCCTTTTTTGACACCCAAATGGCACCCTTTATTGACGGTGCCGACGAGGACGAGGTTTACCAGGCCATGGAAGCCCTGGTGTACAATCTAAACAGCATGCATAGCAGGGCAGGGAGTCAAGTACCATTTTCTTCCATTAACCTGGGCACGGATACCTCTGAAGTGGGACGAAAGGTTACCCGGAACCTTTTGCTGGCCTATGAGGCGGGTTTGGGGCGAGGGGAAAACCCCATCTTTCCAAATGTTATCTTCAGGGTCAAAAAAGGCGTCAACTTTGATCCGGGGGACCCCAACTACGATCTCTTCAAGCTGGCCATGCGGGTTGCCAGCAAGCGCCTGAACCCGACCTTTAGCTTCATGGATTCTTCATTCAATAAAAAATATGGTGACCAGGTGGCTTACATGGGGTGCCGCACCAGGGTGATGGACAACCGCCGGGGTCCTGCCGTCACAGTGGGACGAGGGAACCTTTCCTTCACCACAATTAATCTGCCGAGGCTGGGGATCAAGGCTGAGCGCAACCTGAAAACCTTTTACCGGATATTAGACGAGGTTTTGGAATTGACAATAAACCAGCTATACCACCGGTTCAAGGTACAATGCAGGTTAAAGGTGAAGGATCTTCCCTTTGTCATGGGACAGGGGCTCTATCTCGGGTCGGAGGGCCTGAAGGAGTGCGATTCTATAGAGCCCGCTATCGTCAACGGCACACTCAGCGTAGGTTTCATCGGTTTGGCCGAGGCGCTGGTTGCCCTGACGGGTTATCACCACGGCCAGAAAGAGGAGTCCCAGGAGTTAGGGCTTGAGATCGTGGCCTACATGAGGAAAAAGGTTGACGAGGCATGTGAGCGCTTCAATCTTAATTACACCCTGCTGGCCACCCCGGCCGAGGGGCTCTGCGGTCGGTTTGTTCGGTTGGACCGGAAAGAATTCGGAATAATACCAGGGGTTACCAACCGGGAGTACTACACAAATTCCTTCCACATCCCGGTTTACTTTCCGATCAGCTTCTATGACAAGATCAATCTGGAGGGCCCCTACCACAAATACTGCAACGCCGGGCATATCAGCTATGTAGAGATGGCCTCACCACCACAACATAACCTAGAGGCGGTCGAAATCATCCTGCGGCACATGGCGGAATGCGACATGGGCTATGCCGGGATCAATTACCCGGTTGACTTCTGCACAGACTGTAATCTGCTGGGTGTCATCAATGAACCGGTATGTCCCCGCTGCGGCTCCACCGCAATACGCCGGGTGCGCCGGATCACCGGCTACCTGAGCACGGTCGACCGTTTTAACGACGGAAAGGTTGCCGAACTGCGTGACCGGTTGCCGCACAGCAAAATGTGTGATTCCACGAAATAGTGTGAGAATGGAGTAGGGCAGTGAAACTAAGAATTTCCGGTTATGAAAAGGAGAGCATAGTGGACGGGCCGGGGATCAGGTTCGTTATTTTTACCCAGGGCTGTCCCCACCATTGCGATGGGTGTCACAATCCCGAAACCTGGGACTTCACAGGCGGGCGCGAGGTGGAAGAGGATGAGATCCTGGAGCTGGTCCGTAGCAGCAGGCTGATCAAAGGGGTCACTTTCTCCGGCGGTGAGCCCTTTGCGCAGGCGGGCCCTCTGGCATCCCTGGGGCGGCGGATCAAGGAAATGGGATTGGATATCGTCACGTATACCGGGTATACCTTTGAGGAAATTTTAGAAAAATCCCGTCAGGACCGGAATATTCGGGACCTGCTGGAGGTGTCCGATCTTATCGTAGACGGGCGTTATATCAGGGAGGAACGGGATTTGAGCCTGGCTTTTCGGGGTTCCCGGAACCAGCGGGTCATTAAGGTTGCGGAATCCTTAAATGCTGGAGAAGTGATCCAGGCAGGGTTTTAAAGGATTGCTGCACAGGACCTGTTAGGAGCAGTGAGTTATAATGGAATTTGTAATGCAACAAGAGGAACTACCCTATTTTTTAATTTCGGATTTTGGGGGAAATAAGGGTATCCGGGCAGTGTTTACAACAAGACACGGAGGTCTCAGCAGGGGCCCTTTTGCATCGCTCAATCTGGGGTTCCACACAGGGGATAGCCCTGTATCTGTGGCGGCGAACAGAAGACTGCTGTGCAGGAGTATGGGAATAAGTGACGAGCAACTCCATACAACCAATCAGGTTCACGGGGACCATGTTCTGGTCATTAAGGAGCGGAAGGGAACAGGCAGAAGAGAGGTCATTGATGCGGATGCCCAGGTGACATCTGTGCAAGGTATTGCCCTAACCTGCCTGGTTGCGGACTGTCAGGCCATCTACCTATATGACCCCGTGCACAGGGTAATCGGACTGGCACATGCCGGGTGGCGCGGGGCAGTCGCCAGGATTGCCTTGAAGTGTGTTGAAAAAATGGCCCAGGAGTATGGGACGGATCCGAAGGATTGTCTGGCAGCCCTTTCTCCGGCCGCAGGACCCTGCTGCTACGAGGTTGGAGAAGAAGTAATTGAGGCAGTAAGAAAAGCATTTCCAGGGGACTGGCGGCAGCTGCTGGACCCTGTCGGGGAAGACAAATGGAAATTCGATCTGTGGGGTGCCAATGTCCTGGTTCTGCATGAGACCGGTCTAAAGGGAGAGAATATTACAGTAAGCGGGCTATGCACCATCTGCCGCCAGGATTTATTCTTTTCTTACCGCGGGAGCCGAGGTGTTACGGGACGCATGGCCGCGATTCTAATACTGGAATAGGGGGTATTTACGTGCCGGGTTGTTGCGAAGGCAAGGGTGAGCTGAAAACGCTGACTCTGATCGTCAAGGGAATGAGCTGCGGACACTGTAAAATGGCGGTTGAAAAAGCCGTACGGGGTGTTAATGGAGTCAAAGATGTAGAGGTGGACCTCGAAAAGGGCCTGCTCAAAGTGACCTACGATCCTGAAAGGGCGAGTCTTACAGACATTCAAAATGCCGTTGTCGACGCCGGTTACGAGGTGCGGAAGAGCGGTGAAAATCCGACGGCCTAGAAGGGAAAGGCTAAGGAAGGCGGCATTCTTCAAACGGCTGCGTGTTGTATTGGGGCGCCTCATGTTGCTTGTTATCGCCTGCGGTATGTTTTTTTGGATTGGCAAGCAGGTTTACCGGTTTTATTTGGTGAGTGCCGTGGAGACCGTACAGGCCAAAGAGGGAAATCTTGCGGTGAGCTATTCCGGGCAGGCAATTATACTGCGCAATGAGACGGTTGTAAAGGCGCCGCGACCCGGCTACCTTGTCCGTTTCCTGCCCGAAGGGAGCCTGGTACGCTCCGGTCAAGTCGTAGCAAGGCTAAAACCTCCACCAAGCATGGAAAAAAGCCATGAGTCAATCAACCTGCCCAGCCCCACCCCGGGGTTTGTTTGTTACCATCCGGATGGAT
This sequence comes from Clostridia bacterium, assembly GCA_902812435.1. Taxonomy (GTDB): domain Bacteria; phylum Bacillota; class DSM-12270; order Thermacetogeniales; family Thermacetogeniaceae; genus DULK01. The sequence goes on from CADDZA010000071.1 coordinate 6,629, forward strand.
GGGAGGACGTACTTGTTCCCGAACGATGGTCCAGCCTGGATCTGGCCGGCTTGTTTAAAAATTTCAAATGTGATGTTAGGGATCACTCTCAGGTGTCAAGTGCAGGGGAGCCAATTTTTAAAATTATCGACAACCTGTCAGAGCCTTATTTGGTTATTAAGCTGGATAAGGTTGAGAATGACCATCTTTCCAAAGGGGACGTGATTGAGTTACAGTGGAGCGGGGGCTCAGGAAAAGCAAGAATTGTCAGTACTAAATCGGTTCAGGATGTTCTCCTGGTTGTAGTCAAGGTCTTGCAAACTCAGCCAGGTCTCCCCGACGATCGCCTTTTTAATTTGAAGGTGACCAAACCGGAGTGCGAAGGAATAATTATTCCTGCCAAAGCTCTTGTCCAACATGAGTACTCCACAGGGGTATTTACCTATTCCCCCCTTGGTTTTAGATTTCTCAAGGTAGATGTTATGGGCAGGCTAGGGGACAGGGTAGCTGTAACGGGGATCGATTCCGGTATTGAAATAGTGGTTAATCCGTGGGTAGCGACTAGAATTCAAAAGGATATCTAGTTTATTGCAGGAAGGATCTGGCCGTTTTTTATCGAACATGGGAGAAGGAGGAATCCCGGTTGAAGGAACCGTTAAATGATCGTATCAATGACGTCTATAGAAGGATAACTGAGGCGTGTCAAAGGGTAGGCCGGCAGAAATCGGATGTAAAACTCGTCGCCGTGAGCAAAAGGATTAACGCAGAACAGCTTAGAGAGGCCATTTCCACAGGTTTGAGCATTTTTGGGGAAAACCGCGTTCAAGATTTTCTTAAAAAATACGATGTTATTGATAAACAGGTGGAGTGGCACTTTATTGGCCACCTGCAGCGTAATAAAGCCAGGTACCTTGTAGGGAAGGTCGGTATGATCCATTCCTTGGACAGCATTAGCCTGGCAGCTACTCTCAACCGATTGAGCGACATCCAGGGGTATTCGTGGCAGGTGCTGGTTCAGGTGAATGTTTCCGGAGAGGCTACAAAGTTTGGTCTTGCCCCCTCCGAACTCCCTGATTTCCTGGATGAAATCCGGGAAATGAAAGGGTTGAAGGTATGCGGCCTGATGACCATTGCTCCCTACTGTGAGGACCCCGAGGAGGTACGTCCGGTGTTTCGCAGGTTGCGGGAGTTAAAGGAAGATCTAATGCAGAAAAAACCCTGGCTTGACCTCAGACATCTCTCCATGGGCATGAGCAACGATTTTGAAATTGCGGTGGAAGAGGGAGCAACTCTGGTAAGGATTGGGAGCGCTCTCTTTGGTTCTTAAAACTAACAACGGGGGTGTGACTTTTTTTGAGTATTGGATGGTTTGAGAAATTTATGAACTTTATCGGTTTGTCTGATAATTATGAGGAAGAAGAGGAGGAAGAACTCCAGCCCGTAGAGGTTCGCAGCCGCAATAAGGGCGCGGTCTTAAGTCTTCATTCCACTCCGGAGATGAAAATTATTGTTGTAAAGCCTTTGACCTTCGAAGAGACAGAAAAGCTGGCGGGACACTTAAAGAACCGGAAACCGGTTATCGTAAACTTCGAAAATACCCCGAAAGAAACCGCCCAGCGCATTATTGACTTCTTGAGCGGAGCCGTTCTGGCCTTAAACGGCAGCACGCTTAAGGTTACGGGAAAGACTTTTCTCTTCGTCCCGAGCAATGTTTCTGTCCATTCCGATGAAATTGCCGTCGATCTTCGGGAAAGATTTTTCTACAAATTAGACCAGGGAGGTGCCAAAGATCGATAGAAGGAAAAAGATTGGTGTAATTGGTGCAGGCGCCATGGGAAGCGCCCTCGTGGCGGGTTTCATAAACACAGGTCTTGTAGCACCGCAAGATGCTATAGTCAGCGATCTGGAGCAAGCACAACTGGATGCTCTTGTTAAGAGGTTCCCCATTAAAGTTGCTCAAGACAACCGGGAGGTTGTGATGTCTGCCGGTGTTGTGATTTGTGCAGTAAAACCAGCTGTGGTCAAAACAGTTTTAGAGGAGATAAACCCCCTTGTTACAACTGAACATTTACTGATTTCGGTTGCGGCAGGGATTCAACTGGCTTACCTGGAAGCTCACCTGCCCGAGGGAACCCCGGTCATCAGGGCAATGCCCAATGTTCCCGCTTTGATCGGCGAGGGTATGACGGCCATTGCTCTGGGCAGGTTTGCAGGGGCGGTAGAAAGGGAACTTGCAGAAGAACTGTTCAGTTCAGTTGGTAGGGTTGTTACGCTCCCTGAGGGAAGCATGAATGCGGTGACCGGGCTCAGCGGGTGCGGGCCTGCTTACATTGCTATCATTATTGAAGCACTGGCAGACGGGGGAGTGAAAATGGGGCTTCCGAGGCGGATAGCAGTAGACCTGGCCGTACAAACAGTGCTTGGTACTGCCAGGATGCTGCAGTCCGGGGGTAGTCACCCGGGACAACTTAAAGACATGGTTTCTTCTCCAGGCGGAAGTACTATCAACGGGCTGCATGTTTTAGAAAAGGGTGGTCTGCGCGGTCTTCTGATCAGCGCCGTAGAGGCGGCGACTATAAGATCCGGGGAAATGCAGTCATGAGGTTTTCCAATATTGCTGTCACTGTTATTTCTCTTGCTTTTGAAGTCTACGTCTGGTTGATCCTGGCCAGAGTTTTTTTATCCTTCATACGCCCTCGCAAGTATCACCCGGTGGTTGGTTTTATATATAAAGTGACAGAACCGGTTCTGGATCTATGCAGGCGTATCCTGCCGGTTACAAGCCTGGGAATTGACTTTTCCCCCTTTTTGGCCATCATTGGCCTGGAGGTAGCCAGGTCGGCGGTCATTTATCTTGCAAGCGAACTCTTGCGTTATCTGGGGGTTTAAACAATGCCCTGGATCACTCCGACCGGCCAAGGTGTCCGGATTCAGGTAAAAGTACAGCCCCGTTCTACGAAAAATGAAGTAGTCGGGATATTTGAAGAGCACTTGAAGGTTAAATTGACCGCCCCACCGGTTGATGGTGAAGCCAACAGGGTGCTCAAGAAATTTTTGGGAGAAGTATTCAAGTGTGGAGCCCGGAACGTTACCATCCTCAGAGGAAAGACGGGAAGGGTAAAGTTAGTGGAACTAAAGGGAGTGCTCATTGAGGATGTGGTTGCACTCACCGGCCTCCCCAAAGAGGAATATTGAACTAAATGTGCTATTAAACTGAAGCGCTTCATGCGCTTTTATTTAATGATATTTGATGAAGGAATTTCTCGAATCTTTATTGAAGAAATACATTCGTTTTTTTGTTCCCATTATTAACCCGGGACCGGTGGCGTTTTGCTTCAATGAGATCAAACCAGGGGACGCTGATCAGTGTTGGAGGTGAGAGTCCAGTAAGTTTGGTTTCCGTGTAGTAAATGTTTATAAAAAGTAGGTTCTCGTAAACCAAAAATGCCCATGTAACAAACTGGGATATGTGCTAGAACAATCCTTATCCCAGCAACTAAAAAAAGAACCTTGACAACGAAATAGCGGTGATCCCAAGACCGGG
>CADDZA010000072.1 GCA_902812435.1 Clostridia bacterium
TTTTTGCTATTTATGGGGTATTTTCCTGCCTGCTCGGGTTAAAAAATGCGAATTTATAAAGTTTTGCCTTGATACCGCCTTTCTTGCGCTGCATGGGCTTCAGGGATTAGATGCGGAGTTCCTGTTGTGGGACAAGGATTCTGGACTATCAAAAGATTTAAGGATATAATTTGGAGGGAATTTCAGTAAGCCTGGCGAATTTAGGTTTGAGTGGCAACTTTATGGAGCCACGAAGGAGGCTGATTAGATGAGCGAAAACCGCAAAACAGATTATGGTAACATAGAGATCGCCCGTGAGGCACTGGCAACCATTGCAGGGGCCGCCGCTGTCCGTTGTTACGGTATCGTGGGAATGGTTCCCCGGGGGATACGGCAGGGAGTCGCAGAAATCCTGGGAAAGGATGCTTTAGGGCAGGGCGTGGAGGTTTCCCTGGAAGGGGACGAAGTGAAAATCGATCTCTGGGTGGTTATGTGTTACGGGGTTAATATAGCGGAGGTTGCTCACAGCGTAATGGAGACCGTCCGTTATGAAATCGAAAAGATGACCGGACTGCGTGCTGTAGAAATCAATGTTAACGTGGTAGGTGTTAGAGTTTTTCAGCAATCGTGAGGGGGAAACGGGTTGGATTTGGACGTTGTAACTGGGGAACGGGTTAAACAGATCTTTGAGGGTGGTTTGGCGGCTCTTGCCGAGCACCAGCAAGAAATTGACCGACTGAATGTTTATCCGGTTCCCGATGGCGACACGGGGAGAAATTTATATCTTACTATGGTTTCGGCAGTAAAAGAATTGAATAAAATAAATTCCTTGAGTATAGGCAGTGTCAGCGAGGCAGTTGCCAAGGGTTCGCTTTTGGGGGCGAGGGGAAATTCCGGTGTTATTCTATCTCAATTAATCCGTGGGTTTGCTGAAGCAGTCAAGGGGAAAGACAGCATTACGGTACAGGAATTTGCACGAGCCTGCCAAATGGCGGCCGCTACAGCTTACCGCGCTGTAATTAAACCGGTTGAGGGTACGATGCTGACAGTTGCTAGAGAATTTGCCCGCAGTATCAATGAAGCGGCCGCAAGAGAGAAAAGCCTGGAAATGGTAATGTCTATGGCCGTTAAAGAAGGTTATAAAACCCTTCAGAAAACACCCGAAATGCTGCCCGTTTTGAAAAAAGCAGGGGTTGTGGACGCCGGGGGAAAGGGTTTGCTCTTAATCCTCGAAGGCGGTTTGAAGGCGCTGAGGGAAGGGATCGGAGCCCAATCCTCTTTGAAAAAAGAGGAGAGCACTGTGCTGGAGCAGTCACCTTTGCAAGAGGAAGGGGACTTCTCTTACCTTTACTGTGTCAGTTTGCTGCTTGAAGCAGATGCATCCTTCGCAAGCCGGATTCGGGATGAACTCGATCCTTTGGGTGACAGTATCGTCATCGGTGGAGTTGGGGATCTCATCAAACTCCACATGCATTCAAACTCTCCCGGCAGAGTCCTGGAATGTTGTCTGAAGTACGGAACCCTTCACAACATAGAGATTACCAATATGCGTGATCAATGGGAGGAGAACCAGGCAACTGAAAAGGCAAGCTGTGGGGAAGAACCGGAAGCCGCGGAACAGTCGGAAATCGGAATAGTTGCAGTAGCCGCCGGTGAAGGAATTAAAAGACTATTTGTAAGCCTCGGAGTTCACGAAATTATAGAAGGCGGACAAACAATGAACCCGCCCGTTGAGGAGTTCGTACATTCCATTGAAAAAGTGTCTGCCCAAGAAGTGATAATCCTCCCTAACAACAAAAATTTAATCCTGGCAGCGGAACAGGCCAAAAATCTGGTCAGCAAAAAAGTAGAAATTGTTCCTTCAACCAGTATCCCGGCAGGGCTGGCAGCAATGTTGACCTTTAATAGGAGCCTGACTATTGCCGAAAACAAAGAAAAAATGACCCAGCTATTAAACCAGGTAAAGGTGGGTGAAGTCACCTACGCAGTGCGTGACGCATCCATTGACGGTACAAAAATAAAAGAAGGGGATTTTATAGGTCTTTATCAAGGAAAGATTATTGCTGCAGGCTCTTCTTTAGAGGATGTTGTCTGCGAGTTAACCGCTCAAATTATCAGCCCGCAGGACGAACTGGTTACTCTCTACTCTGGCGCCGATGTCTCCCCGGAAGAATCGGATAGAATTGTGGAAAAAATACGGGCGGCCCATCCGGAAATGGAAGTCGAGACACATTTCGGCGGGCAGCCGGTATACTATTATTTAATCAGCGTTGAATAGGAGAGGAACACGAAATTAGTGCTAATAAACAACTATCCGGGAGACAATTGGGTGCCGTTGAAATTACCGATTTACCCCAAATTGGCGATGTTCGGGCAAGGCTGTTAAGGAAACTGGGGATCAGGAATTTATTTGATTTGCTTTATTATTTGCCTAGACGGTATGAGGACAGACGCCTTCACCAGGGGCCTTTAAGCAACCTGGAAACAGGCCAGGTTGCCACAGTTAAAGGTATAATTTTAGATATTGAGGAGCATTCTTTAAGGCGCGGCCTCTCCCTGCTGCGGGTCAGGATAGGTTGCGGTTCCGATACTGTTACTGCCATCTGGTTTAACCAGCCCTTTTTGAAAAAAAGTATGCGCAAGGGTTTGCCCTTGAGTGTAACGGGTAAAGTTGACCGGAATCTGTTCGGTTACGAAATTTCAGTTATAGATTACGAGGTGGGATATTCCAGGTATCCTCTGCATGTAGGGCGCATCGTACCCATTTATGGAGCCACCGAGGATTTAAGCCAGCGCTATTTAAGAAGGATCATGTTCCAGTGCATCAAAAATTTTTCAGTATGGGCCAAGGACATTCTACCTCCCGAAGTGAAAACCGCTTTCGATCTTTTGCCTCTTCCGAAAGCACTCTTTCAAGTGCATTTCCCCGATGATTTTGAACAATTACAAAAGGCAAGAGAACGTCTGGTAATTGAAGAGCTTTTTCTGTTTCTGAGCGGGTTATCAGGGGTTAGGAAAAAAGTACAAAGCCGGGGTGTAGAGCACATCCCTCGGTCCGATCTACCGCAAAAATTTTTAGATTCCCTGCCTTTTTCCTTAACTCAGGCTCAAAGGCGGGTGATCGCAGAAATCGAAAAGGATTTAACGAGCAAACGGCGCATGTACCGGTTGCTGCAAGGTGATGTTGGATGCGGCAAGACTGTTGTAGCACTGTACGCTCTTTTCTTTGTAGTGGCAGCCGGGTATCAGGGAGTGCTGATGGCCCCTACAGAAGTATTGGCCGAGCAGCATTTCCTTTATATACGTAAAACTGCGGAATCCTTCGGGGTGCGCGCGGGACTGCTTACGGGTTCGCTCACAAAAAAAGAGCGGGATACACAGTTGACCCTAACGCGATCCGGAGAAATCGATATCGTGGTGGGTACCCATGCCTTGCTTGAAAGAGAGGTCGTTTTTAAAAATCTGGGGTTGATTGTTATCGACGAACAGCATCGTTTTGGAGTTAACCAGCGTGATCTTTTGACGAACAAAGCCGAGAGCGCCGACGTTCTGATTATGACTGCTACGCCGATTCCACGGAGTTTAACCCTGACAGTGTACGGCGACCTGGAACTGTCCGTCGTAGATGAACTACCGTCTCAGAGACAGGGAGTTAAGACTTACTTTCTTCCTATCAAAGAAAGAGGAAAAGTATACCATTTTTTAAAAGAGGAATTGGGCAGGGGAAGACAGGCATTTGTGGTCTGTCCATTGATAGAGGAATCGGAAAGACTGGAGGTCGAAGCAGCGGTCAAAAGGGCTTCGGAGTTAACAGAGGAATTTCCGGAGTACAGGGTCGGCCTCTTGCATGGAAGGTTGAAAATTGAAGAAAAGGAGAGGGTGATGGATGCTTTCCGTCGAGGTGAAATTCAGATTCTCGTGGCTACATCCGTAATCGAGGTCGGAATAGATGTTCCTAATGCTACTTTGATTATTATTGAAGGAGCCGAACGATTTGGTTTAGCTCAGCTTCACCAGCTGCGCGGCCGGGTTGGAAGAGGAAAATACCAAGGCTATTGTGTTTTAATCGGGAATCCTCAGACTCGTGAAGCCCGAGAGCGTATAAAAACTCTGGTCAAGTGCTCTGACGGCTTTCAGGTTGCCGAAAAGGATCTGTTTCTCAGGGGGCCAGGGGAGCTGGTCGGTACCAGACAGCATGGTGTTTCTGATTTCCGTGTTGTCGATATTTTTCGGGACCACTTATATTTGAACAAAGTTTCATATTTTGTTAATAATAACCAGTTAAACCTGGACGAGGAAGTAATCCGGGAAATAGATTATCGCTTTCCTACTCTTTCCTATGTATGCAAATATTAACAAGCCATAACAAATAAAATTTTTAAAAAAGCCTCTGATTTTAAACAATCGAGGCTTTTTTGGTTTGATCTTACTCGTATTATTGCAGAGTGTTTCACCCAGAATAATAAAAAAGACAGGAAAGTTGTATAACAAAAGGTTCCATGGGAAAGACTTACTAGGATAAAAAACTTTAAGGCGTTAATACTAAGAACAAAAGAAAGGAGGGATAAGGATGGGTCGAGGACAGAAAAGAAACACTTTGCTTGTTCCTGAGGCAAACAAGGCAATGTATCAGTTCAAGTACGAATTGGCCCGGGAGGTTGGCATTGAAAACCAAATTCAGGGTGATTATTGGGGCTACATTTCTTCCCGGGACTGTGGTGCCGTAGGAGGGGGTATGGTTCGCCGGATGATCCAGAGCGTCGAACAGACTCTGGCGCAGCAGGGCAGTCCGACCAACTTGATTGGAGCAACCCAATCCACACCAAACGTTCCTTAAGCTCCGGTAATTTTACCACTTAAGAGAAGGAGGGATAAAGATGGGTCAAGGACAAAAAAGAAACAAGCTTCTTGTTCCAGAAGCGAATAGGGCGATGTACCAGTTTAAATACGAAATGGCCAACGAGGTTGGCATTCAGAACCAAATTCAGGGTGACTACTGGGGATATATATCGTCCCGTGATTGTGGAGCAGTTGGGGGTGCCATGGTACGGCGCATGATTCAGGCTTACCAGCAGAATTTAGTCGGCCAGAACCCGCAGGCATCCCCAACCACAACTACACTTCGATAGTAATGAAACCGAGTCTCATCATCTGAAGCGGACGTCTGTCGTCCGCTTTTATTTTTTAACAAAGCATAGCCTCTAAGTCTTCTCTTGCTACCCTGGGATGGAGCGCAAGAGTAATTCCTCGGTTTATGACACGTCCTGCATTTAATATTAAATCATCTATTTCCCGTGGTGTAACAATGAGGGATCCCTGAAAAGGCTTTAAGAGTTCCTCAATAAGATGACCTGCCTGTATGGGGTTGAGCGGCATTCTATTGCCGGACATCTTGTTGTAATTTTCCACGGCCATCTGGGCGATCACCGCTGCATTGACGACGGTTGGAACTCCAATGGCTATCACGGGTACTCCCATAGTTTGAAAATTTATTCCCATTCGTTTATTATTAACACCAGAGCCTGGTGCAATACCCGTGTCTCCAATTTGTATGGTTGTACCAAGCCGGGAGATATTGGTGGCCGCCAATGCATCGATGGATATGATCACGCTCGGCCGCACCTTTTCAACAATTCCCTGAATTATTTCGGCGCTTTCAATCCCTGTTATTCCCAAAACGCCCGGCGCAAATGCACAGACAGAGCGATAATTTTCCACCATTTGAGGCATGTGCATATGAAGGTGTCGGGTGATAAGGGAGTATTTAACAACCGTTGGTCCTAGGGCATCTGGTGTTGCTTGCCAGTTGCCCAGACCTATAATCAACACTGTAGCTTGCTCTGAGATCTTTAAGAGATTTTTGAGATACTGGGCAAGTACATCACCAACGCTTTCTTGGACCTCTGATGATTTGAATCTGAGATCAGGGGATTCGATTGTTATGTAAGTCCCCTGAGGTCTTCCCATTATTGCCTCTGCTTTTGGGTCAATAATTTTGATAATTGTAACTGTACCGTGCTGGAACGTCTGTTTTTCTTCAATAACACCCGGGATGTCCTGGCCTGTGGTGCCTCTCACAAGATCTCTGGCTTCAAGGGCAAGATCAATATTGATTGAGTAATTGCGCAAAAATTCATACAATGTCAAGATCCTTCTCTCCTGGATTTTGGATATTAAGCTCTTTTGTTAGGATTGACATTTTTCTGTATTTTATACAGCTCAAGCCTTTATCATGAGGTGATTTCATGGATTGGCTACCGGAGTTGGATAATTGCAACAATCTTCAGGAATTGAAAGAGTTTTGTCTACAGTGCCGATCCTGCGGGTTGCGCGAAAATGTAAAAGGGGTCGTTTTTGGAGAGGGAAACGAGAATTCTAATTTAATGTTTGTAGGAGAGGCGCCTGGGGCCGATGAAGACCGCCTTGGTCGGCCTTTTGTTGGTGCCGCGGGTAAGCTTTTGGACAAAATATTTAGCGCCGCCGGAATCGTACGGGAGGATGTCTATATAACAAACATAGCCAAATGCCGTCCGCCGGGAAACCGGGTGCCCAAAAAAGAGGAAGCGGAATCCTGTTTTCCTTATCTAGTCAGGCAGATTGAATTGATTCAGCCACGCCTGATTGTTTGCCTGGGAACCCTGGCTACCCAATTTCTCGTTCACCGTGAAGCAAGGGTGACAGCCGTTCGAGGTCAGGTCTTTGAAAAGGGTGGGATAAAAATTATCCCTACATATCATCCTGCTGCCTTGCTACGAGATCCAAATAAAAAGAAGGCAGTATGGCAGGATTTTAAGAAAATCAAAGAACTTTGTAAAATTATAAAATAGGGGCTATCTCCCTTACTTTGGGATAGCCCCTTTCCTTTTCGTCGCCATCGAGTACATCACTTGGGACGTACTCAATGGCGTGGGAGAGGAGAAACTGGAGGAAGAGCTCATGGGGGAGGGCTTTCTGTTACCCTTGCTGCATATTGTTTGAGGTAACTATTACGGGTCCCCCTCCCCATGAAGACCCTTTAGCCATTACCTATTTTGTACATTACAAGCTTTTTTATACATCTAAATTAATGGTAAATTATACCATAGAAATTTTTCGTCTTGAATCGAAAAAGCCTCTGGGAAGAGTTTTCCTGTTTTTTATGTTATAATCTTTTCAGAATCTTAATTCTGGTGGGAAAATTAGAAATAATGAGTGGTATCAGGGTTATTGGCGGAATTGCAAAAGGTAGACGGCTTAAGACAAGAAAGGCGAAGAATCTTCGACCTGCTACTGATTATGTAAAAGAGGCTCTTTTCAATATTTTGGTTAGAAAAGTTCCGGACAGTGTTTTTTTAGATCTGTTTGCAGGGAGCGGAGGTATCGGAATAGAAGCCTTGAGTCGCGGTGCTAAAAAAGTTGTTTTCGTAGAAAAGGATCCTCAGAACGCGGCCTTGATCAAAGAAAATCTTGCTCTGACCGGTTTTCTTGATCAGGCGGAAGTTTATACTTGTGATGTATTTAAAGCAATTTCCTTGCTAGCAAATAAAGGTTGCCGTTTTAATCTTATTTTTGTGGATCCCCCTTTCAGACAGGGTTTGTTGGGAACGGTTTTAAAAAAAATATCCGAGTTCGAGCTTTTGCTGCCGGATGGATTAATCATAACCCGCAGCGCCTTTGGAGAAGAGAATCTGGTACAAAGAGTTCCGGTGCGTGAAGGCAGATATGGTGACAGCATCTTAAGGTTTTACCAAGGAGAAAAGAAATAAAAGATCCGAAAGAAGGAGGTGCGTCTTTGAAAATTGCGGTCTATCCTGGCAGCTTTGACCCGATTACGTTCGGACATTTGGATATTATTGAAAGGGCTTCCTTAATCTTTGACAGGGTTTTGGTTGCTGTTAGTATTAACCCAGGTAAGCAGCCTCTTTTCTCTATGAGCGAAAGGACGGAAATGATAGCCCGCGAGTGCGCTTATTTACCAAACGTTGCTGTTTGTTCCTTTCAGGGGTTGTTAAGCGATTTTGTAAGGGAACAGGGAGCCAACGCAATTGTTCGGGGATTAAGGGCGATCTCTGATTTTGAATACGAGTTTCAAATGGCTCTGATGAACCGCAAACTGAACCCTGATGCGGAAACCGTTTTTTTGGTGGCCAAGCCCGAGTATTCCTTTTTAAGCTCCAGTATTGTTAAGGAAATTGCCAGTTTCGGCGGTGACGTTAAAGGATTTGTTTCTGATTATGTCGCTCTGCGGTTAAAGGAAAAATTTTTTAAAAAATAGTTAAAGGGTGATGGGAGGCGGGGAGATGGATATCTTTAAAATTCTTGATGAACTTGAGGAACTGGTTAAAAATAGCAAGAAAGTTCCGATTACGGGCAAAGTGATGTTGAGCGAAGAGGTTATACTTGATTTTTTGGACCGGCTTAGAACGATCCTTCCGAATGAAATCCATCAAGCAAAATGTCTGACTAAAGAAATGGAGCGGGTCATACAAGAGGCCCGGGAGGAGGCTGAGCGCATTATCGGTGAGGCACGCGAGCAGGCAAACCACCTGGTCAGTGAAAGTGAATTGGTCCGGCAAGCCCAGACCGCTTCAGAGGAGATTATTACTCAGGCAAAACGGTTGGCCAAAGAAATAAAAAGCGGGGCGACAGAATACGCAGATGAAATTTTGAGACAGCTTGAAAACAGTATCGACCAAAACCTTTCAGTAATTCGAAAGGCCAGAGAGGAACTTAATCATATGAAAGTTGGCTAGTGGATAATAAAAATTTTTTTGCGGCAATACTCAAATATGCATTTACCAACGAAACAGACTACTAACGATAAAATCAAAATTAGTAATATAGCGAATATAACACACAGGGTTAGCATCAGAGCATACCATACAGGGCCTGATGCTAGAGGATACGTCGCGGTAGCTATATGCTGTTGTGATAAAAGTGGGAAGAAAAGGTAAGTTAGCAATACCGCAAGGGGAACCTGTAGTATTCGGGTTGAAAGGTATGGAAAGATTGATAGATCTGTTCCCAGCATCATCCCTGCAACCTGAGCATGAATTGATAAACCGTTCCAGGCAAGAATTGCCTCAATAATGATCAGTTGCTGCAGCAAGCTTCCCGAACTTTTACTCACTTCATTAATGCCTATCGTCATTTCAAAAAAACCATAAAGTAAGGAACGTACTAAAGAAGCATCGATATTCGACATTCTGGCAAAAGGGACCAAAAGCTTGAGAATGAGCGGAAAAATGCCGGTTGCTTGTATGATTTCTATGAGCACTGAAAACAGAGTAATGAAACCCCCGATGGTAAGAAGTGTTGTACTCGCATTCCTTACAGTCTCCCCCAACAAAGATCCAAAACTTGAACCTTTCAGGTGGGAGTCACCCTTAAAAACATCCATTATAGAACAGTTCAGGCTGCTTCTATTTTTTTTGATTTCTCTCTTGTAAGGCTTTGCCTTAACAAAAAGCTTTAAGAAAAATCCACATAGCAGATTTGAAACGTAATGGATTAGAGCAATAAATGGGCCCAAGGTAGGGTTGCCAAACATTCCCACGCTCACCGCCCCGAGCATAAAGAGTGGACTGGCGTTGCTCGTGAAAGCGACGAGACGTTCTCCCTCGTCCTTGGTGCAGAGATCCGCTCTCCGCAAGCGGGCAGTTAATATAGCGCACAACGGGGACCCCGATAAATAGCTCACTCCCAATATAAACCCACTGCATCCCGGCAAATTGAAGAGCGGTTTCATGACCGGTTCCAGGATTCTCCCCAGTAAAGATACGAAACCAAGATTCATCAGGAGCTCTGATATGATGAAAAAGGGGAGTAGGCTGGGAAGCACGATTTCCCACCAGGTTTGCAAACCACGTTTTGCTGCTGTAAAGACAATTGCGGGAAAACAGACCATCCCTGTTCCAAAAGCCAGGCATAGTATTGTCCAGAAAAAAGGTGCGGCTAATTCCCGAAATGAGCGGGCTTGTTTGATTATTAACAAGTGGCGAAGGGACACCCGGAAAACAAAACCTCCTTAGTCTTCAATGTAGTTTCTCGGAAACTCCACTTGCTTGCGGCTAAAGCATATTTCTAGCCACATCATTTGGTTTCACCTCCAATATCTTTGGGTGCGTAAAACTACGTAAGAACGAGATATTGGAAGTTACTCA
>CADDZA010000073.1 GCA_902812435.1 Clostridia bacterium
AAACGCAAAACGTATGCCTATGCATTTTTCGTTTTTGCCTCGGTTCCGAACCCGCTAACCCTTGATATTAAAGGATCGCTCTTCGAAATTATCGCTAAAAATGCCTCGGTACTGTCGAACTCCGGTAGGAGTTGTTTCCAGATAAATAAGGGGGCCGGGGACGGGAGCGGGGGAGGCACCTTCAGATCAAAATTTTATGGGGCCGGGTTGTGTTTGTTTGAATCTTGATTGGTCTTACGCTTGGGGTCCGATATTTTTACTCCCCACACCGCCGCTGATGGAGGGAAGTTTAAAGTGGACATTATTGTTAAAGATGACCCGGGCTCATCCTTTCGAAACGGGTATAAATCGGGGAGTGCTTGGACGTGGTATGGGATCAAACCTTTGCAGCCGGGAGTAAACCCGGCTGCACGGTTTTAGAGTTCGTATTTGTTTGTGTAAGGGTTAGCTTGGTTCTCCCGTCTTCTCCAGCTTTTCAAACGCCTTAAATTGGCCGGTCTTATATAATGCCAGGACGATGATGATCATGGATACGGCCAGGGAAATGTCCGCCAGGGCCTGGTTGTCGATGCTGACCCAGTAGGAGAACGCCCGGGAGGCGTTGTTGATGGTGCCGTGCAGGATCGAAGGAATGAAGATGTTCCCGGTCTTGACGTAGGCGTAGGCCAGGACGGTAAAGGTGGCGATGGAACCGAGGGCCAGGAAAAGGATGCGGAGCGCATCCACCACTGCGGGGTAGCTGCTGACCGCGGGTGATAGCAGGGAAAGGGGCAGGTGCCAAAGGAACCAGATCAAGCCCCCGACGATGAAGCCCGCCCACGGCCTAATCCGGTAGAGGGTGGGGAACAGAAAGCCGCGCCAGCCGAACTCCTCCCCGAAGCCGAAGATGATGCCAGGAAAGATGTTGAAGATGGTCAGCCCGCCGATGGTGTAGAGGAAGAGCATGGCCCGGGGGGTCATCCCTTTCGGGAGGGGCATCTGCTGGCCGGAGGCCGCAAGAATTTTATCCAGTTGGGCGAGGAAGGCCTCCCCGCTGAAGTCCCAGTGGATCGCTCCGGCGATGGTGAAAGCCAGGTAGTTTACGGCGGCGATTCCGATGCCTCCCAGCCAGAAGTAGAGGTAGTCCTGCCACCTTCCAAGCTTCAGGCCGGCGTCCCGGAACTTTTCTTCGTAAAAAAATGCTCTCGTGATGACCGCCGCCAGGGCGGGCGTGAACATGTAAAACCCGGCGAGATAGGCGCCGCTCCGGCCCAACGCCCTGGCGCCGGCAATAAATGCCCCCGACAGGAGCGTCACGATGATAAGGTAAGCGATCAACCCCTTGGTGTTCCTGCTCATCCCATTCCCTCCGGCAATTCAAACGTTCCCCGGCTTCTCCGGCCAACCGCCGGTGCCGGCTGTTTCATTATTTATATCCCCTGAAATATACCTGTCTATGCTAGAATAGGGTAAAAATGACAGGTTGTCAACCATTTAATGGCATCTCCTTTCCTCTTCGACGATTCTTAGCGCCGCCGCCATCTCCGTTTCCTCCTTTCGTTTCTATTTCCTCTGCCAATCCAGCAGGTGAAATATTTCTCAAACCCGGGTTGTTCCCCGGATTCACCGGGGTACGGGTAAAGAACAGAGCGGGTTAAAGCGACGGGGGGAACGAACCTCTCCTTGTCCCTTGCTGTCGAAAAAGAAAATACGCCGTTAATAAATCCTTAATAAATCCTTAATATTGAACGGATAGAATAACAGGTAAATCATTTATATATGAGGCGTTTACCCGCCCGCAGTGCGGTGGATATGCTGTAATGCGGGCATTCCGGCATTTATTTCAGGGAGGGGAAGGTGGGAAATGGCCCTTCAACCTCAAGATAAGGTTTTTCCCTTGCTGCTTCTGCTCTGTGCCCTGACTTCCATCCTCGTCGTAATCCTGGTAGGCGTCTTCGTTTTTCTTCAGGGGTACCCCATGCTGGCCAAAACGGGTTTCTTTGCCTTCCTATTGGGCCGCAGCTGGCAACCCGGAGAGGGGGTCTACGGTATTCTACCGATGGTGGTGGGTACCGTTGTGGTCACGCTGCTTTCCCTGCTCATCGGGGTCCCCCTCGGGATTGCCACGGCCATCTTCCTCGCCGAGCTTGCTCCGGATCGGGTGGCCGCCTGGACGCGGCGCTCCATTGAACTGCTGGCCGGCATCCCCTCGGTGGTTTACGGCCTGTTCGGCATGGTCACAATCGTACCCATGGTGCGCTACATCGCCTCCAACTGGTTTGGGGCATGGCTTTCCCCGGAAATGAAAACAGGATACGGCATCCTGGCCGCATCCCTGGTCCTGGCGATCATGATCCTGCCTACTATAGTTAACATTTCGGAGGACGCCCTCCGGGCGGTGCCCCGCGAATACAAAGAGGGCTCCTTTGCCCTGGGCGTGCCCCACTGGCAGACCATTGTCCACGTCCTGCTTCCGGCGGCGCGTTCCGGTATTATTGCCGGGGTGGTGCTCGGCATGGGTAGGGCGATCGGCGAAACCATGGCGATCCTGATGGTGGCGGGGAACGCACCCGCCCTGCCGCGTTCAATTTTTTCCCCGGTGCGCACCATGAGCGGGAATATAGGTCTGGAGATGGGATATGCCTCGGGCTCCCACGCCCAGGCCCTGTTTGCAACAGGCATTGTCCTGTTCCTGGTGATCATGCTGCTGAACGGTTTTGCCCTGTTATTCACCGGCAGGCGGGCGGTGAGAACCCCATGATGAGCATGCAGGTCAAGGAGAGGCTCGCAAAAGCGGTGATCTGGAGCGCTGCTCTGATCACGGTGTGCATCCTGGTATTGATCATCGGCTCCATCATGGTACAGGGTATCGCCAAACTGAACCTGTCCTTTTTTCTGGAAAATCCCCGCCGCATGGGAAGCGAGGGAGGTATCTTCTCTCCCCTCATCGGCACCATCTACTTCACCTGCCTGACCATGCTGCTGGCCGCTCCGGTGGGGATTGGCGCCGCCGTCTACCTGACCGAATTCACCCGCGAGGGTCCCCTGGTCAGGGTCATCAGGTTTACCACGGATGCCCTGGCGGGGATACCCTCCATCGTGATCGGGCTTTTCGGCTTCGCCTTTTTCGTGGTCTTCCTGAAGCCGCTGACAGGGGGCTGGTCGATTTTGTCCGGCAGCCTGACCGCCTTCTGCATGATCCTGCCGACCATCGTGAGGACCTCGGAGGAGGCGATCAAGGCCGTTCCGGAGGCCTACCGCGAGGGCAGCCTTGCCCTCGGGGCCAGCAAGTGGCAGACGGTTCTCTGGGTCGTCCTGCCGAGCGCGATGCCGGGTATACTGACAGGGGTACTGCTGGGAGTGGGCCGCGTGATCGGGGAAACCGCCCCTCTTCTGCTGACCCTGGGGGGTTCCCTGCTGATCCCCCATTCCATCTTTCAACCGGCACGCACCCTGTCCATGCACCTCTACCTTGTGGCTATGGAGACCGGCGAGTTCTCCGTGGCTTTCGGGACCGCCGCGGTTTTGGTGATCGTCATCCTGTTGTTAAACCTGTTAAGCCACACCCTGATGCGGCGCCTCATGGCAAGGATTGGGGGACGGTGACAAGGATGACCTGGATCATATTTCAGAGCAGTAGGCAAAATTTTTAAGTCCACCTGGATAAGAAGAGGAGATGAATCCTTTGAAGCGAAAGGTATTTTCTGCCGCGGAATTGAAAGAGTTTGCCGCCCGGGTGCTGGATGCCGCCGGGGTAGACCCGGAGGAGAGTGAGGTGGTCGCCGATAACCTGGTCACCGCCAACCTGCGGGGGATCGACTCCCACGGGATTGTGCGACTCCCTCTCTACGTGGAGCGTCTCGAGGCCGGGCTCATCGCCCCCCGGACGAAGATCGACGTGGTACGGGACACCCCCGCCGCCTGTGTCCTGGATGCCAACAACGGGTGGGGCGCGGTGGCGGGGCTGGCCGGGATACGGCAGGCCATCGAAAAGGCGCGCCGGAGCGGCGTCGGGGTGGCGGTTGTCAGGAATTCAAACCACTTCGGGATTGCCGCCTATTACGCCCAGGAGGCGGTGGCAGAGAACATGATCGGGGTTTCCATGACCAACGCCTCGGCCAACATGGCACCTTGGGGGGGCCGCGACCCCTACTTCGGGACAAACCCGATCTGCGTGGCTGTTCCGGCAGGTAGGGAAAGACCGGTTATCTACGACGGGGCGACCAGCGTCGTGGCCATCGGCAAGATCGTGCTCGCCGCCAAGAAAGGAGAGCCGATCCCTCTTGATTGGGCACTGGACAGCCAGGGGAACCCGACCACCGATCCCGGCGCCGTCACAGCCGGGGGAACCCTGCTTCCCCTGGGCGGCTACAAGGGATACGGTCTTGCCCTGATGGTGGACGTCCTGAGCGGGATCCTCTCGGGAGCTGCCTTCGGCCCCTATGTCAGCAACCTGCGGAGCATGGACGCCCCGCAGAACGTCGGGCACTTCTTCGCCGCCCTCAACATCTCGGCCTTTCTTGACCCGCAGGAGTTCCTGGAGGACATGGAGCGCCTCGTGGGCGATATCAAGCACGCCCGCCTCGCCGCAGGCTGCAAGGAGATCTTCCTCCCCGGCGAAATCGAGTGGAACTGGGAGGAGAAACGGAGGCGGGAGGGGATCCCTGTTCCGGACGGGGTGCTGGAGGAACTGCACGCCCTCGGAGAGCGTTACCGGGTCGGTCTGCCCTGAAAATAGATTTTCAGATGGTGCCGCCCGGGCGGCATGAGCGTCTATCCCGGTGTTAAAGGGCCGGCAGCCTTTGCCACCCGCCCTGGCAGGGTCTTCCGGCCCCGAAAATTGTTCACTCACCAGGAATTATCATCAGCGGCCGGCATAAAGATTAGGGAGACCACTTTTCAGCGGGGAGGAGTACCCCCTGGAGCCACTTGAAGCGGTACAGACCCTGATCTTCATGTCCGTGGTAGTGGAAGCCCTGACGGCGGTTTTCCGGCAGTTCGTAAGCAAAAAGGCCACCCAACTGGTCTCCATGCTGGTCGGGGTCACCCTCTGCTTTGCCTATCAGGTCGGCATTTTCACCGGCCTCGGACTCCGGACTAACTACCCTTTTGTCGATTACTTTGTCTCCGGCATCATCATTTCCCAGGGTTCCAACGCCCTTTCCGAACTCTTCAAGCTCAGGTATAAATAGCCTCGTTGACATTTTTCCAGAATTAGGTTAAGCTAAAGCCAGGTATCCCGGCGTATAAGTTATTACCTGCATTAATATGTTCCGAACGCAATTTCACTTGAGTGCCGGGCTTTTGTCAAGATATTCTCCGGGAGGTGGCGTGGCGGTGAATCTCCTTGACGGGATAATCTTGCTGCTGCTGGCGGCAGGAGCCTGGCAGGGCTATAGAAGGGGCTTGATCTGCACGGCAGGCGGCCTGATCGGTTTTTTCACCGGGGTCTGGCTGGCGGGGCGTTACTACATCCCATTTGCCCGCTTCCTGGGGGAGCACCTGGGGCTGGAAAAACTGCTGACGGCAATTTTTATTCCCTTGTGCGCAGGGGTTCCGGCAGGCGGCCCGGGAATTTTGCCCGTTATGACAGGGATAGGCCCCGGAGCCGTGGATCCCTCCAACTTCCCACCGCCCCTTTGGGAGCCGGTTATAGCCCTGCAGTCAGGCCTGTCGGGGGCCACCCGTGCCCATCTCCTGGCGGGCGCGGTAACGAAGCTGGTTGCCTTTTTTATTATCTGGGGGTGCGTTACCTATCTCATCGGCCTGGCGGCCGCCGTTCTGACCCGGGTCGCCCACCTCTTCTTCCTGGGCGGTCTCAACAGGCTGGGCGGTATGGGCCTCGGCCTTGTGGAGAGAGCCCTTGCCGTCACCGTTGCCATCGGGATGCTGACACCGCTGGTGCTCAGTTTTGCACTGAACGCACCGGAGCCCGGTTTTGCCACAGGGCTTGCGGAGGCCTGGCGGACATCCCTCCTGATACCCTATTTCACGAAGGGTTGGAGTGCGGCGGCGCCGGTGCTGCAGCAGTTTTTTCATATAATCTGACCGGTCGGTCGGTTTCGAAACTACTCAGAAGTCAGAAGTCAGGAGTCAGAATGAGAGAATGGTTTAGCGTATCGGGACATTCTGAATTCTGACTACTGAATGCTGAATACCTGAATAGTAGTTGTTGCAATTGCTGGATAAAATAGCTTGAAGGGGGTGATCGGCGGTGCCTGAAAAAACAGAGAAGATCAAACTGACCAACTTCACCCAGGCCTCGGGCTGAGCCGCCAAGCTGGGGCCGGGCGCCCTTGAAGAGATTCTGAAAGACTTGCCCCGATTTGAACACCCTGACCTGCTGCTGGGCTGCGGCGTACCCGACGACGCCGGTGTCTACCGGCTCCGCCCCGACCTTGCCCTGGTGCAGACGGTGGACTTCTTCACCCCGGTGGTGGACGACCCCTACCTCTTCGGGCAGGTTGCGGCGGCGAACGCCCTGAGCGACATTTACGCCATGGGAGCCACACCCCTCACCGCTTTAAACCTGGTGGCCTTTCCCTCCTGCACCCTGGGGACGGAGGTTTTGAGCGAGATCCTGCGCGGGGGATGCGACAAGGTAGCGGAGGCGGGAGCCGTGGTCCTGGGAGGGCACTCGGTGGAGGACGACGAGCCCAAGTACGGGCTGGCCGTCACAGGAGTCATCCACCCCGACGAGCTGATCACCAACCACGGGGCGCGGGGAGGGGACCTGCTGGTTCTGACAAAGCCCCTGGGAACGGGTATCCTGGTAACGGCCTTGAAGGGGGGGCTCCTGGGGCCGGGGGAAGAAAAAGTCCTGGGAGAGACCATGGCGGCCCTGAACGGGGGAGCCGCCCGGGCGATGCGTGAGGCGGGGGCTACCGCCTGCACCGATATAACCGGATTCGGCCTGCTGGGGCACCTGCGAGAGATGGCCTTCAACAGCGGGATGGATGTGGAGATCGAAGTGGCAGCCCTGCCCCTGCTACCGCGGGCCAGGGAATTCGCAGCCCAGGGGATAGTACCGGCCGGAGCCTATAGAAACAGGGAGCACCTGGCTCCCTATGTGGAGATTGTCGGGGAGGTCACGGCCGCGGACCAGGACCTGCTTTACGATCCCCAGACCTCGGGAGGGCTCTTGATAGCGGTGCCCGAGGAGCGCAAGGGCGAGCTCTTGAACGCCCTGCGGAGGGAGGGAATCTCCCGGCCGCGGGTGGTCGGGAGGGTTATCGGAAACGGAAGCGGAAAAATTACGGTAAGGGGGATCTAGGATGGATAAACACGAAGAGATCGTTGACGCCCGGGGGCTTGCCTGCCCGCAGCCGGTGATCCTGACGCGGCGTGCCCTGGAGGCGGCCGAAAGGAGGAGTGTCACCGCCGTGGTTGACAGCGAGGCGGCCCGGGACAACATCGTCAAGATGGCCACCGCTCTTTCCTGCAGTGTCGATGTGGATCGGCAGGGAAAGGATATCTATATTCACATCACAAAGCCGGAACACTTCGGCACGGCATTGGAAACCCACGAGAACCTTTTGTTCTTCGTCACCTCCGATACCCTCGGCAAGGGCAGCGAGGAGCTCGGCAAGCTTTTGATGAAGAATTTCTTTTACGCCCTGACGGAGCAGGGCGGGCTGGGGAAAGTGATTATCTTTCTCAACAGCGGCGTTACCCTGGCGTGCTCCGGCTCTCCCGTACTGGACTACTTGTACGAACTCCAGCAGGACGGTGCCGAAATCCTGGCCTGCGGCACCTGCCTGGATTATTACAGGCTGCGGGACAGACTGGGCGTGGGCCAGATCACCAATATGTATACGATTCTGGAGTATCTTCAGAAGATCCCCCGGGTGATCTACCTCTAGACTCGACAGGATGAGGGTTTTGAGTACATCGAAGCGGCGATGATGGCTCAGGGCAGAAGGATTCTTGTCATGGAACCGGGAGAGGTCAAAGATGATTTGGTGCAGGACATGATTGAGGTGCTGACCTCGTTCTGTGCCCGCTTATACGGCAGGAGATCGGCGAAGAACCGCGTGAAGAGGGCGATGGAGGCCATAGAGAATGTTGGTGAATAAAGCCTACCGGTACGAGCTCAAGCCCAACAAAAATCAGCTTGTGCTGGTGCCGAGATTCTTCCCCTCCAGCCGTAGGTGCAGCGAATGCGGCTATATACTGCCAGAGCTGAAGCTCTCGACGAGGCGCTGGTTATGTCCGGAGTGCGGCGCCATTCATGACCGGGACATCAATGCAGCTATAAATCTCTTGCAGTACCTTAATTCGGCTTAAATTTGAATGTACCGCGAGTTCCGTGGGAATTAACGCCTGTGGAGATCGGCTCTGCGGCGGAACGGAAGAACCGGCCTACGAGCAACCGGTCGTTGAAGCAGGAAGCCTTGTAGATATTTTTCTATGAAAGGCGGAACGGTTGCTGCATGTACAATATGTACAGGTTCATGGGTATCTGGAACGGACTGCTGACATCATTTCCTGAAAGGCAACTCGCCGTATACGGGGAAACCCTGGTACGGGTCCTCTTCATTGTTGTGGCCCTGATGATCGCCGGTCGGATTGGCCGGCGCCTGATCGATGGGTTGCTGCGGCCCGACCGGGTGCCCGGCAGCTGGGACGAGCGGCGGGTGCGCACCGTCCAGGGGCTGCTGAAAAGTCTGCTCCGCTACACGCTGTATTTTGTCGGGACGATGATGGTGCTTGGCGAGCTTGGAGTCAAAACCGAGTCCATCCTGGCCGGTGCCGGCATTATCGGCCTCGCCGTCGGTTTCGGGGCCCAGAACCTGGTGCGGGACGTGATCACAGGGTTCTTTATTCTCTTCGAGGACCAGTACGCGGTAGGGGATTATGTCACCGTGGCAAACGTCACCGGCACCGTTGAAGAGATCGGCCTGCGGGTGACCAAGATCAGAGAAGCGACAGGCGGACTCCACATCATCCCCAACGGGGAGATCAAGCAGGTGACCAACTTCTCCCGTGGGGGGATCGCAGTCGATATCGACGTGATGGTGGCCTATGAGGAGGACCTGACCCGGGTGATCGAGGTCATCGACCGGGTTTGCCGCGAGGCCTCGGCGGAAAACCCGGCGGTTTTGGAGGAGCCCAGGGTGCTCGGGGTGAAGCGGCTTGGGAAACTGGGGGTCACCCTACAGGTCTTCGGCAAGGTGAAGCCCATGGAGCAGTGGTCCTTTGCCCGGGAGCTGCGGAAGCGGATCAAGGAGGCCCTCGATGAGGCCGGCGTCAAGCGGCCCGACCCCCGCCGGATGATACTATGCAGCAAAGAAAAAGGAGCAGAGAGCGATGGCCCCGATGCAGTTTAGCCTTGGAGATATTGTCCGCATGAAGAAACAGCATCCCTGCGGCAATTTCGAATGGGAGATCCTGCGGGTTGGCATGGATTTCCGGATTCGCTGCACCAGGTGCGGTCGCATGGTTATGATCCCCCGCACCAAGTTTGAGAAGAGCGTCAAGGCCGTGGTCAGACCCGCGGGGGAGAATCTCAATGATGTTTAAGCCCGGCCCGCAGCTCGCTTTCTGATACAAGGCCGGACAGGATAACGGGCTCCAGCGCGGGTAGCTGTAAAATAAGTGTGGGTAATCACCAGTAACCTCCAGGGAGAAAAGAAGGAGTTTTTCCTGGAGAAAAGAAGAAAACCTCCAATGCAATCCAGTCAAAATCACAAAGGAGGTTTCTTC
>CADDZA010000074.1 GCA_902812435.1 Clostridia bacterium
CTATTTATGGGGTATTTTCCTGCCTGCTCGGGTTAAAAAATGCGAATTTATAAAGTTTTGCCTTGATACCGCCTTTCTTGCGCTGCATGGGCTTCAGGGATTAGATGCGGAGTTCCTGCAGGGGCGGGTTATAATTTATCCGCTACCTTGCTCTCGTCCTTCCAATAAATGCGAATCTTATCCCCATCCTTGATAGGTGTCGTAAACTGGGCATCCCGTCCATTCAAAAGCATCACCAGACGCGTAGTCGCACTTGGCGGAGTCCGTTCGAACTCAAAAAAATTGAAGATATCTGCTAAAATGGGTGCAATCTCGGGATCCCTTGACACCTGGATCTCGTCACCGTCCTCGACCGCCTCATCCCTATCAACCCTGATCCCGTTTTTTAAAATACGCATCCCGTATCCCTTTAAGGTAATCGATTCTCCATTAACAAAAACATTAATTTCATCCTCAGGAAAGTCACTATTCTCTTGATTCAATAAATCACCGACACGCAATAGGGGAGTAAACGGTTCATAGCTCAGTTCATCACCCTCACTTATCGTGTCAGAAAGGTCAGCGATTGAACTATTTTTATAGATCCGGAAGGGACGCAAGCTGAATTCTTTCTGTTCCCCGTTAAAGACCAAGCGTAACTTATTCGGAGAGAGCTGAGCTTCCGAAAATCCTAAAGCCAGAAGGGCTTCCTGTACTGTTCTGACCGGATGCCAGGTAATCACTGCATGATCCTCAATAATCGCATCCAGGGCCGCTTTTTTACCATTCATAAAAATTACCGGTCCGAGCGCCTTTGATTCACCATTATAAAGAATGTTGATAACCGGTAGGTTTGACGGGAGCACATCTCTTATTACAGCTGTAGCGTCAAAACCGGGCCTTGGTTCCCCTACTTTGATCACCGCGTCAGGCGGAAGAGGGGTATCCAACTCGGCCTTAGCCCCGTTTAGATAAATCTCCGCAGGCTCCCCTGTGTCACCCTTGATTATCTGCAATTCTCCGTTTACTTCCACAGTAAGGGTGCGTCCCGGCCTGCCGTGCAAGTCGGTAAATCCCATTCCCGCCGCCAGTAAAGCATCAACTACAGTGGCATTTGCTCCGCGAAATAACCGCACGGTCCTGTCATTAACCTGAACCTGGGTCAAACCAAGAGCCTGCGGGCGGGCTGCCATAAAAGCTATTCCTAACGGAGTAACCCCATTAGGGCCTGCCAGGCTGCGGCTTAAGCCCTTGACAGATCCTACCCCCTCGGCAGGCCGCACGGCAACCCGGTGTCTGGGAAGTCCCAGTATTTTCGCCAGTTCCTCGGTAAGACAAGGAGTAAGGCTACCCCCGCCTATACAGATCACCGCCTGGGGCGGGCCCCCGTTCAGGTTAAGAATGGTGTTTCCGATTTGAAAAGCTATTTCCTTGACCGTTTCTTTGATAGACTCGATTATTTCTTCGCTCGGGATTTTATGTTTTACGCCTAGAATATCCTTAAAAGACAAAACGCCTCCATCTTTTAACCTGCGCTTGACTTTTTCCCCCACCATAAAATCCAGGAGGTACGAACTGCACAATTGTTCTGTTACTTCGTCTCCCGCCAGGGGAACCATTGCAAAAGCTATAACGCTACCGTTCGCTGTAATTGCTATATCGGAGGTACCAGCCCCGATATCAACCAGGGCAATATTTAACTGACGCATCGTAGGCGGTACAACAAACTCCAGGGCAGCGATCGGTTCGAGGGTCATCACGTCCATTTCCAGCCCAGCGCGTTCCAAAACTGCAATCAGTGAATCCACCACAATCTGAGGCAGAAAAGTTGCAATCAGTTCTAAGCCAAGCAAACTCCCTCTTTGCCCCACCGGGTTCCCGATCCTCTGCTCGTCGAGCTGGTATGAGACGACACTATACCCAACGCAGTAATACTTGTCCTTGATTTCCTTACCCTTTACAAGGAATTGCTGGGCTTTTCTGATCGCTTCCAGTTCTAAACTTCTGACCTGCTCCTCCTTTATTTCATGCCAAGGTGAAACCTCTTGGGCAACTGCCTGGCGCATCGTAACTAACGCCCGACCTGCTGCGGCAACCGCTACCTTTTTCAATGAACAACCGAGCTTCTGTTCAAGCTGTTGTTTTATCTTGAATACAACTTCTGCCACTCTTCCTATATCATGGATCTGTCCATCCAGCATTGCTCTGCCGCGATGTTCCTCCATCGCTACGGCGAGCACACGCGCATTTTCGGGACTGATCTCCGCTACCAGCCCCACCACAGTTCGCGTACCTGTATCGAGGGCAAAAATGGTTTTGGGCTGCTTGCCCATGACTTAGCACCACGCTTTTGTAAATGTCACAATATGGCATTACAACCTTATTGTACTATTATATTCTTTATGGTTTCTGCACACTTTATTATTTAGTAGAAGTTGTTAGTAAGGGGGTACATAACAATTGCTTAATCTAAAACAAGTAATACTGAACTCGTTGCTTGGTATTGTCCTTAGTTGAACATTTCTCACATCAGCATCGGCAAAACCGGTGCAACAAGAGAAACAACAGCCTGCAGTAGAACAAACTGCAACAGTTGCATGGCAGGATTACTACAAAGATAACGGATCAGCAAAGTTTTTAGACGTGGAGGTGACAGCATATTGCCCGTGTCACATTTGCTGTGGCAAGTGCGACGGTATTACTAGTAGTGGTAAACCTGCTCAAGCCAACCGTACAATAGCAATTGACCCCGCCGTTATTCCATTGGGCACAATGCTTTACCTGGAAGGAATCGGTGTCTTTGTCGCAGAGGACACGGGCGGTGCCATCAAGGGAAATAAAATCGACCTCTTTATGAACGATCACCAACAGGCTCTTGAATTTGGAGTCAGAACTACAAAGGCATACATTCTTCAGGAAAAAATTTAATCTTCTCTCTGGTAAAAAAACAACGATATTGCTTTCATCCCCAACTGGGAGGCCTGAAAAATCTGTTCCGTACTCCCGGTAAAAAGAATGCCTCCCGGCCGCAGTGATTCTCTGAAACGTTTGTAAAGAGCATCCTTTGCTTCGTTTGTAAAATAGATTACCACATTTCGGCAAAGGATGAGATCAAAATTGTTATCAAAAGGGTCCTTTAACAGATCATGCTTTTGAAAATTAACCAGCTTTTTTAAATCATCAACGACCTGGTAGGCGTCCCCTACCTTGGTTAGATACTTTTTAACGTAATAAGGCGGGAGGTGCTCAACCGCCTTCTCCTGGTATATACCCGCTTTTGCTTTTGCTAAAGCCTTCCCATCGATATCTGTAGCAAGTATGCGGGGAAAATGACCTGTGGTTGCCTCCCGTAGCAGCATCGCCAGGGTATAGGATTCCTCACCGGTGGCACAACCGGCGCTCCAGGTTTTTGGGTGAGGGTTACGCCGCAGGATTTCAGGTAAAATCTTTTGCGCAAGGATGTCCCACTGGTTGGGGTTACGGTAAAATTCGCTGACATTGATGGTTAAATGATTGAGAAATTTATCTAGCTGATAGGGTTCCTTTTTTAAGACATCAAGATATTCCCTGTAGTTTTGGAAACCGTGGGCTCGCATTAAGGACGTAATCCGCCGCTCCATCTGGGGCCTTTTATAGTTCGTTAGATCGATGCCGGTAAATTCCTTGACTTTTTTAATAAAGAGCTCATAGTCCATTTTGGCAAACCTTTTTTTCGATTTTTTTAAATGATTTTTCCGCGGCCGCCACGGTCTTCTCCAGGTCTTCCCACGCATGGGCAAGAGATATGAACCACGCTTCAAACTGGGAAGGCGGCAGGTAGATCCCTTCGTACAGCATCGAAATAAAAAACTGCCTGTAGGAGTCTTGATTCGCCCTTATCGCAGAATCCAGGTCCTCCACTGTATCGTCGGTGAAGAAAACCGAGAGAAGGGAACCGATCTGATTGATTTGCACCGGAACCCCGGCCTTCGCCGCCGCTTCGCCGATTCCTGCAGCCAGCCGTTTTCCCTTTTCTTCAAGCTCTTCATAAACACCCGGCTTCCGGAGTTGCTCCAGAGTAGCTATTCCGGCCTGCACCGCCAGGGGATTACCTGACAGGGTGCCTGCCTGATAAACGGGACCCTCGGGGGCCACCAACTGCATAATTTCGGCCCTGCCGCCGTAAGCTCCTACCGGCAGACCACCCCCGATGATCTTTCCGAAACAGGTCAGGTCAGGTTTTACTCCAAAACGCTGCTGCGCTCCGCCTGGGCCCAGCCGGAAACCGGTGATCACTTCGTCGAAAATCAGGAGACTCCCCGCTTCACTCGTTAGTTCCCGCAGCGTATCCAGGAATCCGGGGCGCGGCGGCACAATCCCCATGTTGCCCGCAACGGGTTCGACAATAACGGCGGCAACTTCCTGCCCAAAGCGCTCAAAAGCACTTTCAACGGCAGATACATCGTTATAAGGGAGAACTAACGTCAACCTACTAATCTCAGTAGGAACACCGGGGCTGGAAGGCACCCCCATTGTCAAAGCCCCCGAGCCGGCTTGAACTAAAAAGGTATCGGCGTGGCCGTGGTAGCATCCCGCAAATTTGATCACCTTATTTCTTCCGGTAAAGGCACGGGCCAGACGCACGGCACTCATCGTGGCTTCGGTTCCCGAATTAACCAGCCGCACCCGTTCAACCGACGGAACCGCCTCAACAATCAGAGAAGCCAGCGCTACTTCACCTTCGGTTGGCGCCCCGTAGCTTGTCCCTACCCTGATTGCTTTTTCAAGAGCGGCGATCACTGCCGGATGGGCATGTCCCAAAATCAAGGGCCCCCAGGAACAGACGTAATCGATATATTCGTTTCCATCAACGTCAAATATTTTAGAGCCCTCACCCCTGGCAATGAAGAGAGGGTCACCGCCAACAGCACGGAAGGCGCGGACCGGGCTGTTGACACCGCCTGGCATCAAATCACAGGCCTTTTCAAACAACTGCTGCGACCGTGAAATCCGCCTCATCCATCTCAACCCTCCTGGATCCTGTAAGTAACGCCGGACTTCTTCAGTTCACGGGTGCTGATCAGAACCCGATAATTGCTCAACCCTGTATTCCGCGCAATGCTTTCAATCTTGTCCAGGCATGCCTGGCGGTTCCTTGCATGCACCATGGTAAAAAGGTTGTAAGGCCACGTTGCCGGCACCTGCCTGTGGTAGCAATGGGTGATCTCCGGAAGAGCGGCAAGCTTCCTGCCCATCTCGGATACCTTTTCCTCGGGTACGGCCCAGAGCACCAGGGCGTTAGCAGTAATGCCCAGTGCCCGGTGAGCCAGGACCGCACCTATCCGCCGCACAACTCCCTTAGCTTGAAGTTTCCTTATTATCGCAAGGACCTCATCCTCTTGCATTCCGGTTTTTTCCGCAATGATGCGGTACGGCCTGCTTCGCAAAGGAAGGTCTTCCTGTAAAGCCCGGATTACAGCCAGTTCACGATCCGAAAACACCACGCAGATCCTCCTCGGAAAAATTTACAGCTATTTTGAACATTTCTTTTGCAGGTAAACTTAGAACCTCAGCAAGCCCGGTTTTTTGCCGGATTTCTTCAATCAGGGTCTCCAGTTGCTGTTCACTTTCTGCAATCAGAGTGAACCAGAGATTGTATTCGTGTTCTCTCAAGTAATTATGGGTTACTCCGGTATAAGCATTGATTACTGCGGCAACTTCCTCAACCCTTTCGGGAGGAACTTTGGCGGCGCACAGTGTGGGTTGATACCCCAGCTTGCGGGCGTCAAAGGTGGCTCCCAGGCGTCTCACAACGCCTTTAGCCTTTAGCCAGCGAATTGCTTTCAGGACATCCTTTTCCTTGACCCCTAATTCCTCGGCAAGGAAGAGATATGGTCTATTGGTAACAGGCAAACCCTTTTGGAGTCGTATGATTAATTTTTCCGCCAATCCGGTGATGTTTTTCTCCTGCTGGTTTTTGTAAAGGCAGAGGGGATCTTCTCCAAGATAATCCCCCTTTTCAAAAGCCCGGGCCCGGCATCCGCCGCAGCAATGGCGGTAAGAACACATACCGCAATACCCACCGTATTTTTGTTCTCGGAGTTTCAAGAAAACCTCATTGCTTCGCCAGATTTCATCAAACGGCAACTGGCGTACGTTGGCAACCTTCAAGTCCATATACGGGCAGGGGTACACATCCCCCTGGGGGCCAATGATACAGTAGGAGATCCCCGCCAGGCAGCCGCGTTTAAAACGCGTTACCATCCCCCGCTGCCTGGCCACCCTCGTAAACTGGGGAGCGCACGTTGGCTTAATCTCAATGGGAACAGCCGTCTGCCGGATCAGCAGTCGTACCAGCAGATCCTCAACCTGTTCCGGAGCAACCGTTTCTACCTGTTCCTTTCCCCGGCCTGTCGGTACAAAGAAGAAAACGTGGTGTCCTCTCGCTCCCGTTTTCAAGGCCAAATCGGTCAGGGCTTCTATTTCTTCATAGTTCCAGGGGAACACGGTTGTGTGAATTTGAAAAGGTAATCCCGCGGCCCGGCAGTTTTCCATTCCTTCTCTGGCAGCCTGCCAGGCACCGGCCACCCCCCGGAAACGGTCGTGTTTTTCAGGATCGGTGCTATCAAGGCTGATACCAACCGCTGCCGCACCGGCATCCCGGAGTTTATTGACGACCTGAGGTGTCAACAGCGTCCCGTTCGTCCCGCAGACAGGGCGCAGCCCCAAAGACCTGGCATATGAGATCAGATCATAGATATCCGGCCTAAGCAGGGGTTCCCCTCCGCTGAAGACAAGGACGTGAAAGCCCGCACGTTTTATCTCCTCTATTAGCTTCAGTCCTTCAGGGTGTGTCAGTTCCTGAGGAGCCTTTTCCCCTGCTTCCCGGTAGCAATGGGGGCACTTCAGGTTGCAGGCATTTGTGGTGTTCCAGGAGACGAGCACAATTTACCCCTCCCGCAGCCAGGAGGCTACATCTTTGGCAAAATACGTGATGATCAGATCAGCGCCTGCCCGTTTCATTCCGGTAAGGCTTTCCATGACAATCAGTCTTTCATCAATCCAACCCCTGGCGGCAGCGGCTTTAATCATCGAATACTCTCCGCTGACATTGTATGCCACAAGAGGACATAGGACTTTTTCCCGCACTGCGCGGATCACGTCAAGATAAGCCAAGGCGGGCTTCACCATGACCATATCGGCGCCCTCGGCAATATCCTGCAAAACCTCCCGCAGGGCTTCCCTGCCATTGGCCGGATTCATCTGGTAAGTGCGGCGGTCGCCAAAAGCGGGAGCCGAATCCGCCGCCTCCCGGAAGGGCCCATAAAACGCTGATGCAAACTTGGCCGCATAAGACAGAATGGCAACGTGCGAATACCCGTTATAATCCAGTTTCTCTCTAATGGCTCTGACACGGCCATCCATCATGTCAGAGGGGGCAACAATATCGGCCCCTGCCCGTGCGTGTGAGAGCGCAGTCTGAGCAAGGAGAGGCAGCGTTCCGTCATTTTCGATCACCCCATCCTGGACAACGCCACAGTGCCCGTGGCTCATATATTCACACAAACAGACATCGGTGATAACGATCAATTCCGGGAAGGTTTTCTTCAACAGGCGAACAGTTTGCTGTACGATCCCGTTATCGTCGTAGGCCGATGTCGCCGCTTCATCCTTCGTTTCCGGAATGCCGAAAAGCAAAACCGCCCGAATCCCCAGATCGTACGCATCCTGCACTTCCTTTATAAGCAAGTCCTGAGAATAGCGAAATACACCGGGCATGGATGACACCGGATCCCTGCGGCCGGTACCAGGTTGTACAAAAAGAGGGTAAATCAAGTCATTTGTTGTAAGCCTTGTTTCCTGTAAAAGTTCACGAAGAGCTGAGCTGCTACGGAGACGGCGCAGTCTCACTTGTGGAAAATTCATGTCGTTATAACTCCCTTCTGGCATATTCTGAGAGTATGTCCTGGTCAAATAGGCGAGGTTATTTCCTCCTCTGTTAAATAACAGGCCGGGTCCTCCTCCCAAACATCTCCCGTCAGTGCCTCCGCCCTGATCCTGCAACCTCCGCAAATTACGTTGTGTTTACACCTTCCACATTTACCTTTCAGGTAATCTGTTTTATTTCTTAACGCCTGGATCAGGCTGTTGTTTTCATCAGACCAAATCTCTTGAAATGTTTTTTCGGGAAATTTGCCCAAATAACTAGAACGCCAAAACTGGCATGGGTAAACATAACCTTCGGGATCCACATTGACCATCTTCACTCCGGCCGAACATCCCCCGTGAAATTCCAGAAGCTTTTTAATCTCCTCCGCTCGTTCGGGGAGATGCTCAAAGGCCCACCGGTAAAGGTAAACTCCGTCGGCGTGGTTATCCGTGGTGAGGATCTCCACCTCAACCCCTTTCCGTCTTAAAAGGTTTGTTTGTTCAATCAAGAAATTAACCAGTTCCCGTTTCTGCTCAAGGGTGAGATCCTTTTCGGCCAGTTCCTTGCCGCGACCTGCGTATACCAAGTGATACAGGCAGAAACGCCTGATCCCTTCCTTCTCAACTAAATCTAAAAGAAAGGGCAGATCTTGATAGTTATCCCTGTTTACAGTGAAACGCACTCCCGCATTCAGTCCAGCATCCTGCGCATTACGAATCCCATCGAGGGCCCGGGAGAAGGAATCTTGAACATCACGAAAATTATTATGGATTTCCGGTCTGCCGTCAATGCTGATTCCAACATAGTCGAAGCCGCTTCGTTTGATCCTTTTAGCCACCTCGGTAGTAATCAGAGTGCCATTGGTAGATAGACCGGGCCTGACCCCTTTTGAGCCGGCATATTCCGCCAGTTCCCAGATGTCCTTACGAAGCAGGGGTTCGCCCCCTGAAAAGAGCAAGACGGGGACCCTCATCTCCGCCAACTCTTCGATCAACCGCCTTGCCTGCAGGGTGGTAAGTTCATCACCATAATCCCCATCACCCGCTTCAAGGTAGCAATGCCGGCAGTGGAGGTTGCAGCGCCTCGTCATATTCCAGACCACAATCGGCCGTTTTACCGTAGAAAACTGGAGCAAATGAGGCGGCAGACTACCGCACTGTTCCGCACGGAGGGTAGCGGAAATCGTAGCCTTTCCGTTCAAAAGTTTGCTGAATCCGATCATTTAATCTTCACCTTTTACCTTACTTCTTCGCTGCTCTGGGATAGCCGTCCCGGTTTTTCCGACGTATTCATACATTTTCCCGGTATCCCAGAGTATTATTTCTCCAGCGGGTTCCAGACCGAACAGGTTCTCCAAAACTTTGCTGTACAGATGCCCCTCATGCTCAGACGCATAATCCTTTAAACGAGTAATCGGGTTATGCAGCATCTTGTTAACAATCGAGTTGGCCAGGCTCCGGATCAACTGCTCGGTACGCGGATCACACTTCCCTAATCGGTTCAGGTAGCGCCTCAGTTCCTCTTCCTTGACTTCGTTTCCTTTCTCCCGCAACGCTTTGATAGTCGGTATTACTGTCAGGGTGCTGAGCCATTTCAGGAATTCTTCTACTGCTTCAGAAATAATTTTTTCCGCAGCTATTGCCGCTTTTTTGCGTTCC
>CADDZA010000075.1 GCA_902812435.1 Clostridia bacterium
TAAGGTTTTCCCATTCCTGTCTTTGCTCGGCTTTGGTCATAAAAAATCCTCCTCGTTTTGTTCTTTGAGGAAGATTATCCGCCTGGCAGGATGGGGAAACAAGGTGGGGAGAATTTGACGCTTACATATGCTGCAGCAAGGCTCCTTCGCCTTTTGTCCCGGGAAGAAATGCCCTTGTCTTGCCTCTTGGAAGATGTGCCCAAGTATTACGCTACTCCCGAGACACGCATACCCTGCCCGGATGAGCAAAAAGCAGAAGTTGTAGCGGGTATAGTTAAGGAGAGGGGCTATGAGGTTATAGATGTGGATGGTGCAAGGGTTATTTCCCCGGAGGATGGGCCTGGTGCGGGCCTCCAATACCCAGCCCGTCTTGGTGGCCAGATGCGAGCCAA
This sequence comes from Clostridia bacterium, assembly GCA_902812435.1. Lineage (GTDB taxonomy): Bacteria > Bacillota > DSM-12270 > Thermacetogeniales > Thermacetogeniaceae > DULK01. The sequence goes on from CADDZA010000075.1 coordinate 393, forward strand.
GATAAAGGAGAGGCTATAGGAGATTTGCTCCATCTTGCAGGATGCACTTCTTAAGTTTCCTGCTGTAGGAGCATTTGAGTGGGGTATTTAGCTTAAACAGAAAGCAGGGAATAAAGCTTGCCTAGCTTTCAAGGTAAGGTTCTGTTCTTATCCACCGTCTACACCCATTTGGCTTCTTTTCATATCCCTTTTATGCAGCTTTTGCAAAACAAGGGCTATGAGGTGCACGCTGCGGCCTCCCCTGATGAGGGGAGAAAAGAGGAAGTAGAGGCTATAGGCGTGAGATGCTGGGAGATTTCTTTTTCCCGTTCGCCCTATAGCCATAAAAACTGGCGCTCTTTCAGGGAGTTGGGCCGGCTTTTTGAGACTCACCGGTTTGATCTCATCCACGTCCACACGCCGGTGGCCGGTTTCCTTGGGAGATATCTGGCCAGGGCGACCGGGCAGGGGCCTGTGCTCTATACCGCTCACGGCTTCCACTTTTACCGGGGCGCGCCCTTACGGAACTGGCTCCTTTACTACCCTGCCGAGCGTATGGCGGCCCGGTGGACGGATGGGCTTATAGTGATGAACAGGGAAGATTACGAGAATGCCCTTAAGATGGGCTTTAGGCCGGGAGATAATCTTTTTTACGTGCACGGGGTGGGGGTAGATGTGGAGAAGTTTGCCGGGGGTACCGGTGGCATCAATATCCGGGAAAAGCTGGGATTGAGTAAAAAAGACGTAGTGGTAACTTGCGTGGCGGAATTCTCAGCCGTAAAGAATCACGCTTTCTTATTAGAGGCGTGGTCCAGATTTATTGCCCGGGCAAAAAATGCTTTCCTCTGGCTGGCCGGCGACGGAAGCTTACGGCCTTATTATGAGCGGCTGGTTCTCGAAAAAGGAATTGAGAGAGTTTATTTTCTAAATTATTGCCGCGATATACCTCAGCTTTTGCGGGAAACAGATATTTTTGTTCTGGTTTCTAAACGTGAAGGCCTGCCCAGATCTCTTATGGAAGCCATGGCCGCCGGCAAACCGGTGGTGGCGAGCAATGTGCGCGGCAACCGGGATCTGGTAGAACATGGCAAGACGGGATTTCTGGTGGAGCTTGGGGATGTAAATGGGCTGGTTGACTATCTGGAGATGCTGGCCCGGGATGAAAATTTGCGTCAGAGCCTGGGCAACGCAGGCCGGGTAAAAATTGAAGATTATTCCTTGGATAAAGTGCTTGACGAGATGGAGGCCATTTATAGCCGTTATCTGGCCTTTTGATCGCTGTAACATGCCGCCGGGCTCTGAGGCATCTGCCTCCCTGGATTTCAATGAGCTTTGCAGGAAAATTTGGGTTTTATTCGAATATTGTAGAAGTTGGTGGCAAGTAGAATACTGGAGGATACCGTAGATGCGCAGGTCCTGGCCGTTAAAATTTGGGTTGTATGTGGTTGATACGGGTCTTTTTTTGCTGGGTTTTTATCTGGCATTTTGTCTGAGGTTTGTCGGAAATATTCCGTACTACAACCTGGCGCCTTTTATCCGTTTAGTGCCTTATATAGGCGTGCTGGTTTTGGTTTTCTTTTCTTTCCTTGATCTTTACTCACATTCCTGGAAAAGACGGCTTGAAACCTTATACAGTGTGGCAATCGCCGTTCTCCTTACCAATATGGGAACCATGTCTTTAACCTTTGTGCTGAGAGGCTTTTCTTTCCCGAGGTCGGTATTTTTGATCGCCTCTTGCATCCAGGTGCTTTTGCTCGGCACCTGGCGTTTTTTATGGCAGGTGTTCCTGGACAGGCTGGCGGGGACAAAGTCTGTTGTTGTCATCGGCAGCAATGGCGAGGGGCGTGAGCTGGCCCGGAAGCTGGATTCGCTGCTTGGCAGGCGTTATAATGTATTGGGTATATTCGAAGCCGAAACGGAACTGGCCGCTGCCGGTGAGGCCATTTCATCCGCTCAGGTTGTTTGCATTAATACCTCTTTATCAAAGAAAGCCAAGGAAGAGATCATCTCCAGGTGTCTGGAAGAGGATAAAGAGGTTTTTCTGGTGCCGGAGCTTTACGATATCCTGCTGCATAAAGCCGCTTTGAGCAGGGTGGATGATCTCCCCGTCTTTGAAATCGAGAGCCTTTCGCTGACCCCCGGCCAGCAGCTTGGGAAGCGCCTGTTTGACCTGGTCGTCGCTTCGATCTGTCTGATCGCCTGCAGCCCTCTGATGCTGCTGGCAGCTATTGCCGTGCGTTTTTCCTCCCCCGGTCCCGTTTTCTATCTTCAGAAAAGGGTGGGGTTTAACGGGAAGGTTTTTCGCATCATAAAGTTCAGGACGATGGTTAAGGATGCGGAAAAAATATCGGGACCCGTCCTGGCCGCCGAAGGTGACCCGCGCATTACGAAGGTGGGGAGGATTTTAAGAGCGGCCAGGCTTGATGAACTGCCGCAGCTCATCAATGTATTAAAGGGAGATATGAGCTTTGTCGGCCCCCGGCCGGAGAGGCCTTATTTTGTGGAGCAGTTCAGTGAAACTATTCCCGAGTATAAGTACCGGCTCAAGGTAAAGCCCGGCATAACAGGCCTTGCCCAGGTGCAGGGTAAATATGATACGGAGGCATCTGAAAAACTGAGGTATGACCTTTACTACATCCGCAATTACTCTCTATTGCTCGATTTGCAGATAATCTTTCAGACCCTGCGGGTTGTGCTGATGCCGGAGCTGGCGAAAGGAGTAGCTGCGAATAAGGGCTGCTTTGAGCTCCACCGCAAAAACATCTGATGATAACAAATGCCTGAGTATTAAATCATTGAGAATTCAAGAATCAAATCACAGGATTGTTGGGAGCGAGCATATGAATGACGGTTGCAACCATGTTTCATAGGCTGGCCTGGTTTGCTTGTTACATACCATCCCGGCCATACCGGTGGAAGATTGGAGTTTATTTCTTTCGCAATAGAGGATAGAAGTGCGAGATGAGTGGGAGGTGGTATAGGTGGTAAACTTTGCCGGGCTGCTTGAGGGAACGGTAATGCCATTTATTGGTGCAGGCGTTTCCAGCGGCGCGAGGCACCGCGGTGCACCGGGATATCGCGGCGTACATGGAACCGCCCGGCCAGAGAAGCTGCTTCTATGACATTGTGCATACCGAGATTCTCTATTTCCGAAGGGGCGCCGCCTTCGAAAAAGAGCTGAGCGCCCTGCCCGCAGGAGTGGGCCTGGCCGTACTGCGGGAGCCGGTGGTGAGGCTGCTCTTTATGCGAGGGACCTTTGACGAAGACGACCTAGCCATGACCATTTTCGCCCTTTTGTGCTTTTCCTTTGGTCTGGCGGGGGCTACCAGAAGGATTGGCAATCAGCTAAACCCGGGGATTGTGCCAGGTGGGTAAGGTTTGACGCTTACATTTAACCGGGCGTTGAGCCAATAACTACCGCTTTTACATTGCTAATGAGCAAGCATCAACTATCAGGAGTTTGTTCCCGGTTACATTTCTCAAGGAATTCCCTGATGCCATTGATGAACCGTTCGGCGTTACCTATTGCTTCCTGGGCTTCTTCTTTGGTGACCAGGTAAAAATCGTCGTAGTCACTGGCGTGACGCATGTCTTTGGCGCTTTTAAGAATTTTGCCATAATCTTTGGGCAATATCCCAGACTTAACAAAATGTTGATTGAACAGGCTGATTACCCCGGAGTGTTTGCGGGCATCCAGCGTTTTTGTGGCTAGAGCCGCCCGGGCGGCCTGAAATACGGAGTAATAAGCACGGGAAATGGCGTCACGAAATAACCCGCTTTTCATCAATACGCGGGCCGCTTTTAGTCTTTCATCAGCCGATTGGATGCGATATTGTGCAAGATCACGGGGATCTATGCCGGCCATAACATTTCTCCTTCCCGGACTACGTTGGAAGCAAAGGGCGTCTGCCATCTAGCCAGGCGGTTGAAGTCCTCGGTGTTATAAATATTCAGGGAAATATCTATGCCATGTTCCAGTTCGGCGTCCACGATGAAATCGTAAATCTTGTTGCGGTCAATTTTTCTGCGGTCATTAACGAGAAGGAGGATGTCTATGTCTGAATCCGGGCGGGCGTCTCCACGTGCCCTGGAACCATAGAGGATTACCGCTTGAATCTCCCCCGGGTGAATGCGATTCAGGTAGGAAACAAATTGGTTTAAAACTTCCCTTTCAACTTTGCTCAAATTCATGTATAATGCACCTCGATTAAACCACTTACAATATTATACCATATCCGTGCGACCTGCAAAATCCGTGGCGGGGCAGTGTTTGGGGCCGGTGCTCACGCGGGGCTTTTACGCCTTGCAGGCTATCTCCGGCACGATTGGTTTTAATTGAGTAATTTTTCGTGCCGGTTATACCGGTGGCCCCGCCAAAGTGGATCAGTTTCACAATATGCCCGCGTTGTGGAACGGGTGCGGGAGATGCCGCCGGTGTGGTTTTCCTACTATGGCCAGCCCGTGGACAATCGCCACGACCCGGTGGATTTTATCCAGTTCTGGTTGCGTAAAGGGGCGCACGTGATGGTTTATGGTGCGCTGGGCCTGGCTCTGGTCGCCGCTTTGGGCGGGATGTGGGTATCCGGCACCTGGCGCTGGGTCCTGGCCTTGCTCGCGCTGGCCCTTGTAGGCGTCCTGGACGAGTGGCACCAGACTTCCGTCCCCGGGCGCACCGGCCGGGCGGTGGATGTACTGGTGGATCTGGCGGGTTTACGCTCTTTGCTTTTACGTTGTAAAATGAGATAACCGCCACAGACAAGGAAGCGATAATCGGCAATCGCCATAGGGTTGATCCTGATTTTTAATTTCACATTCAGACCTCCAATGATTTCTTGAGGTCATCAAGCGATTTCCATTCCTCTCCTTTTTTAATCGCATCCTCTGTCTCAGAGAGCTTTGATAGAAGCTTAATTATGGCCTGCTGTTTTTCGTATTCCCGTATATCCAAAAGAATATAGCGCCCTCTACCGTTTTTGGTCAAAAACACAGGTTCCCCAACTTGGCAGGAACGAAGAACCTCGTTATAGTTTCTCAAATCTGAAACCGGCTTAATATTTGGCATTCTTACCACCTCCACGTCTCGCTGTTATTATAACTAAATTTCGTAAGATACAACATCAAGTTTTACAGCAGCTCCTGCCGTGGCACTTCCGGGCTTATTTTATTGGGTCGCACGAAATCCGGGAGGCGGTGCAGTCCGGAGTGGATATTATCTGAATATCTGGATCGGTTGAGTCATAAACCTGCCAGGTCTGCACGAGAAGAATTGTAACGGTTCCGGCTTGCCAGAGCTTGAGGGATACCTTCACTTGCCTTGTCTTGATAGGTGGCTGGGGCTATTTGGTAGATATGGTATAATGAACGAAAGCAATGTTTCCGAAGATCTAACCGCGGGCAGAGATAATTTCCTGATCATCCGGAATTGTTGTCGTTGACGACGTAAATGACATTATAATACACTAGTAACAAAGCTCAGGAGGGTGGTGAGTATGGAAAAGAAATGGATGACGGTTCAGGAAGCAGCAGACCACCTGGGGGTGGCGCGGGCCACCGTCTATAAGTGGGCAAAACAGGGCCGTTTCCCCATTTACAAATTGGGAGAAAGAGCAGCCCGGATCCGCATTGAAGACCTTAAAAAGTTCTTGATGCAGGCCAGGCCGCTTTACGAGAACAGGCCTCCTGACAGAGCCACCAGAGATAAAATCCTGAAAAAAACGAAGGGGGCCTGGGCGGATAACCCCGCAATTGACCAGGCACTGGCCGAGATAAACCGGAGTTGGAATGAATGGATAGAGAAATCATAATTGACACCTCAATTATCATTGCTCATTTCCGGGCGAAGGGTAAAAAGAAGACCGCCTTCGAGCAGGCTGTTGAGGATTATGAAAAGGTCTACATCTCGGCAATCACAGCGTGGGAAATCGAATACGGCGCCCTCCGGGCCGGACGCCCCTCGGACCTGGCGGATATCCTGACGATCATAGAAGTATTGCCGTTTGGCCTCGGAGAAGCACAGGCTGCAGCAAAAATATACAAGGAACTAAAAGACCGCAACCAGGAAATAGGGATCCGGGATACCTTCATCGCGGGAACCTGCATACAGAATAACCTTCCTCTGTTAACAACAAACCTGGAACATTTCAGGCGCATCGACGGGTTAAAAGTTCTGGGGACCTAGCAAAACACAAACAGGGGGACGGTTCAACTGTTTCCCCCCTTCAGGCTTTATTTCAACAGTCGGCTCCGCTGTCCTCGCTTACAGTTGTACAATAATAACATACCTTCTGTCTAAAAAATATCCTTATTCCTTATGGTAGACTTGCCGGCTTAAAATTCCCGGAGCCGCTAAAGGTTGCAAGCCAGAGTGTGCAGGACATAATCTTTGAAAAAATACTTTATCAGGCAATCACAACTAATGAGCACCTAACTACCTGGAAGACAAAAGCGGATTGGTATCGTCGCACCTTTCTGGATAGGGATGCTCCGGAATGGCGGGAAATGGAGTTCATATAACATATTCAGGGTGGTATTCCCGTAAAAGCATATCTTCTTCGGAGGCTTCTGATCTATCTGGAGGTAGTAGTTTAGTTAAAATTGCATTAGCAGTAATTCCATTTTACCAGGCATCAAAGACCAAAAATAAATTGATCCCCATTACCGATAAGGAAAAAATTGAGGAAGTCCATAATAATCTAGTAGCAGGTCTGACCCCTCCCCCCAACTGGAGTTGCATATGGCTCTTACATGAACGACTTCAAGGGCCGGTTGGATTCGATGATGGTAGGCATGAATTATATCCGTTTGTAGGGGTTATTGCGCAGGTGGATAATTACCTGTTAATTTGATTCCTTTTTGGTCGGAAAAGGTTCTCGGAATTATAACCAGACGCACAACTGCCACCATAAGCGTTTACCTTCTAAGTACAGGGCGGTTTGCCCTAAGCCGGAGTTGGTCAGGGAAAATTGTTTGCCGGCAAAAACCCTGGTATACTTAAAATGTCATGAAAACTAAAAAGACCGCGTGCGCTCGTTACAACAATTAAACGGGAGAACTGTCAGATGACGGAAAATCAAATTGACCATGATCGTTTATTCAAAGAACTTTTGGAAAACTTTTTCGCCGAGTTCATGGAGTTGTTCTTTCCGGAAGCTGCTCGTTTCATTGACCTGACGCAGATCAGGTTTCTCCAGCAAGAAATCTTCACCGATGTTACGGCCGGTGACAGACACGAAGTAGACATTCTGGTGGAAACCAAGCTTAAGGGACAACCCGGTTTGATACTGGTACACATTGAACCACAATCGTACGTACAAAAGAATTTTAACGAGCGGATGTTTGTATACTTCAGCCGGTTATACGAGAAGCACCGGCGGAAGATATTACCGGTGGCCGTATTCGGCTACGACCGGGTACGGGATGAACCGGACAGCTTCGAGATTGTCTTCCCCTTCCTGGATGTTCTGAATTTCCGGTTTTACAAGCTGGAGTTAAAAAAACTCGACTGGCGGGAGTACATCCATAGTGACAATCCGGTAGCAGCGGCGCTGTTAAGCAAAATGGGCTTCAGGCCGGAAGAGAGGGTTCGTGTAAAGCTGGAATTCCTGCGCATGCTGGCCCGGATGGAGTTGCTGGCCGCTTTTTTCGAGGCCTACCTGAAGCTGAACCGCGAGGAAGAAGAACAACTTTACCGGGAATTGGGTAAAATGGACAAAAAGGAGGTTGATGCCATTATGCAAATAACCACCAGCTGGCATGAAAAAGGCCGTGCGGAAGGCTTTGCGGAGGGCCGTGCGGAGTGCCGTGCGGAAGGGCGTGCGGAGGGCCGCGCGGAAGGCCTTGCGGAAGGTAAGATTAAAGCCAAGCAGGAGGTCATATGCAGGTACCTGGCTCGGAGGTTTGGAGCGGATTCTACCGCCATACAGGAAAAGGTGCCGCAACTGACCGACATGGATGCGCTGGACCGGGTGCTCGACCAGTTGTTTGCCGCCGACTCCCTGGAAGAAGCCCGGAACATCATATGGGAGGAACTGAGCAGGTTCGTTCAGTAAAAGGCAGGGAGACACGGGGACGGTTCTTTTGTCTATTGGGGGATAGGCAAAAGGAACCGTTTTTTTTGCTGTAAGGGACTTCCCGGCAGGGTAGTTGAATATAATGTCCAGCGGCCTCGGCCAGATCTTTTGCGATCTGGTGGTGGAGCCTAAATATGCCCGTTTCTCCGCTCTGCGTGAGGAATTAAAAAGCCGGCTTATAGGTGATTTTTTTTATCTTCGCCAGTGCCCGGTTGACCTCGTTGATGTAAAAATACTCCGGGTCAAACTTTCTGCCGCCGGTATCCTTTTCTGCCCAGAGCAGATAATTGTTGTATTCCGGGTGTTTGGGGTTTCGTATAATGCCCAGGAACTCCTGGTACCCACCAACGCCGCCGACATCCTCCGGAGGTCTCCGGCCATACCACATTAGAGCAGTTTTATTCTGTTGCGATTTCCACCGCCGGTGCAGCTCTGGGATTTCATGCCTGAATTGTACCATTTCCTCAAGCAGACGGCAAGATACGCCCTCAAAGGCTGTCACCTTCGGGAGCCAAGCTGCTGTTGGCAGGTAGCCGGGGCTATGTGATATATGTGGTATTAATGA